>JAQCBZ010000026.1 GCA_027621355.1 Bacteroidota bacterium | reverse complement strand
TTCCTGTGGTGGCTCATAATATGCTTGAATCGATTCACATCTTGGGTACAGCATGCCAGAATTTTGCTGATCGATCCATTCAGGGCTTAACGGTTCGAGCGGACAAAATTGCTGAGAATGTCAGTAGAAACCCCATTCTAGTTACAGCGTTGAATGGTATTATTGGTTATGACCTTGCGGCAAAAATAGCCAAACAAGCCTTCGCCGAAGATCGCCCGCTGATAGATGTTGCTGAGGAGCTTACCGAGTTGAGCCGATCGGAGTTAGAGACAATTTTGAATCCCGCAGACCTAACACGACCTGGAATCGCGTCGTCATAACTTGCTGAACCTTCACTTTTATGCCAGCTAGCAAAACCACACCCGCAAAAGCTACTCCATCGGCACGAGCCACAAGATCCTCATCGGCCAAAACCGCTACCAAATCCTCTTGGAAAAAAACAGAAGTACTCGCGGATTATCGATTGGCAAAACTGAGTCGTGAGGTTTCACTGCTTGGTCGAAAAGAGGTGCTCAATGGACGTGCAAAGTTTGGGATTTTTGGCGACGGAAAAGAGCTCCCTCAAATTGCTCTATCCAAGGTATTTCAGGATGGAGATTTTCGCTCAGGGTATTATCGCGATCAAACCTTGTTAATGGCTATTGGGCAACTCACGCCACAGCAACTGTTTGCGCAACTCTATGCTCATGTGGACACAGCCCATGAGCCCCACTCGTCAGGTCGTCAAATGACGGCCCATTTTGGCACTCAGCTTGTGGATGAGGATGGAGAGTGGTTGCCTCAAACTAGCATGAAAAATAGCGCCTCGGACATCTCTTGTACTGCGGGTCAAATGGCTCGTTTGCTGGGCTTGGCTCAGGCTAGCTCATTATACCGAGCGGAGAAGAAGCTGGCCAAACATACGCAGTTCTCAAAAAAGGGGAATGAGATTGCTTTTGGCACCATTGGGGACGCCTCAACTTCAGAAGGAGTGTTTTGGGAAGCATTGAATGCAGCAGGCGTGCTACAGGTTCCTATGGTTATGTCAGTTTGGGATGATGGATATGGTATTTCGGTCTCCAAGAAGTATCAAACAACCAAAGAAAGCATATCAGAACTTCTTCAGGGCTTCCAGCGCACAAAAACAAAACCTGGACTCGAGATCCTTAAGACCAAAGCGTGGGATTATGAAGGGCTTGTCGCGACGTACCAAAAGGCTTCGACGCTCGCTCGAAAAGAACATGTTCCCGTGGTCGTCCATGTGGAGGAGGTCACCCAACCTCAAGGACACTCTACCTCAGGATCTCATGAGCGTTATAAGTCTGAAGAGCGCTTAGCATGGGAGTCAACATTTTGTTGTAATACGCAGTTCCGACAGTGGATTTTGAAGAAAAAATTAGCCACTGCGAAGGAATTGGATGCATTGGACGCAGAAGTTTTGGAAGAGGTAAAAACAGCTCAAAAAGAGGCTTGGAAAGCATTCCAAGAGCCTTTGAAAGCAGAAAAAGACGCTGTATTAACCCACTTAGATACTCTCAAAGCGCAGGTGCCCCAGAAAGCATCCATTCTGGAGGACCTTGCTACCACGCTCAAGCGGAAAAATCCTGTGATCCGAAAAGATTCCATGGTTGCTGCACGTCGCGCATTAATGGCAGTCAAAGGGGATAGCTCAGAAGCTACCCAAGCGCTTTCATCCTGGATTGAAGCCCAATCAGAGGCGAACCATGACCGCTATAATAGTCACTGGATTAGCGAAACAAAGTACTCGCCCTTAAAAGTGACACATACACCCGCTAATTTTGCCAAGGATGCACCTACGGTCGATGGGCGAGTGGTATTGCGCGATAACTTCCAGACGTTATTTGATCGCCACCCTGAAATGGTGGTCTTCGGAGAGGATTCTGGCCAATTGGGTGATGTAAACCTGGGGCTGGAAGGGATGCAAGAACGTTTTGGTATCCATCGTGTATTTGATACTGGAATTCGTGAAACGACCATTCTAGGGCAAGGTATTGGGATGGCCATGAGAGGCCTTCGACCGATTGCTGAAATTCAATATCTCGATTATTTACTCTATGCATTTCAAACGCTGAGTGATGATGTTGCCTCCTTACGCTACCGTACCAAAGGGCGTCAACGCTGCCCTGTCATCGTTCGTACACGAGGCCATAGACTCGAAGGAATTTGGCACTCTGGATCTCCCATGGGGATGATTCTTAATGGGATTCGAGGCGTGCATTTATGTGTCCCTCGCAATCTGACCGAAGCAGCTGGGTTTTACAACACCTTAATCCAAGGGGATGACCCTGCCTTGGTGATAGAGCCACTTAATGGCTACCGCTTAAAAGAAACCATGCCATCCAACTTGGGTGATTTTACGACTCCTCTTGGGATTCCGGAAGTCGTTCAAGAAGGGTCTGATATCACGCTGGTTTCCTACGGTTCAACGTTTAACGTTGTAATGGCGGCCCAACCACTTCTTCAGCAGGCTGGGATCTCCGCCGAATGTATCGACGTACGGACACTGCTACCTTTCGACATGGAGCACAGAATTGGAGCCTCTCTGCAAAAAACCAATCGAATTTTGTTCATTGATGAGGATGTCCCAGGAGGTGCTACTGCGTTTATGATGCAGCATGTCTTGGACCAGCAAGAGGGCTACCGATTCCTAGATTCACAGGCTAGATGCCTCACAGCCAAACCTCATAGACCTGCTTACTCCACAGATGGGGACTATTTTAGCAAGCCATCCGTTGAGGATGTCTTTGATGCGGTGTACGAGATCATGCATGAATCTGATCCAGCTCGCTTTCCATAATCCAGCTTAGTTTCATTGAAGATCTCGTGGCAGCTGCTGTTCGATTAGCTGAGGATCGCTTGGATATAGAGGATGAAGCGATCTAAGCCTAGGAGAAGCCAGGTCCCTGGTAAGTAGATAAAAGAAAAGATCATAAGTGCTCTAGCCGATGACTCATCGCGCTTCCAGGCAAAGTTCAGGCCACTAAGGAGATATCCGATCGCCAGTGTTATTCCCCCTACAAGAAAAACCCAACTTCCTAGATCCAAAATCCACAACTTCACAATATTTGGGAAGAGAGCGAGCAGCGAGAATACAACCCAAAAGGAGGCTTTTAGACCTTTTTCATCTGATTTGGGCAACATCTGAAACCCAGCATGGGCATAATCTTTTTGGTATATCCAAGCAATGGCCATCACATGAGGAACTTGCCAGAAAAACATAATCCAAAAAAGCATCCAAGCTCCGTAATCTAGCACAGTGCCTGAGGCGGCAGCCCAACCTCCGATCGCAGGAAGTGCCCCCGGTATGGCTCCCAAAAACACATTCGCGTAGGTCACACGCTTCATCGGTGTGTAGGCAAAAAGATAAATCACGGATGTGGCCACGGAGACCCAACCCGTCGTAGGATTCACTCCCAAAAATAAAATAGCATAACCAACAGCCAGCATTGTAAGCGCAAAAAATGCCCCTTGTGAGGCCGTTAGTCGGCCTGATGGAATTGGTCTAGAGGCAGTTCGACGCATCAAAGCGTCATAATCCCGCTCAAATACCATATTCATTGCTGCTGTCCCTGAAGCAACTGCCCAGGTTCCAATCAACGCCGCCACAAAATGTCCCCAAGATAGTGTCCAGGTTCCGGCAACCGTAGCTGAACCAGACAAGCTTCCAAGCAAGAAACCAATGGCCATACTGATGATGACAAAGAGTGTAATCCCAGGCTTAGTACATTCCCATAAGTCTGCGAGCCATGTCGAAGAGTGCGAGTTGGCTAGTGATTCTTGGTGCACGTTTCTATGTCCATTCACGTTAGATGAGTATCTTTGTAAGGTACGAAAAAACCATTTTTTGTCTATTCAGACCCCATGGCTAAAATCACAGAAAAACGTTGGACTCCCTTTCAAGTGATGGCCGTGGTTACAGTCATGGCGACCCTCGTCTTGATTGTGGTAGGTGGTTTGGTTAGAGCCTCAGGTGCGGGTCTTGGTTGCCCAGATTGGCCTAAATGTTTTGGCGTGTGGATACCTCCAACAAACATCGCTGATCTACCTCCTGGATGGGACCCAGCCCTTTTTAACCCTACTCACACTTGGCTTGAGTACATCAATCGTTTGGTGGGTGTGCTTATAGGGATCTTTATCACCATTACAATGATCTTATCGTTTTGGTGGGTTCGACGAGACCTCATCGTAACGGCGACGTCTGTTTTGTCTTTTGTGTTAGTCATCTTCCAAGCGTGGTTAGGTGGGCAAGTGGTGCGTAGTCAACTTGAAGGGGGGATGATTACCGCACACATGTTGATTGCGATGCTAATCGTGTCGCTGTTGTTATTTGGCGCATTTCGAGGGCACAGAGATCGGTTAAGGTTTTCGATTCCACCTCACCATCGAAAGCAATTACTAGCACTTGGAATTGTTTTGTTTGCTGTTTCGATCATTCAAATGGTCCTTGGCACTCAGGTTCGAGAGCTCATTGATGCAGCCAAGAATGCGGCCATTAAACCACCCCGTTCACAATGGTTGGATGTTGAGAATACGCTCTATGTGATTCACCGTAGCTTTTCGTGGGTTGTCCTTCTAGCCATGGGTGCATTGGGCTGGGTTCATCGACGGCATTCAATGAGTTTACCAGGGTGGATGGGATCGATCGTATTGTGGATTGGCATATTTGTACTCTCTCAGATTTTCATTGGTATTGGACTGGAGCGATTAGATATGCCAGGGGTATTGCAATTATTACATCTCAGTGGAATATCCTTTTTACTGACCTTGCAGTTCATATATATCCTCGTGTTGTGGCAGGGTACTGTTGTAGCGGGGCGCTGATCTATGATTGCATCCCTTCAGGTGTATTCGATGGAACATGCGCTAGCACTAGATGAAGCGAACGAAGTGATTCAGATGCTTACACCGGACGAGCGTGATCGCAGTGCCAAACAACCTCCACTTACTACACAAGATCCTTCTACACCCCAGTCTGTTCATACCAAGCGTTGGCTTGAAAAAGTGTCATCAAGAATATGCTTAGTTAGAGCGGTTCGAAGCCTCTCCCAAAAACATTCTCACTCAGAAATCCTCTCGAATATCGACAAAACACAAAACGGGAAGCCTTTTTTTAAAGAGTTACCATTCGATTTCAGTCTTTCTCATTCCCGCGGCATGGTCGTTGCAGTGGCGGTCCAAAAGCTCAGGAATCGAGCCATTGGTATAGACATTGAGGTCGATCCACATCATTCTCTTGAAAGTTTTGCAAGGGTATGTACACAAGAAGAGTGGTCTGCGATCCAATCCATGGAGACCCCCATTGATCGGCAATCCGCCTTTTTACGGCGGTGGTGTGCCAAAGAGGCTTATGTAAAGGCAATTGGGGAGGGGCTGGGGTATGGATTTAAAAACCTGGAGGTGCGACGAGCAACAGACAAGCCGTCATCAGATATGCCATCAACAAACTCAAAAGAAGCAGCAAGACCCGAGTCATGGATCATGACGGATCAAAAAATGGAACCGACTCAAACACACCCAATTTTCACATGGGGCGTTGATTCGACCCAGCATGGAGTGAATTGTCTAAGCATTGCCTACCCAAGCTTCTCACTTCCGCCTAACGAAGGGCTAGAGCAGCAAAAGCCGATGCTAGAGTTTTTGATAAATGACGGACAGGGTTTCCCTGATTTCGAGTAGCTCTCTTTTTAGATCACCAGACAGCGTCTCTTTCGCATCAGGTTGATGTTCCCCAGGAGCAGATGCTTTTTTCTCCAAGACCTTGAGCGCGCCCTGAGTACTGTATCCTTTGTGATGAATCAAGTCCTGGAGCTCCAGAATCAACGCTACATCTGCTTCTTTGTAACGTCGAGCCCCTGATTTTCCCTTCATAGGACTCAGCTGAGGAAACACCGTTTCCCAGTATCGAAGGACATGCGCCTCAATCCCCGTCATCTTGCAGATCTCCCCAATAGAGTAGTACAATTTCTTCATAGAGCGGAAGTTATGTATTTTTATCAGTTATGAACAATGTGCCATCAAAAGATCAGATTGACCTGAGTCTGGTCATCCCCACGTTTAATGAAGAGGATTCTGTCCGACCGCTTGTCGAAGAAATCCAGTCTGCGTTGGATCCGTTGGGCCAAACGTATGAAGTGATCTTTGTGGATGATGGCTCTAATGATGCCACCTGGACCCAGGTAGATGCTCTTGCGAAAGAGTTAGACCAAGTCAAAGGTCTTCGCTTCCAACGCAATCATGGGAAAAGTGCTGCGCTGCAAGAAGGATTTTTCTATGCAGCAGGACAGTACATCGTGACACTTGATGCAGACCTTCAGGATGACCCAGCAGAAATACCCCACATGCTACATCAACTCCAAGAAGAAAAACTAGATTTAGTGAGTGGCTGGAAGAAAAAGCGTCATGATCCTGTGTCTAAAACGATTCCATCCAAACTATTTAATGGCGTCACACGCTTGCTTACGGGAATCCATCTCCATGATTTCAATTGTGGATTAAAGATCTACCGCCGCGAAGTGATTGATGCCATTATCGTGTATGGTGAGATGCACCGATATGTCCCAGTATTGGCTCATAATGCAGGC
This sequence comes from Bacteroidota bacterium, assembly GCA_027621355.1. GTDB lineage: Bacteria > Bacteroidota > Rhodothermia > Balneolales > Balneolaceae > UBA8296. The sequence continues at coordinate 9,532 of JAQCBZ010000026.1, read as the reverse complement.
TTTAAAAAGATTGGCGAGCGTGTGGTCAATCACCGCCCACGAGTTCACGGATCCACCAAATTTGGAGCTTCAAGATTTATTAACGGCTTCCTAGATTTGCTTACACTCCTGTTTATGAGTCGCTATACGGCTCGTCCTATGCACTTTTTTGGAGCCATTGGTATTGTATCCATATTAATAGGAGCCGTCATTAATCTTTACTTGGCCTTCATAAAACTTGCCTTAGGGCAGTCCCTTCAAGATCGACCATTACTGTTCCTTGGATTCTTGCTCCTCGTGGTTGGAGCGCAGTTTTTCTCCATAGGATTCATTGGGGAGATGATAAATAAAGGGTTTGTGCGGAAAAATCGTCCGGCTATTCGCGAGCGACGATAAGCAACAATCGCGGTAATAATTAGACTTGTTTGTGGGATGAGTAGAGATGGGTTGAAAAGGGAGCCCAATGGGATTCGAACCCACGACCTTCGCGGCCACAACGCGACGCTCTAACCAACTGAGCTATGGGCTCCATACAATTCCATGATTGAATCACGAAATGGACCAAAACATTGGGAATGTGTACCGCGTACGGGATTCGAACCCGTGCTACCGCCGTGAAAGGGCGGCGTCCTAACCACTAGACGAACGCGGCAAAATCAAAAGGGCTTCAAGAGGCGACAAGCGGATTCGAACCGCTGTACGAGGTTTTGCAGACCTCTGCCTAACCACTCGGCCATGTCGCCATAAAACCTCAGCACTCTCGTACGCCCGACAGGACTCGAACCTGTAACCTACTGCTTAGAAGGCAGTTGCTCTATCCAGTTGAGCTACGGGCGCAAGGTTTGTCCCTTTCTATCAAATGATCCTCAATGAGGGTCCCACAATGCCAAAGATCGATGGAAAGTCTTAGGGACAGAGTAGAAATTTACGCGCGTCTTCTAATTCTTTCACAGAAAGGATAAAGATAGCGAGAAAGTTCCAATGTTTGCAACGTCAGTTTTGGTTTTCTAGCGACTTCAATGCCTTTCAAGGGGGTGCTTAGATGCTGGGTTATGAGGTCTGGGGTGCTGCTTCTTGAAGGATCCACTTGCGATTATGATTCAATGCGAAAGACCCGATAAATTCCATTCCCTTTTTGCCACCCCACTCCATTGGGGTGATCATCGATAGAAAGGGTTTCCCTTTTACGCCTCCTCGATCATACAAATAGTAGATTTGCCCAATGACTGGCTCGAAATTAAACTCTGCAGCATAGACTAGTTCATTCCAGCGATGCTCCTCGACCAGTTTAATATATTGGTCCTCAAGCTCTTTGAATCTACTTTTGAGCTCCTTATTGACCATCATGGTGCCTTGCTCTTTCCACCCGCTGATGTTCTCTAATTTGATGGCAGGTGCACCAACACTCGTGCCGTAGGGAAGAACCGCGGCATTATAGCCCTTTTCTTCGTCGAAGACGATAGAGTCTGGTTTCTTTTTTTTGTTTTCTTTCAAGGGGCTTGAATCTTTTTTTTAACCCATCCGTACAACGTGCAAGAGGTTGGGGTACTTTTCCATTATGACAAACGAGTGACAGCCCCAAATCGTTTGATTCTTAGTTAATCCACCTTAAAAACAATGAATAATCACGAGATAGATTACGATATATATGGCGACGACATGCAATGTGTTGCCATTGAACTTGATCCACAAGAGACCGTTATTGCTGAGGCTGGATCGATGATGTTGATGGATCCAGAGATTGAGATGAATACCATTTTTGGCGACGGTCGAAATCAAGAATCAAGTATCCTTGGGAAAATGTGGTCCGCTGGAAAGCGGGTCCTCACGGGTGAATCACTTTTTATGACGACCTATACGCATCAAGGCTCAAGCGGAAAACGTCGTGTCACCTTTGCAGCACCCTATCCTGGCAAAATCCTGCCTATTGACTTATCCGAGCATCAAGGCAAAGTAGTCTGTCAAAAAGATTCCTTTTTGTGCGCTGCGCAAGGTGTAGCCGTTGGAATTGATTTCCAAAAGCGACTTGGTACAGGTTTGTTTGGAGGGGAGGGGTTCATTATGCAAAAATTAGAAGGAGATGGGATGGCTTTTATTCATGCTGGAGGAACCCTCTTGAAGCGAAGTCTGGCTCCAGGTGAAACACTCAGAGTGGATACGGGGTGTCTTGTCGCACTAGAATCGTCTGTCGATTATGACATTCAGTTTGTAGGTGGAATCAAAAACACTCTTTTTGGTGGTGAGGGGGTCTTTTTCGCTTCCGTGACGGGTCCTGGAAACGTATGGATTCAGAGCTTGCCATTTACCCGTCTTGCAGAACGTATTATGAGAGCTCTTCCTAATACAGGAGGTGCTACGAAAGGAGAAGGATCCGCCCTTGGAGGTCTGGGACGAATCCTTGATGGAGATAATTTCTAAGGTTGCAACAATTATATCTCGTACGCGTGGTACGTGCCTTCCAACCCTTTGATGGATACGTTCACGGTAGGATCCTGAGGATTACTCCAATCTATTTCGATGAGCCCGTAGTTAATATCAATCACTTTGTCAGTGACTGCACGACTATTGGTTTCATCAAATAAACGACTCCAAGTGTTGGTGAGACCACTAGAGGTCACATCAACCAGTGGATCTGACCAACCCTCAATGTCTTCCACAGAAATTTCACCTGCATGACGATCTCCTGAGATGATGAAGGCATTCTTTGGTTTTTTCTCAGCAAGCAGATCATAAAAACGCTGTAACTCATTAGGGAAATTGGCCCATTTCTCGAATCGATGCTCTGCCGCAATCACTTGAATTGAGCTTACAATCACAGTGACATCTGCCTCTGGATCTTCCAGTTGACGTTCGAGCCATGCCCATTGCTCTTCGCCAAGAAGCGTGCCTTCCTCATTCTGAACATAGGTTGCGTTCTCACCTGAAGTACGCTCAATGGGATCACGGAACCAGCGTGTATCCAATAAAATCACTTTCACGCGTCGGTCTTCTGGTCCATAATCATAGCTTCTGTGCGTTCCAGCACGAGATTGAGAGGGGTCATCTTCTGTCACGCCTAAAAATCGATACATCTCAGCTTTGGCAAGCTCTTTTGCAGGATATTCCACACCACCATCATTCACACCATAATCATGATCATCCCAAGTGCCGGTCAGAAATGGCACGGACTCCACAAAGGATGCATAGTCAGCATTCGCCAATTGTAGATCATATGTTTCACGGAATTTCACAGGGTCTTCGGTGTCGGCATACACATTATCACCTGTCCAAATCCAAAGATCCGGGTCTTCTTGAGCAATGACAGGCCATAGAGGTTGTTCCTTTAGTTCCGAATTGCACGAACCAAACGCAATCACATCAATCACTTGATCTGTTACCATCATGTCTGATTGCGGGCTATATGAGGTAGTGCTTGTCGCAACTTCAGATGTGCTATCACCACCACCTGTACAGGACAGTAGGGAAATGGTTAAACCTGCTAGGATAGAAAGATGGAAAGTGGCTTTCACAGGGTAGTTAGTTTCGCTTGGATGTGAATATTAGTCATCACTACTCATTGAACATTTAGCTGAACAGTAGATGGTGAAGTGTCATAACAATTGTGAAAAGTGGTTTAGCTTAATGTACAATTCATAGTAGAATAGTAAGTTAACGTAATATGAACATCCTCCTCAATCATGAGTAAATCTAGCCTCCCTCTACTTTCTTTATTTATCATTCTTTCAAGTTGTGCCAATCCAAGCGCACATCAAGGTGTCTATAATCTAGAAGTGATCTTAACAGATGAGGTGATTCAGTATCAAGAACCTCTTTTTGTCCTAGCATTTGGTTCTTGCTCTGATGAAAACAAGCCCCAACCCATGCTAAATCGTGCGGTGGATCAAAACCCAGATGTCTTTGTGTATTTAGGCGATAACATCTACGGCGACACGTATGATATGAGTGAATTAAAAGCAAAATATGACCAGCTTCATTCTAAACCTGAATTCCAGCGATTGTGGCAAGCAACGCAAGTGCATGCGACATGGGACGATCACGATTACGGATGGAATGACATTGGGCGTCATTATTCAATGAAAAAAGACTCCGAGAAGCTATTTTTGGACGCATGGAAGGTGCCTGAGTCTTCTGAACGTCGACAAAGGGAGGGAATTTATGGGGACCAGCGCTACGTCGTGGAGCGAGTAAACGGTGCCGAAGTCACGATTCAACTCATCATCCTAGATAGTCGATACTTCAGGGATGACCTCACCTCAAAAAAGGATCCAAATGCCCCTGATTCATACTACAATATGCCCCTCAAAAATGACTATGCTCCAACAACTTCTCCTGATAGTACACTCTTGGGCGAAGCTCAGTGGAAATGGATTGAGCAGAAATTCTATGAATCGGCCGACATACGAATTATCGCCTCGAGCATTCAGTTTAGCCACACCTACAATGGATGGGAGTCGTGGACAAATCTGCCTCACGAAAGGGCTCGAATGTTATCATTAATAGAGAAAACGGGCGCCAATGGAGTGGTCTTTATCTCTGGAGATGTCCACTGGGGTGAGATTTCTAAACTTGATGTGTCTAATGATGAGGTGATGCAAGCCTATGGAGCTCCTACGTCACTTTACCCAATCTATGATGTGACGAGCAGTGGAATCACCCAAGACTGGTATAATGTGGAAGCTAATGCTCACAGAGTAGGACGTGTGATAAGACAAAATAATGTGGGCCTTATCGAACTTTATGAGACAGAGAACGACATCGTGCTTAGGATGTCTCTTCTGGATCTAGAGGGGCGCCCTGTGATTCATGATGTACCCCTTTCGAGTCTGACACTGTCGATGTAGTATTTGGTGAAGGATTTGACGATTTGAACAACGGTGAGCTTATAATCATATTGGCTGTAGCACGGTTACATGCCAATGGAATATTGTACAAAATACAGATGCGTAAGAGAGCTTTTATGTCCACGTCGTGTGGTTGCGCAGCAAGAGGATCCCAAAAAAAGACAACAGCATCAATCTGACCATCCGCAATATCACTTCCAATCTGCATATCCCCACCATAAGGACCACTTTTATATCGGTGAATATCTAGGTCAGTGGCCTCACTAATCAACTTTCCTGTAGTTCCTGTCGCAAAAAGTTTAAAAGTAGAGAGTGTGAGTTTGTTGTATTCTGCCCACTCAAGTAAATCTTGTTTTTTGTTGTCGTGAGCAATGAGGGCGACCGCTTTCATAGTATAAGGGGGTGTTTGTGGAGTCTGGTTGGTTCTATGGAGAGGTTGTATTATAATGATTCATTCACCCCGAAACATCAAAACTCCTATGAAAACACGATTAAATTCACTGATGAAATTCTCATACATATGCTTCCTAATGAGCCTTGCGGCTTTTCCAGCATGGGCCCAAGCGGATCAGTCGGTCCATGCTGAGGCTAGTGCATCCAAAGATCATGACGATCACATCCCTTTTGACCCTGATCACGCCATAGAAAGTGAGCATGAAGTGACCATCCTGGGTGAAAAAGTACCCTACAAAGCCACCACAGGTATGATGCCTGTTTGGGACGCAGATGGACATGTCGAAGCGGGAGTGTTCTACGTGTATTATGAGCGGACAGACGTAAAGGACAAGACTACGCGCCCCATTGTCTTTTCGTTTAATGGCGGCCCAGGTTCGGCCTCCTTATGGATGCACCTTGGATATACCGGCCCCCGTATTTTGCACATCGATGACGAAGGGTATCCCCTTCAACCCTACGGTGTGAAGGATAATCCTTACAGCATCTTGGATGTGGCAGATATTGTATTTGTGGATCCAGTGAACACTGGGTTTAGTCGAATTGTGGATAAAGATGTTCCTCGCGATCGATTTTTTAGTGTAAATGGGGATGTGCGTTATTTGTCTGAATGGGTGAGCAATTTTACCTCGCGCCAGGGCCGTTGGGCTTCTCCGAAGTACCTTATTGGCGAGAGTTATGGCACCGTTCGCGTCTCAGGAATGGCGCTAGCGCTTCAGCAACGTGAATGGATGCATCTTAATGGCGTGGTTCTTGTTTCACCAACTGATTTGGGAATTTCTCGCGAGGGCCCTGTCGCGGCCGCAAACTACTTACCCTATTATGCAGCAACTGCATGGTATCATGAGCAACTTGCCCCAGCTCATCAAAATCGCCCCCTAACCGATTTTTTGGCAGAGGTTGAAGGCTTTACGATTGATGAATTGCTCCCTGCCATTGCCAAAGGAGCCACCATGCCAGAGGAGACACGTCAAGCCATGGCCCAGCAAATGGCTGACTACACGAGCATTGACGCCAAGGTGTACCTCCAGCATAATCTTGCGATGCCAACCTCCTATTTCTGGAAGGAATTGCTTCGAGACGAAGGATATACAGTAGGTCGTCTAGATTCACGCTACAAAGGGATTGATGCTAAAGAGGCGGGGGATCGCCCTGATTACAACGCTGAGTTATCCTCGTGGGAACATTCCTTTACCCCAGCCATCAATATCTATTTGCGTGACGAACTAGGCTACACAACGGACCTTAAATACAATGTGTTTGGACCGGTCCATCCATGGGATCGAAGTGGAAATAATACAGGGGCCAATTTGCGATTGGCGATGGCGGAGAACCCTTACCTCCATGTCTTGACTCAAGCGGGATATTATGATGGAGCCACTGATTATTTTAATGCAAAATTCAACATGTGGCACCTTGATCCAAGCGGAAAAATGAATGACCGAATCTCCTTTGAAGGGTACGAGAGTGGGCACATGATGTACTTACGCTATGATGATTTGCGCGCAAGCAATCAAAGTCTCCGAGAGTTCATCCAGCGCACCATTCCGGCAGCGGATGAACCCGCGAAGTACTAAGGTTTAAGCTGGGCTAGCCTCAAGGTTTGGGGCTGGTCCTTCTTTTTCGGCCACGGATTCTTTTGCATCCCCATTTTTTTCCCAGAAGAACAGGAAGAAAATCACAGCGATAGCCAACGCAAAGATGGCTGGCATAATCCAAAACGTTGCTGCACCAGCTAGCCATCCTTCCGTGGTAGAACCATCAAGTTGGATACGATCCCCCCACCACCCAAGGACATAATTTCCAATAAGCATCCCCGCTCCGTAGGTCAATAGATTGAAGAACCCTTGGGCACTGGCACGAAGATGTCGTGGTGCCTTCCGGTCAATGTATAACTGACCTGTGACGAAAAAGAAATCATAACTGATACCATGTAGTGCAATCCCTAAAACCACAAGTGCTGCAGAGCTAGGATAAAGTCCAAACAGGAGATACCGAGCAGTCCAAGCGAGCATCCCCACAAGTAGCATATATTTCACGCCCATACGAGCAAGTAGCAATGGAATCGCTATCATGAATAGCACTTCTGACATCTGCCCAATGGCCATAAAGGATGCGGACTGCTCGCCAAATTGAACAGCTGCAACGAAGTCATTGGTACGTGCATAGTAGAATGCTAATGGGATACTAATAGCAAAACTACACAAGGAAAAAATGGCAAAGTTGCGATCGGTCAGAAGCTTGATCGCGTCAAGCCCAAGAGCACTTCCTACGCTAAACTCTTCCCCTTTTTGAGCAGGTGGAGCGGGAGGCAAGGTGAGGCAATAGAATCCATAAATCACGGATATAATGGCAGCCATTTTCAAAGGAATAGCCGTTGCCTGAGCGTTTGCTACCCCCGTAATCATTTCAATGAGTGGAACATCTACCCATCCAAGGACGGTTTGTGCCACAATAAACCCTGCTAGAATCCATCCAATGGTTCCCCATACACGAATATTTGGAAATTGCTTATCTGGATCATCTATGTTTGCAAAGGCTACGGCATTCACAAGGGCCAGGGTTGGCATGTATAAGAAGAAATAGGCAAGCATGAGCCAGATGAAGGTACCTGGATCCGTCACTCCGGACGCATACCAAAGCACTCCTGCTCCAACGATATGACAGAAAGCCAACACTCGCTCTGCGTTAAAAAATCGATCGGCAATAAGCCCTACAAGTACGGGCGCTAAGAGTCCAGCCCAATTGTGCGTAGCGTAGGCACTTCCGATAATGGAATTGATTCCTTCTTCTCCACTAAATATGGCGAGCATGTAACTGCCCATCGTGACGAAAAAAGCACCCCAGATAAAGAACTGCATGAACATCATGAGGCTCAGTCGAAACATGACGGCGCCTGGTTGTGATGGTGTTTGTGACATAGTGTGTTGGAATGAATGAAATGAACCTTAAAAAAACGTTTTTTTACGCAGATTTCAAGAGAGGATGAACTTTAGTACTTTTCATGTCCAACTTTTGAGTCAAAAACGGGTCATCAGCGGCCCTAAACGTCCATAAAAAAAGAACATGAGTAAGATTCGATTGGCAATGGTAGGAGGGGGGCAAGGTGCCTTTATTGGTGCTGTCCACAGAACGGCTGCATGGATCGATGGTCAGGCCGAATTTGTGGCTGGATCCTTTAGTTCGAATCCAGATAAGTGTAAGCAGACTGGCCAAGATCTATTTCTTAATCCTGACCGTGTGTATGCTACCTACTCGGAGATGATGGAATCGGAATCCTCATACCCTGAGGATCAGCGTATTGATGCCGTTTCGATTGTGACACCCAACCATCTTCACGCTGCGCCTGCACTCGAAGCGATGGCACAAGGTTTTCATGTGATTGTCGATAAACCTATGGCGTTCTCCGTGGAGGAAGCGATTAAAATGGAAAAAACTGCACGTGAGCATAATGTATTGTTGGCAGTTACGCACACATATAGTGGCTATCCGATGATCAAAGAAATGAAACATCGAGTCGCGAAAGGAGACTTGGGTGCAATACGAAAAATCTTTGTCGAATATCCCCAAGGTTGGCTCTCCACCGGCTTGGAGCAGGAAGGGCAAAAACAAGCATCGTGGCGAACGGATCCAAGTAAATCTGGCGCTGGTGGAGCTGTTGGAGACATTGGTACCCATGCTGCTCATCTAGCAGAGTATGTGTCTGGGTCTTCCATTACCCATGTCGCTGCTGAGCTTGGGATCCATATAGAAGGGCGGAGGCTCGATGATGACGCTGCTGCACTGCTGCGATTTGGTAATGGCGCAACTGGAGCCCTCATGGCAACCCAAGTAGCTGCTGGTGAAGAGAATACCTTAAAACTTAGAATCTATGGGGAAAAAGGTGGATTTGAGTGGAGTCATGCTGATCCAAATTCTTTGCTTTACAAACCTCTAGACGCACCACTGCAAATCCTACGAACGGGGAATGGTTACCTATGCGAGGCTGCTGCGAATGCATCACGTATCCCGCCAGGACATCCTGAGGGTTATCTCGAAGCATTTGCTAACCTATACCTCGAGTTTTTCCGAGCCATCCGTAATCATAAAGCAGGTATACCCATGAAGTATGATTTTCCTGATGGAGTAGATGGTGTCCATGGACTGCAATTTATCGATGCGATGATTCGTTCATCACAATCTGAACAAAAATGGACAAAGGTAGAACGCTACAACCCGTAAAGATGAATACTACACACGGCAAATCAACATAGACATGA
>JAQCBZ010000025.1 GCA_027621355.1 Bacteroidota bacterium | reverse complement strand
CGCGACACACACTTTGATTTCTTCAAAGTGATCCAGCACATCGAGTTTGGTCAAAGCGATTTCATTCATGCCGTTGAGTCGCACCGCGTACCTTAGAGCCACCAAATCGAGCCATCCACATCGTCTAGGACGGCCAGTGGTAGCACCAAACTCACGCCCCTCTTTGCGTAGCAACTCCCCTGCCTCGTCATCTAGTTCGGTCGGAAATGGACCATTGCCCACACGCGTACAATAGGCCTTGGTAATCCCCATTACATGGGTAATCGACCGTGGCGAGAGTCCACTTCCTGTGCACGCTCCACCGCTCGTTGGTGTCGATGATGTGACATAGGGATACGTCCCATGGTCAATATCCAAAAGGCTTCCCTGCGCACCTTCCAATAAGATGGACTCTCCACGCTCTACAGCATCATGTAGTTCATGCACCGTTGGACAAATAAAGGGTCGAATCGCCTCAATCGCCGGCTTCAGCTCTGCAATCATGGTCTCCAGTGACAAAGGCTCTTCATCATAGACTGTCACGAGGGAGTGGTTAATCTCGCCCACAACGGCACGCATCCTTTCAACGGCCTGATCCAAATCCAGCAGATCACCCATACGAATCCCCACACGAGCCACTTTACTTACATAGGCAGGCCCAATACCACGACCTGTTGTACCGATGGCGCCAGCACCGCGATGCTTCTCCTTCACCTGATCCAACACTCGGTGATAGGGTAAAATCACATGGGCAGAATCAGAAATCTTGAAACGCCCTTCAAGTGAGATCCCTTTAGCACGAACACCCTCAATCTCTTCGGCCAGTTTAATTGGATCTGCCACTACACCATTGCCAATCACACATACAGCGTCCCCATTAAAAATCCCCGACGGAATCAAATGAAGTACAACTTCGGTGTCATCAAATTTTAGCGTGTGCCCAGCATTGGCGCCCCCTTGATATCGAATCACATAGCGCGCTTCCTTGGCAAGCGTGTCGACGATTTTGCCCTTGCCTTCATCTCCCCATTGGGCACCCACAACGACACGAACAGACATCGTCAGGCCTCAAGTTGGTCAAGCGCAGCCGCTGTATGGGCGGCAAGCGTAAAGATGGTGTCCAATTTTGTGATATAAAAAAGTTCAGAAATCTTTTCTGTAGCCCCTGCAATCACCAACGTGGCATCAGCTTTTTTGATCGTTGTGTGAGCGCCAATGAGCATCCCAAGCCCCGTAGAGCTCATGAATTTCACATCGCCAAGTTCGATCACAAACTTTTTTGCACCCTCACCAATCGCCTCGTGGATTGCCTCATTCAGCACAAGTGAATCCGCCCCCCCTAGTACATCATCTGCCAGAGAGTAAACTACAACATCTTGTTCTTGTCGAGAGGAGAGGATCATGAGGGGCTCATTTCAGGTTAGTCTTTTTTGGCGCGCAGAGTTTTCAACTCCACAATCATTGCACTACCAATAAACAACGAACTATAGGTCCCTAAAATTACCCCGATAATTAGTGCAAGAGAGAACCCTTTGAGCACTTCGCCTCCAAAGACAAACAAAATCACAACCACAAAGAGCGTGGTAATTGAGGTAATGACCGTGCGGCTCAGTGTATCATTCAAGCTACGGTTCACCATATCAGAAAACGCAAGTTGCTTGTAGGCTTTAGAGTTTTCACGAATTCGGTCAAACACCACCACCGTATCATTCAGTGAGTATCCCACAATGGTGAGGAAGGCTGCAATCATCGCTTGATCAATCTGAATGCTGAAGGGTACCCAGTCTGAGAGTAGCGTAAAGATCCCCAAAACGATCACCACGTCGTGGATCAAGGCCACCACCGCCCCAAGCGAATAGTACCAGTAGCGGAATCGAATCAGGATGTAAAGAAAGATGATGGAGACCGCAAACAAGATGGAATTGATCGCGCCAATTTTGAGGTCTTCGGCAAAGCGTGGAGACACGATGTAGGTCTTCTCAACCGACGTCTCTACCCCTTCAAACGCGTCAGCTAAGCCTCCCAGCAACAATCCTTGCACCTCGTTAATGGTGCCCTCTGCATCGGTGCGAATCATTAAATCGGTATCCGCACCAAATCTTTTCACCTCTGGGGTGCTGCCAAGTGGCTCAACAAGCGCCTCTCGTACATCGGCAACCTCAATGGGTTCGCTAAAAGAGACGACAAATTCTTTCCCGCCGCGGAAATCGATGCCATATTGGAGTCCTTTGACGAGGATAATGGCAAGGGAGGCCACAAACAATGTAGCCGAAAAGATATAGGCCTTACGGTGGGTGGACACAAAATCAAAGGAAGGGGTTTCAAACCATCTCATAATTGGGGGGTCAAGTGAAAAAGGCTAATGTCTTGGTTGATAGGGTGCTTTATCCAAAGCTAATGGCAGATTTTTCCCGATACGCAAGGTTTTCGACGAGTACACGGGACAAGATCAAGGCACTAAACAAAGAAGAGGCAATCCCTGCCATCAGTGTAACGGCAAATCCTTTGATTGGGCCAACTCCAAAGCTGTACAGAATCACGCCCACAAAGAACGTGGTTACATTGGCGTCCAAAATAGCACTCAGCGCGTTGTTGTACCCACTTTCGATTCCAGCTTTCAACGTCTTGCCAAGACGCATCTCTTCACGGATGCGATCAAAAATGAGTACGTTGGCATCCACTGCCATACCAATGGTAAGGACGATTCCTGCAATTCCAGGAAGTGTTAACGTCGCTTTGAATGCTGCCAGAATCCCAAGAATAAAGATGATATTCACGAGGAGTGCCAAATCGGCAACCGCACCCCCTCCACGATAATAGACCATCATAAATAGGGCTACAATCGTCAATCCAGAGACAATCGAAAACAATCCGGCGCGAATCGAGGCTTCACCAAGGGTCGCTCCAACCGTTTGCTCCTCAATAATTTCTAGAGGCGCTGGCAACGCACCCGAGAGCAGGATATTCACCAAATCTTCCGCTTCCGCCAAATTCGCTAGTCCATTAATTGAGGACTGTCCATTGCTAATCTTGTTTTGCACCACAGGGTAGGAGTACACCACACCATCGAGCACAATGGCGATCGGCTTATTGATATTTGCTCCTGTAATGCGAGACCACGTACGAGCACCCTGCGTATTCATCGACATAGAAACTTCCGGGATGTTGGTTACAGGATCAAATTGGACGCTCGCCTCGGTTATGACATCTCCGGTGAGCTCCGCTTCGGATCGAACCCCAATCAACTCGAAATAACTATTGGTCTCATCCTGAGCAAACTCACTCGCCGCCCATAAGAGCGTGGTGTTGCGAGGTAACAAGCGCTGAACCTCTTCCTCGTTGATATACTCATTAACCTCGGCAATATCGGTCTCGGCTGCGTACCCAAAGACCACATTCGAATTCCCTTGGAGGATCAATAAGTCGTTCAGCGGATTCACACCACCACTAGCTGAATCGGCCGCATTTGGCTGGAAATAGTCGTATACACGTTCGCGAGCAGCAATGAGCTCTTCGCCATCGGCAGCCAAACGAAACTCAAGCCTTGCCGTCCCTTTAAGCAGATTACGTACACGCTCCTTGTCGTCCACACCCGGCAACTCCACCACAATCCGATTTGCCCCTTGCTTGTAAATCGCAGGCTCAGTCACACCAAAGCGATCCACACGGTTGCGGACAATCTCCATTGCACGATCGACTGCTGCATCTCGTTGCGTTTTGAGGTAAAGCACAATCTCTTCATTGGTGGACGTCCGTCCGATTTCGGCAGCATCGGAGCGGAAATAGCGGCTCAAGCGCCCTTCAGGATTCGCCGTCGTGAAGATCTCAACAAACTCATCAATAATGTCTGTCCGATCCTCCAGTGCAATCGCCTCAGCCTCTGCCACCTGGGATTCAAACGTGTCGTCACCATACTCACCTGCTAATTCGAGCATTAACTCAGCGGTTCCAACCTCAAGCGACACATGCATCCCACCTTTCAAGTCCAACCCCAATGAAATGGCTTGCTCGCGGAGGTCATCCATCACCGTCCGATTTTGCTCCAAATAGAACGCACGATCAGCCTCTGGTAGGCTATCCGCATTACGCTCCATCAGGGCCAAACGGACCGTGGGAAACAAATAAAAGAGTGTTAACAGCAAAAATGCGACAATCGCCGCGGAGCGTAATCCAAATCCTTTCATTAGAATAGGGGGTTATCTAGTGCAAATGAGCAAACATTAAATATAAACAAGTTCATGGCTCTCATGAAAGTGTTTCGACAATCGGTTTTGGGGCCTTTTGAATCCGATCAAATTCTTCCTTCAAAAACTGCGCGGTGTAGCTTCGCTTCATTGCCTCTCCTTTGAGCGACGCGAGCTGCTTGGGAGTCCCATCCACGAGAATCTCTCCACCACCACGACCTCCCTCAGGCCCCATATCAATCACCCAATCTGCTGCTTTAATGAGGTCCATATTATGCTCAATCACAATCACCGTGTTGCCACGATCCACAAGCCGTTGGACCACATCCACGAGCTGTTTCACATCATGGAAATGGAGTCCAGTGGTTGGTTCGTCCATCACATAGAGCGTATTCCCAGTACCCGTTTTGGAGAGCTCCCTGGATAATTTCATCCGTTGCGCCTCCCCTCCACTTATGGTCGTGCTGGACTGCCCCAGGGTAATGTAGCCTAGACCCACAGACATCAGAGTTTCTAATTTGCGATGGATGGAAGGGATGTTCTTGAAAAACTCCACGGCCTCCTCCACCGGCATCTCGAGCACATCATGGATCGTTTTACCTTGATAGAAGATCTCAAGTGTATCACGGTTGTATCGCTTGCCCCCACACCGCTCACACGCGACATACACATCGGGCAGGAAGTTCATCTCAATTTTGCGTACCCCATCGCCTGTGCACGTTTCGCACCGGCCACCCTTCACATTAAACGAAAAACGCCCTTGTCCATACCCACGAATTTTCGACTCAGGTAGCTCTGCAAACAACATCCGAATGTGATCAAACACTTTGGTGTAGGTTCCCGGATTGGATCGTGGCGTCCGACCGATAGGGCTCTGGTCGATACTGATAATCTTATCGATGTGGTCCACTCCCTCCATCGATTGATAGGGAAGAGGTGTCGCCAGTGATTTATAAAAATGTTGGCTAAGCAACGGTGTCAACGTGTGATTAATCAGAGAGCTTTTGCCACTACCACTCACGCCAGTCACACAAATAAATGTCCCCAGCGGAAGAGTCAATGTCACATCCTTAAGATTATGCCCCGTAGCGCCCCGCAACGTGAGGGTTTTCCCATTGCCTTTGCGAGGGGTTTTCGCAACTTCGATTTGGCGCATATCCTTCATGTATTGCGCCGTTAGGGAGGCATCAGGCATCTCCTCAGGAATCCCAGCGCTAATCAAATGACCTCCATGCGTCCCTGCCCCTGGTCCCAAATCCACGACAAAATCGGCACGCTCAATCGTCTCACGATCATGCTCCACAACCAACACAGAATTCCCAAGGTCCCGAAGCTGCTCCAACGACTGAATCAGTTTCACATTATCGCGTTGATGGAGCCCAATACTTGGCTCATCCAACACGTAGAGCACACCCACAAGCTGTGTCCCAATTTGAGTGGCCAAACGAATACGCTGAGCCTCCCCTCCACTTAGCGTTTGCGCTTCTCTGTCCAGCGATAAATAGCCCAATCCCACATTCAGCAGAAAATCGGCTCGATCGAGCACCTCTTTGAGCACCAAGTGACCAATTTGGCGTTGTCTTTCGGATAATTCCATGCTCCCCAACGTTTCTCGGAATTGAGCGATATCCATACTCGAGAGTTCTGCAATGTTGTAGTCTCCAAGCCGGTAGGAGAGGGCTTCTTTGTTGAGACGTCCACCCTCACATTCCGAGCAGGTCATCTTTGACATGAATGCTTCCGCCTTCGCCCGCACATTGCTGGAAGAGCTCCCCTCATATTGCTCCCGAATCGTTCGCTTGAGCCCTGGATAAGCATGGCGGTAGGTTACACCCCGATTTCGTTGGCCCGTTCCTGCCCCCGCGCTTCCCCCCTCAACAATCACATCAAATTTTTCACGCCCTGAGCCCTCAAAAAGAACCTCCATCAGGTCGTCCGAGTACTCTTTGTGGGGGGTGTCAAAATCGACATCATACGCCTTAAGGACAGCCTCCAGAAGACTAAATTGGAACATATCCCGCGGTTTGCCCAAAAACCGGATCCCCCCTTGGCGAATCGATTGATCAGGATTTGGGATCACCAGTTCACGATCGATATCATACCGATATCCCAAGCCATTACACCCTTTGCACGCTCCTTTGGGAGAATTAAAGGAGAACAAATTTGGGGCGGGATCTTCGTAGCTCAATCCCGTCACGGGATCAAAGAGGTGCTTCGAATACACTCGATCCTCAAGCTCACCAGGCCCTGCACCGTCGCCTTGAAGCCCCAAAATCAGATATCCATCGGCCATCTCAAGGGCCATCCGCACCGAATCGGTCACTCGTTGCGCACTTTTTGGCGAGATCACGAACCGATCAACCACAATATCGATGGTGTGGGTCTTGTAGCGATCAAGCTGAATATCTTGATCCAAATCCATCATCTCCCCATCCACCCGTGCCCGGAGAAACCCTTGGCGCGCCATCTGCTCAAAAAGCTCTTTGTAATGTCCTTTCCTAGACCGAACGACTGGGGCAAAACAATACGCCTTGGTCCCCTCAGGCAAGGCAAGAATCGATTCAACCAACTCATCGGTCGTTTGCTTTGCCATTTTCTCTCCACTTTTATAGCTGTAGGGAATGGCGGTTCGGGCATAAAGCAGGCGCAAGAAGTCGGTAATCTCAGTGACTGTACCCACCGTAGAACGTGGATTGCGATTGGTCGTTTTTTGATCAATTGAGATCACGGGGGACAACCCATCGATAAAGTCGACCGCAGGTCGCTCCATCATTCCGAGGAATTGGCGGGCGTATGCAGAGAGCGACTCCATAAAACGACGCTGCCCTTCCGCATATATCGTATCAAAGGCGAGCGACGATTTTCCCGAACCCGAGAGCCCTGTCACAACCACGAGCCGCTCACGTGGGATATCAATGTCGATATTTTTCAGGTTGTGCTCGCGTGCACCGCGAACCACGATTGAGTCTCTCACAAAAACCTTTGGATTTGAGATTTGGCCAAACCACTAAAATAGCAAAACATCGGCTCCTGTATGAAGAATTTCCTACATTTAAACCCATTTTAATATTGGGACATCACGATCATGCAATGCGATCATGCATCACGATCATGCGTGCGGTCCCCATGATTAAGGCGTAATACCCATAATGTCGTCACCTTCACCCTCTTCAAACGCATTACCGCGCTGGTCGCCAACCTCCTGGAAAGATCGTCCCCTAGCACAGATGCCCGATTATCCTGATGCAGAGGCGCTTCAACACGAAGTTGACAAGCTCTCCAATCTTCCGCCCTTAATCACATCCTGGGACATTGAGGCGTTGAGAGAAAAACTGGTGCATGTCGAGCAAGGGCGTGCGTTCTTGCTGCAAGGAGGGGACTGCGCGGAGTCTTTTGCCGATTGTACGGCCCCACGAATTGTGAATCAGCTCAAAGTGATCTTGCAAATGAGCTTCATTCTCGTGCATGAAATGCACTTGCCCGTGATTCGTGTGGCTCGCCTTGCAGGTCAATATGCCAAACCGCGCTCCAATGACTTCGAGACTGTGGATGGGGTGGAGATCCCGACCTATCGCGGGGATGTCTTCAATGGGTTTGAACCTACGCTTGAAAGCCGTACCCCTGACCCACGACGCCTGAATGAAGCCTACGGCAAAGCAGCGCTGACGATCAATTTCCTAAGGGCGCTCGTCGATGAAGGATTCGCCGATTTGCATCATCCCGAATTTTGGGAACTAGACTTTATGCGTAACAGTGAAGCCTATAAGGAGTATGAGGGTTTGGTAAAGTCGATATCTAAGACAATCAAATTCATGGACTCCTTGCACCCCGGTGGCCTGGGTGCTCCAGCAACCGTCCAAAAAGCGGAGCTCTACACCTCACATGAAGCGCTCAATCTACATTATGAATCTGCGCAAACACGTCAGGTGCCTCGCAAAACAGGCTGGTATAATTTGAGTGCTCATATGCTTTGGGTGGGTAACCGAACACGCCAATTGGACGGGGGGCATATTGAGTATCTTCGCGGCATTCAAAATCCCATCGGAATCAAATGTGGGCCTGGTCAAGACCCGAGCGATACTGTTGCATTGCTGGATCGCCTCAATCCAACCCATGAATCTGGCAAAATGGTGCTCATCTCTCGCATGGGTGCCGCCAAGGTGGAAGAAGAACTGCCTGGCCTAATCCAAGCGGTTACCGCATCGGGTCATCCCGTGATATGGAGTGTAGATCCTATGCACGGAAACACGTTCTCGACGAATGGGAACATCAAAACCCGCCATTTTTCCGACATTTTGGACGAAATCCACAAGACGTTTGCAGTTCACAAATCTGAAGGATCGCGTCTTGGTGGGGTGCATTTGGAGCTCACAGGAGAAAAAGTGACCGAATGCATAGGAGGGTCCAAAGGTCTGGAAGAGGATGGGCTCACCGAAAATTATGCCTCGCTTTGTGATCCTCGACTCAATTATGAGCAATCGCTCGAGCTTGCCTTTAATATTGCCAAGGCCTGGGCCAACGGTGACTGACGGTTTGTCGCTATCCCTGACGTGATGTCGCCTGAACCGACACCCTGACAGTGGTTTTTGACCGTCTTTAACGGTTATTGTCAGCCCTTCCGCCGCAGTGTCAGCATTACAGTCAAAGATGTCATTATCGATTTGAATGGCCTCCGTTTTGCACCCTTCTCGTGTGAAAACAAACAACAACCCATTCAACGGAGGTAAACTTATGAACATCATTCGATATAGCAGACCCCAACACGATTTGTTTGGCCGACGCTTCTCAGACATCATGGACGAATTCTTTAACGATGCAATAACCACTCGGTCCACATCGTTTATTCCATCCATGGATGTTTCGGAAACGGACAAAGAGGTCAAAGTGGAGGTGACGCTCCCAGGTCTTCAAAAAAACGACATCCATTTGGAGCTTGAAAACAGCCACTTAACCGTGTCTGGAGAGCGAAAAATGGAACGTGAAAACGATGACCGACGTTACCACTTGACAGAAACCGTCTACGGTACGTTTCGTCGATCCATTCAGCTTCCTGATCATGTGGATCAAGAGTCCATCAAGGCAGAATTCAACGATGGCATACTTCACATCACCATGAAAAAGGAAGATGCGAAGGTTCGCAAGGAAATCGTGATTAAGTAGTATTGAACTAAAAAAGCTGTTTTGTACCCCAAAAAAAACTAAAGAATAAGTGTGGTACAACCATTTTTTGTTCCCCTAAAGAGAGCAGGTTAGTTAAAGCCGGAATTGTTGTGAAAGGCACTTCCGGCATTTTTTTTGTGACGGTCCATCCAGTTTCTATTTAATGTTATTAATGCCAAAATCCATCAAGTGATTATGTTCAAAAAGATCTTTTTTATCCTGTCAATTTCTGCTGCAGGATTCGCTCTAAGCGCTGGCACGGCCACAGCTCAATCCTCTCTGCGTAATGCGCCCCTTGCCTCCTTCAACAACGCCATCGTCGATATTGCCGATCAAACCAATCCAACCGTAGTCACGGTGCGTACAGCTCAGACGGTCCGTTACCGTCAGATGGACCCCTTTGCCATGTTTTTTGGTGAACCAGGCAATGGCCAAGTGCGTGAACGGGTCCGTCGTGGCCTTGGATCTGGCGTCATTGTGAGTGATCAAGGTGTCATTTTGACCAATTATCATGTGATTGAAGACGCCACAGAGATTATTATCGACACCTATGATGGCAATGAGTACACCGCAGAGGTGGTCGGTACAGATCCTATGATGGATATTGCTGTGCTTCGAGTGGATGTGGAGGGGCTACCGTCCATCCGTCTTGGGGATAGTGACGATGCACGGGTAGGTGAGTTGGTACTTGCTGTGGGTAGTCCGCTGGATGAATCCCTTGCCCATTCCGTTTCTATGGGGATTATTTCGGCCAAAGGGCGCAGCATTGGGATCTATGAAAACGTTGCTGGCTACGAAAACTTTATTCAAACCGACGCTGCCATCAACCCGGGTAATTCTGGGGGTGCGCTGGTGAATATGGATGGAGAGCTCATCGGGATTAACTCCGCCATTGCCTCCAGAAGTGGTGGGAATCAAGGGATTGGATTTGCCATTCCTATTAACATGGCGCGTCAAGCCATGGAATCCATCCTGCGAGAAGGTCGTGTGGTGCGGGGCTACCTCGGCATTACATGGGGTGGCGATGTAGATCAAACCATGGCTCGTGCACTCAAATTGAATCAGCCTAATGGCATCATCATTGGGTCCGTCCAGCGTGGTGGGCCGGCAGACAAAGCGGGCCTCGAGAGTGAAGATGTGATTGTAGCGATCGATAATGAGCCTATCCGGGAGTGGGCGCAACTCCGCACAAAGATTGCCTCCACACCTCCTGGTAAAACCATTCAACTTAAGGTCGTTCGAGACGGTCGAGAGCGAGAGGTGCGAGTGACACTCGAAGCACTCGATTCGGATCAGGTGGCCAGCGCTGCACCCGATGGACGTGGCTCCTCAGATGATGCGGATGGCACAGGGGACCGTGATGCAGCGCTTGACGCCGAGGCACGTGCCATCGTAGAGGAATTGGGATTGACTTTGACCGACTTGACTGAGGAACTCCGTGCTCGTGCTCGAGTGGGAGAAGATGTGGAGGGTGTGCTTGTGTCCTCAGTAACCGAAACCTCGAAGGCCTATCGTCAGGGATTGCGTCCTGGTGATGTCATTACACAAATTCAGGGTGAGGCTGTGAATTCCCCTGAAACTGCTGGACGAGTTTTGCTATCTTTGAATCAACGAGGTGAAGAGGCAATCCTCTTACGCATTCAGCGCCAAGGACAACGCCTGTTCATTGCCATAGATTTTTAGCCTAGCCGATGGGGGGTTCATCGGCCCAAGCTTACGCGCCATGAATTTCATTTATTTAATGCTAGTCTCAGTCGGGTTGTTGGTTGTCCACGACGAGCCTGTAGTCGGGCCAGTTGAGCTTGAGCCATCACCCTCCATCTCGGAAGAATGGAGCCAAATAGAATGGGGCCAAATTGGACATTATACCACCGGCCGAGTCGCCAAACAGTACCTAGATCCTGCGGCATGGGCAAGGATTCAGGAGATTCTTGCGGGCGACTCATTCGAAGAGGCCACCTTCTACATGGATGATGTCCACTCAGATGATGCGTACGATTCATACGTGGACTGGCACTGGGTTACCATTCCCGATGGCATGACCTATGACCAAACGGAAAAAAACCCCAATGGTGATATTTTGGCAGGGATTCGTCAGCTGACAGCTGAACTCAAAGCAGGTGGGCTCTCTGAAGACCAAGAGCGTGAAAAGCTCAAGTTTTTGATGCATCTCATTGGAGATATTCACATGCCATTGCATGTGGGAACTGGTGAAGATTTGGGTGGGAATCAAGTCCGAGTGACCTGGTTTCGGGAAACCTCCAATCTGCATCGTGTGTGGGATTCCGATATGATTGACTCCCGTCAAATGAGTTATAGTGAGCTTGCTGAGGCACTGGGATCGGTGGACGCCACAACCATTGCCGAATGGCAAGCAGCTACACCAGAAGAATGGGCCATGGAATCGGTGAGTTATCGTGATCAAGTCTATGATTTGCCCGAGGATAATCGCCTTGGATATGAGTATCGGTACAAGAATTTCGATTTGGTCCGTCTACGCTTGCTCCAAGCAGGAATTCGGATGGCTGGCGTGTTGAACGAGATTTATGTGCAATAAAACCTGACATTCCGTCAGGTTTTCTCATAATCCATGGCCAATAAACCTGTTTGGTACATCTTTCGCATAACCCCAGCTTGAAAGAATAAATCATTGCGCACGCAAAAAGCCTTGTGGCTTACAGGCTGACTTTCAGGCCGGCTGACCAGGCGCAACATTATCAAGAGTAGAAAACAGGACAAACTATGAATTTCAATCAATTTACAGTCAAAACGCAGGAGGTTCTTCAAAAGGCTGTCCAACTCGCGCAATCTGCGGGTCATCAGGCCATAGAACCCGAACATGTGCTCAAAGCCATGACACAAGACCCAGAGGGCCCACTTGCCGCCATTGGAAAGGGTTCGGGAGTCTCTACGGCCTCACTTGGAACAGCTTTAGACGCCAAAATCGCCCAATTTCCAGTGGTTAAATCGGGCCCAGCTGGCACCGCTGGCAACTCGGACACCACAGGCACTACTGACACCTCAGACACACCAAACCAACAAGTCTACCTTAGCAACCGCCTCCAAACCATCTTCACCAAAGCGACTGATCTTGCCAAGAAACAGGGTGACGATTATGTGAGCTCGGATTCGATTCTACAAGCAATGTTTAGCGACAATCAAGTCGCAGCCACCCTGAATCAGCACGGCTTCACGGAGCAAATGACCACGGATGCACTTCAAAAATATCGTGGAGGCAAGCAGGTCAAAGATCCCAATGCGGAATCGACGTTCCAAGCTCTAGAAAAATACGCCCGAGACCTCAACGAGCTCGCCGAAAAGAACAAGCTTGATCCCGTGATCGGGCGTGATGGCGAGATTCGCAGAGTAATGCAAATCTTGTCCCGACGCACCAAAAACAACCCCGTACTTATTGGTGAACCAGGGGTAGGGAAGACCGCCATCGCCGAAGGCCTCGCCCTACGCATTGTCCGTGGTGATGTCCCGGAAGGGCTCCGATCCAAGCGGATTGTAGCGCTGGATCTAGGCGCTCTTGTCGCAGGAACCAAATTCCGTGGGGAGTTCGAGGAACGACTCAAGGCGGTTATCAAAGAAGTCATGGATTCCGACGGGGAGATTATCCTGTTTATCGATGAGATTCACACACTTGTGGGGGCAGGCGCCTCAGAAGGATCGATGGATGCAGCAAACATCCTCAAGCCAAGTCTTGCGCGAGGTGAGCTTCATGCCATTGGCGCCACGACCTTGACCGAATACCGCAAGTATATCGAAAAAGACAAAGCACTCGAGCGTCGACTTCAAACAGTTCTCGTCGGTGAGCCATCGGTCGAGGATACTGTATCGATCTTGCGTGGGTTACAGGAGCGTTATGAGGTGCACCATGGCGTTCGCATTACCGATGGAGCCATTGTTGCGGCTGCCGAACTCAGCCACCGATACATTGCTGACCGTTTTCTCCCTGACAAGGCGATTGACCTGATTGATGAGGCGGCTTCTCGCCTCCGACTTCAAATCGATTCCAATCCAGAAGCCCTTGACCAACTCGAGCGCGAAATCCGTCGCCTCGAAATCGAGCGTGAAGCCCTCAAGCGGGAAGAGGATGACGCCAAAATGGACGCGGTCGAGAAGGAATTATCCAGCCTCAATGAACAATATACCACCATGAAAGCGCAGTGGGACGCTGAACGGGGGCTTATTCAGCGAGTTCAGGAGTTAAAAGCCGCCATCGAAACCACCCGAAACGATGCCGAACGTGCCGAACGGGAGGGACTCTACGAGCGCGCGGCGGAGCTAAAATATGGCACACTCGTTCAGCTCGAGAAGGACCTGACCGAAAGCAAGAAAAAGCTCGAGGAAAACCAACAAGACACCACCCTCCTCAAAGAGCAGGTGGAGGCAGAGGATATTGCCGACATTGTGTCTCGATGGACAGGCATTCCCGTCAATAAAATGCTCACCGCTGAGCGCCAAAAGCTCCTTTTGCTCGAGGAGGAGCTTCACAAGCGTGTGATTGGGCAATCCAAAGCCATTGAAACCGTATCGGACGCGGTTCGCCGATCCCGGGCCGGCCTACAAGACGAAAACAAACCGATTGGCTCGTTTCTGTTTCTTGGGTCCACTGGTGTGGGTAAAACCGAGCTTGCACGCTCTCTCGCCTCATTCCTGTTTAATGACGAACACGCCATGATTCGCATTGACATGAGTGAATACATGGAAAAACATGCCGTGAGTCGTCTGGTTGGTGCTCCTCCAGGGTATGTGGGATACGATGAGGGTGGACAGCTTACCGAAGCCGTTCGTCGTCGTCCTTACAGCGTGGTTCTACTCGACGAGATTGAAAAAGCTCATCCTGATGCCTTTAACATCCTCTTGCAGGTTCTCGATGACGGTCGCCTCACCGACAACAAAGGGGTCACGGTCGATTTTAAGAACACCATTATTATTATGACCAGCAACATTGGGTCCCACCTGATTGCCGATAAAATCGAGGCCAAAAAAAGTGGACTTGCTGATGGCGAACTCACCAACGCGGAGATGTCAGAGCTTGAAGCAAAACTCATGGGGCAGCTCAAAGCAGCTATTCGTCCCGAGTTTCTGAACCGAATTGACGATGTGGTGGTATTTCATCCGCTCGGTCGCGAGCACCTTCGCTCGATTGTGGATATTCAGCTCGACCGAGTATTATCGATGTTGGCCCTGCAGCAAGTCACGCTAACCATTCCTGATGTCGTACGTGAATGGCTTGCAGCCCGAGGATACGACCCAGTTTATGGAGCGCGTCCTCTGAAGCGTCTCATTCAGCAGGAGGTGGTGAATCCGCTTGCTAAGCACTTGTTGCGACGTGAGGAACAAGGCGAACCCGCCCGATTTGACGTCAAAGTGGCGAAATCAGGCGATCACCTCGACTTTTTGGAGGTTTTTGACGACGTAAAAGCGTGGGCAGAGGAATAGAGTCTGCCTACCAACTCGTCTCCGGCACGAGTCTCATTTGAGTCTGCCTACCATCCCGGCATCGCAAACGAATAGCTTAGCGACGTTCGCGGCTCCGCTTCACCCACGGCATATGAATGCATCGTTGTGAGGCCATCGGCCGCGATTTCCATCACCCGAAACATCGGCGTATGGTTGGTTTCATCAGGAATTTTCGTCCGCTCAACCCCAGGAACGTGCAAATAATGGGTATCTCCCATCTCTTTGCTATGAACTACCCGCTCCATATCCATGTGCAAATCCCCCGACACCATCACCGCTAGATTGGATTGCCCCACCACCTCGCGAGCAAAAAGCTCGTTTGTGATCCCTTTGTCAGGGTTTTCAGGGTACGCCCCCGCTTGAGCCCCATGCACGATTAGGACGACGGGCTTAGGAGCCAATGCTTCGAGTTGATCCCGAACCCAAGCAGCCCCCTCATCATAAAAATCACGCCCTTCGTCAGGTGATGCAAACACAAACGCAACCTTCTCGTGTTCATGCACATATCTCGCCTCGGTCACCTCTGGATTCCACTGCCTCGCATACTCCAAATAACGCTCCACAGTACTTTCACGCTCTTCATTCCCCATAATGGGATAAAACGGCGCTTCAAGGCGAGTCAGCTCCGCCGTCGCGGCTTCATACTGGATCAGGGTGCCTTTGTGAGCGATATCACCCACCCCGATCACAAAATCAAAAGGGTCGTTCGCGTGCAATTCATTGATCTGGGTAATGGCAGCAGCCATATTTGGAAACTCAGCCAACGGTTTTGGCTCTGCGTCCCCAAGCATCGCAATGCGAAGAACGGTCGGGCTGTCAGTTTGCCCGGGTTGGTTTGGCTGGCTGGCTTGATCCTGTTGGCCCGGCTGACAAGCGCTAAGCAATAGCAATCCAACGGTGAATAAAAAGCTTGTGAAATGGTTTGTTGGCAGAAACGAGGCTCTCATGGGCGTGTAGTGTGTCTTGGCGTTATGGCTATAGTCTATAGAATAGGAACAACGAAGGATTTAAAGTGTTCACAACGTCTATTGATTTTCAAACTACAAACTCCAAACCAGTAATATCATGAAGGGAGTGTTAAATAATCCTGGTTTAGACATAAGGGTTTGGCGAGGAAATATGAGTGTGCCGCATCCGACCGCACCTGCCGCACCTAACACCCCGCCACTACCGCACCTGCCACCCCGACCGCACCATCCTGCCTTACCCCAGCAACGCCTCAGGATTCAGCCCAACCAACGCAGGATCCACAAATTCACGCCCTTTACGCACCAATTCCCCATCAAAATAGACATCCGCTCCGATGCATACGAGATCCCAATGAATCGTCGAATCATTCCCATTAGACGCCTCTTCGTAATCATTACCCAGCGTCAGGTGATTCGAGCCATAGATTTTCTCGTCAAACAAGATGTCATACATTGGCGACTCAATCACAGGGTTCAGCCCAAAACTAAACTCCCCAAAGCGTCGGGCCCCTTCATCACTATCCAAAATATCGCGCAAGGCATCATTATTGCTCGAATCAAAGTCCACCACAACCCCTTTTTCGACCACGAGCTTCACAAACTCAAACGGTTTGCCATTATACACGCTTGGCGCATAGGTAATATGACCCTCCACGCTGTCTAGGATAGGGGAACTAAACAACTCCCCATCGGGAATATTATGCGATCCATAGCAGGGGACCCAGTTTTGCCCCTTCACTGAGAACCGAATATCGGTCCCATCGCCCACCAAGTGAATTTCATCGGTCTCAAGCAGCCGCTCATGTAGAGGCTTCATCGCCTCTTGCAGCTTGGTATAATTCAACAAACAAGCCTCA
>JAQCBZ010000024.1 GCA_027621355.1 Bacteroidota bacterium | reverse complement strand
GTGCGTGTCCATGCTCTTATGAGCTAGCCGAGCATGCCCGTGAAACGCGAGAAGTGGCTGCAATTCCCCATTCACAACGCAGTATTGCCTCGGTAACGGTAGAGCTCAAAGATGAGTTTTTTGTTGAGGATCTTGTCGCAATATGCCGTGATGCTCTTCAAACAGAGACCCAAGTGATGGTGAAGCGCGAGGATGAGCAAGCGTTTGCTGAGCTCAATGGTGCCTATCAAAAGTTTGTGGAAGATGCCGCTAGGTTGCTCTATCAAGAATTAGACTCCTACACGAGCATCCAAGATTTTGTCGTTCGCTGCAATCACATGGAATCTCTGCATAGCCATGATGCGGTAAGTCGGATTTGCAAAGGAGTTCCTGGCGGCTTGCGCTAACTGGTGATTTACGCTAACTGGCGATCTACGCTAGACATCACCCAAATCACTCTATTACCCTTTCAGCGCAGTCTCAACAAGCTCTTTTTGCTCAGCCAAGTGGATTTTGAGCTGCCCAGTCGCGGGTGATGCTGCAGCGTCCCGTCCTGCATAGCTTAGCACCCGTCCAGAGCCTTCAAGCAAACGTCCGAATCGGTAGGCCAAAAAGCCCCATGCACCCATGTTTTGAGGCTCTTCTTGGCACCAAACGACAGAGGAGGCCCCACTGAACTGCTCTAATGTAGCCTTCACATCTTGATCTGGGAACGGATATAGCTGTTCCACACGGACAATGGCAATGTTATCCTCGGCACCCATCTCTTGGCGAGCCTGGATCAAATCGTAGTATACCTTACCCGTACAGAAGACGACTCGCTCAACAGCGCTACTCTTGGCTGCGTGCTGACCACCTTCAACGAATCCAGGATCTGCAAGCACAGGTTGAAACGCACCTTCGGCCAATTCATCCAGCGATGCCACAGCCAGTGGATGGCGTAACAAGCTCTTAGGCGACATGATGATCATCGGCTTTGCAGACGCTTGCAAGACCTGCTTTCTCAATGCATGAAAATACTGAGCAGGAGAGGTCAGATTCATCACCTGCATGTTATCCTCAGCACAAAGTTGAAGATACCGCTCCAATCGGGCCGAAGAGTGCTCCGGCCCCTGACCTTCGTATCCATGAGGGAGTGTCATGACGACTCGAGAGTTCTGCCCCCATTTCGCCTCTGAGGCACTAATGAACTGATCAATCACAATCTGAGCCCCATTCGCAAAATCCCCAAATTGAGCCTCCCAAATCACGAGAGATTCATCCCGATTTGCAGAGTATCCAAACTCAAATCCAAGGGCCGCAAACTCACTCAAAAAGCTGTTATAAGGAGTGAAACGCCCCTGTTCTTCGGCTAGATGATTCAGCGGGATAAATTGCTGATCGGTATCGGTCCCATGCAAAATGGCGTGACGGTGGGCAAATGTCCCACGCTCTGCATCCTGGCCAGCGAGCCGCACTGGTGTGCCATTCATTAACAACGAGCCAAACGCCAACGCCTCTGCAAATCCCCAATCGAGCTTTCGTTCGCCTGATTGGGCAAGCTCATACCGTTTTGCTAACTGACGCAGAAGCTTTGGATTCGCATCAAAATCACTCGGCACAGTATTCATCTTAAGCGCAATATGGAGCAGGCGATCTTTCTCAACACGAGTATCTGGCACTGCTTCACGCTCTGCCTGCGCTGACTCTGTCCGGTCAAAATGATCCTGCGTAACCTCTACATTTTGAGCCTTTTTGGCCTCCTCAAATGCAGACTGTAACAACGATTCAAACTCCTCAATTAGAGCATCCAATTCCTCTTTTTCGAACTCACCTGAGGCTAAAAGCTTCTTCATGTACAAATCGCGAACAGGAGGGTGTGTGTCAATCTCTTTGTACATCCCAGGCTGCGTAAATGCAGGCTCATCACCCTCATTGTGGCCATGTTTACGATACCCAACAAGGTCGATAATGACATCTTTGCCAAACTTTTGTCGATAATCAAACGCCATGTTCATTACATGAATGGCATCTTCTGGCTGATCCGCATTCACATGAAAGATCGGCGCCAAAATCATCTTAGCAAGATCGGACGCGTACTGCGTTGAGCGACCATCAACAGGCAACGTCGTGAATCCAATTTGATTATTAATAATGACATGAATCGTACCGCCCACTTCATACCCTTTTAGTAGGGACATATTGAGGGTTTCAGCCACAACACCCTGGCCTGCAAACGCGGCATCCCCGTGGAGCAAAATGGGCAAAACCTTACGCTTGGCATCTACAGAATCCATGGTGTCTTGATGCGCCCGTACAGCTCCTGCAACCACAGGATTCACCGCTTCCAAATGAGAAGGATTCGGTAGAAGCTCAAGCTCAATCGTATGTCCTTCAGCCGTCGTGTGAGAGCCCTTCATCCCAATATGATACTTCACATCACCTGATCCCTGAATCGTCCCCGGGTCAATATTACCCTCAAACTGAGAGAAAATTTGGTCATACGGCTTGTGAATCACATTCACCAGCATATTAAGGCGGCCACGGTGCGCCATGCCGATATAGGCCTTCTCAACGTCTTCGCCCGCCGCCTGCTCAACAAGGAAATGCATCATCGGAATGAGCGTTTCAGCTCCCTCAATTGAGAATCGCTTATGCCCAATGTATTTTTTGTGCAAAAACTGCTCAAACGCCATGGCTTGATTCAGTTTGTGCAGTATCTCACGCTTTTGGTCTTTGGTTAATTCTGTATGATTACCGGTCGACTCCATTCGCTCACGCAACCACCGACGCTCCTGCAAATCAAGTATGTGCATATACTCCGCGCCGATGTAGCCACAATAGGTATCACGAAGAAGACGGATAATGTCACGAAGGGGTGATTTTTCTTTTTTTGCCAACCCCTCGCAGTAAAACTCACGATCCAGATCCCAAATCGTCAAGCCGTAATACTCAAGATCGAGTTCTGGAGAGCGATCTTTGCGTTGACGAAGGGGATCAATCTCTGCATGCCCATGGCCACGCATACGGTACATATACATGAGCCTCCAAACAGCAATAGCGCGGCGATCATGCTCAAATTCATCGGCTGCGCCATTTGTAAAGGCAGAAAACGTATCCGCCCCCGGAGGCATCGGCTCATAAGGAATCTCTAGATCAGCAAAAATGGAATCATAAAAATCTTCATGTCCATTGAGTAGCGCATTAATTTTCTGCAAAAACAGACCCGATTCTGCCCCTTGGATAATGCGATGATCATACGTACACGTCATGGTCATCACCTTCGAGACACCTAGCTGATGCAACTGCTCTGGACTCATCGACTGGAACTCCGCAGGATAATCAATCGCACCTGTCGCAAGAATAGCCCCTTGCCCTTGCATAAGTCTTGGTACCGACGAAACGGTTCCCAGGGTCCCAGGATTTGTCACACTAATTGTTGTGCCCTGATAATCGCTAATTTCGAGTTTTCCTGCGCGCGCCTTGGCAATCAACTCAGCGTAGGCATACAAAAACTCCTTAAAATTCATCCGATCGACCCCTTTAATATTGGGGACGACTAGATTTCGAGAGCCATCTTTGCCAGGCAGGTCAATTGCAATCCCTAAATTAACTTGTCCAGGATCGATGCGATAAGGTTTGCCATCTTGCAGTTCATACCCATGGTTCAGTGAGGGGAATGTTTGCAACGCCCGGATTGCCGCCCACGCAATAAAATGGGTAAACGAAGCCTTAGGCTCCATCCGCCGGACAAGCTGACGGTTGATAATGTCACGATCCTCAGCCAGCATTTTAACAGGAATCACACGAAGCGACGTGGCTGTCGGAACGGTGAGACTCGCATCCATATTCTCGGCAATCTTGGCGGCGACCCCTTTGATAAGAGTTTTGTTTAAAGCGGTTTTTGTCCCTTCAGAAGTGCCATCTGTCGCGCTTTTTTTGGTCTCGGTCTTGGGCTGTTGCTTGGGTGAGTTTTGTGGTGCTGCAGGTGTAGCAGGTGACGTTCCACTCGTAGCAGTCGCTGAGCCATTTGTGGTCGGTGCAGACCCATTGAGTTCACTAAAGTAGCTCCTCCAGTAAGCAGGAACAGACTCAGGATTTTGTTTGAACTGCTCGAACAGCTCTTCGACGAGCGCGGAATTTGGACCGAATACGGACTCTAGTGGCTCCACAGGAAAGGTTTGAGACGTTGAGGATTAGCCAATAAAATTACGAAACTTTTCACCAATCATGATATGTTTCCCACGGCAATTGAACCCAATCTAGGAACTCCTCAAACAGACCCAAGAATGCTTCTACCTCACGAGTCCGCTTCACACCTTCTACGTCACGCTTCAATCCCCACGGAATCAACCTCCCAACCCCATGGAGCACAACCTCATGGAGTGGAATCGGTTCACTGGGATCTGTCTGATCTTTACGCAAGCCCGTCGGATCCAAAACTAGAGACCGACAAAGCGTCCCTTTTGAAAGAAGCTCAAGCCATGGCCACCCAATACCGCGGAACGATTGCAAGCCTGGATGCCAATGCGATGTTGGGGTTACTGGATCGATACGAAACCCTCTTGCAAACCGCTCATCGACTCGGTTCCTATGCCCATTTAATCTGGTCAACTAATACGGAGGACGCATCCCTTGGTAAATTGGTACAAGAGATGAGCGAACTAGGATCTGAGATTAGCCAACACTTGGTATTTATTGACGTCGAATGGCTTGCAGTGGACGACAACCAAGCTCAATCCATCATTGACGATCCTGTTTTGGCTCATCGTCGCCATTATCTAGTACTCTCACGCAGGTTCAAGGATCACACACTGAGTGAACAAGCAGAGCAAGTCCTGAGTGCAAAACGAGTCACGGGGCGTTCTGCATGGGTTCGGTACTTTGATGAGACGCTTGGCGCAGCTCGCTTTGAGTGGAAAGGGGAGAAGCTCCCTGAGCAACAAGTGCTATCCAAACTTCATGATCCCAGTCGGGAGACCCGCAAGGAAGCTCATGCATCGCTGACCAAGGGTTTCCAAGAACATAAGCGCACTCTGACCTACGTGTTTAATACCATTTTAGCCGACAAAATGACCTCAGACAAACTCCGAGGATATGAGCGGTGGGATACGACGCGCCACCTGAGTAACGAAACCGACCATGAAACGGTACAAGCGTTGATAGATACGGTGACTGGTTCCTATCACCTCCCGCAGCGAGTCTACAAGCTGAAATCCAAACTCCTCGGGATGGACCCGATGTACGATTATGATCGGTACGCCCCGCTCATGCAAACCGAAACAACCATTCAATGGCCTGAGGCTCAGCAAATGGTTCTGGATGCGTATCGAGACTTTCATCCGGAGATGGGTACCATTACACAGAAGTTTTTTGATCACAACTGGATTGATGCTGCCGTCAAACCAGGTAAAAGGGGAGGAGCGTATTCTGCAAGTGTAAGTACCGACACTCATCCCTACATCTTAATGAACTACAACGGACAGCTCCGTGATGTGCAGACCCTAGCGCATGAACTGGGTCATGGTGTGCATCAATATTTGAGTCGGCAACAAGGAGAGTTGCAGGCAGGCACGCCATTAACCACAGCGGAGACTGCATCTGTGTTTGGAGAGATGTTGGTGTTTGAGCGCATGATTGCGGCTCTTAATGACCCTAAAGAACAGCTCGCGCTTGTGTTGAGTAAGCTCGACGACACCATTGCCACAGTGTATCGACAGATTTCGATGAACCGCTTTGAAGATCGCATTCACACCCATCGACGCACCCAAGGGGAGCTAACCACGGAGCAGTTTTCTGAGCACTGGATGGAAACCCAGCGTGCATTATACGGCGACTCGGTAACGATGACAGAAGAGTATGGCTTGTGGTGGTGCTACATTCCCCATTTTCTTCACACACCTGGCTATGTGTATGCCTATGCGTTTGGCGAGCTTCTAGTCCTTGCGTTGAGTGAACAGTACAAGCAAGCCAGTGACAAAGAGGCATTTGCCGAAACCTACATGGGAGTCCTTGCCTCAGGAGGGTCACGATGGCCACATGAATTGATTGCCGAATTTGGTCTCGATATTCGCGATCCAAAGTTCTGGAACACGGGCATTACGGTGTTTGAACGCCTCATTGAGCAAGCGGAATCGCTCGCGAAAGAGATTTCATGATTGTGAAATGATTCCCTATCTTTATCCGTTTATATAAGGAGAATGTATACTGCACTCTGCACCCCGTTTTTGATCTACCTAAAACACTGTAAACCCTAAGGTTACGTGGCTAAAAGTTCTGGTATCTCTACCCGCGAATCGGAATCCCTGGATCGGTATCTTCAGGAGATTGGAAAAGAAAAACTTATTACCCCTGATGACGAGGTTCGCCTCGCGAAGGAGATTCAGGCGGGCTCTCAGCGTGCGCTTGAAGATCTCACCAAAGCCAACCTCCGTTTTGTGGTGTCTGTAGCCAAGCAGTACCAGAACCAAGGACTCTCACTTGGTGACTTAATTAATGAAGGAAACCTCGGATTGATCAAAGCCGCCAAGCGTTTTGATGAAACGCGCGGCTTTAAATTCATTTCGTATGCGGTATGGTGGATTCGTCAATCCATTCTTCAGGCACTCGCTGAGCAAAGTCGGATCGTTCGCCTGCCATTAAACCGTGTGGGTGCGCTCAACAAAATCGGGAAGGAACTCTCCAAGCTTGAGCAGGAGTATGAGCGTGTACCGAGTGCCGCTGAGCTAGCCGAATCCCTAGAAATGACGGTAAACGAAGTAGCCGACACCCTCAAAATCTCTGGGCGTCACCTCTCGGTGGATGCGCCTTTTGCCCAAGGCGAGGATAATCGTCTACTGGATGTTCTCGAAAACGAAGAGATTCCAGACCCAGATTTCGATCTCATGGGTGAGTCACTCAAGGTCGAAATTGAGCGTGCCTTGTCCAAGCTTACCAAGAGAGAAGCCGAAGTGGTTCGTCTCTATTTTGGAATTGGACGCGAGCACTCTCTCACACTCGAAGAAATTGGCGAACGATTTGATCTCACGCGTGAACGTGTTCGCCAGATTAAAGAGAAAGCTCTTCGAAAGTTGCGCAATCATAACAGAAGTGCAGCTCTTCGGACTTATTTGGGATAACAAGCTACCGATCGTCTAGCTTGCAGAGTTATCTTACAGCCGGATCTTGTGTCAAAATAAGTTTCTTCGAAACATCCGCACGATTTTCCCCGTAAATTACGTTATTAGTAGTATAGAGATAGAAATTCCATCAATCGTAGACCGGGGGTCGTTATGAAACCACATTCCTTCAGACTTTGGATACCCATTGCAGGGTTATTCTTTTTGACTGGATGCTACACACAGGTCCAATTTGTGGAGCGCCCCAATTACACCGATCGCAATCAGCCTGAGCGTGCCTATTATGGGGGTGGGCAGAATAGCGGATATGGCGATGGCGATCAATATGGCGATCAAACGACCGACGGAGAGTATCGTGATGGGTTTGATGACGGATACGATCGTGGGTGGAATGACTATGAGAGTTATTTCTTTAAAGATTACACAACTGAGCGTTGGTGGGCAGAGCGTAATCTGACTCTATCCTACAGTCGTGGATATCGTGATGGTTTTTTTGATGGGAGTTATGGTGGATATTATGACCCTTTCTGGGATTGGCGACGTCCACGCACCAGCTTCAGCATTCATTTTGGATCAGGTTGGTCACGCTACAGTTCATGGTATAATACTTACACATGGTTGTATCACCCCTATTATGGTTGGGGGTATCACCCAGTAGGTAGTGTTTGGGATCCTTGGTATGGATGGGGTGGATCTCCCTATGCTTGGGGAGGATTTGGATACAACGGCTTTGGTGGTGGGTATTATGCCGGATACAATTACTATGGTGGGCCGATTGGGACCGTGGTGTACGATCGCGATTGGGATCGACATTTTGGACCACGTTCTAGTGGGTTGACCAGTGGACGTGCTAGCCAACGCTATGATACCCGACAAGGGGTAAGCTCGCTAAATCGTGGGATTGCCAATAGTGTCACCGGTTCTCGTTCGCAAGGACGCACATCAGAATCGATTCGACGTGCTGTGGAAATGAGTCGAGATCGCGGCCGATTAGGTACGTCTCGAGTCACTCCAGGGACATCTATTTATCGAGGAACTCCAAGAGGAGACTTTCAAGTTCGTAGAGGGACCTCAACACGTACCGATCGTGGGTATGTTGCTCCTCGTACACGTGGAGGCGATACACCTAGAGTATCCACAGGACGATCCTCTGGAGAATCAGGAGGCAGTAGTTCATCTTCTCGCCCATCCAGTCCACAAGTAAAACGTGGAGGAGATTCGGGGAAATCATCCCCTGCGGTTGGCACAAAGCGCTCTACGGGTCGTTCAAGCTCAGGCACTAGTGGTGGATCGATACGCTCAGGAGGCTCTAGTTCTGGTGGATCTTCAGAAAATAAGCGTAGTCGAGGAGGAGGATCCTAACTATGAAATTACTCTTTAACATCGTCGCTTTGCTACTCATGGGTGTAGCAAGCCTTGCACCCGCTGCGTTTTCTCAAGAAAGTGCCGACCCATTGCTATACACTCAACAAGCCGTAGAGTTCACGACAGCCTCCTCAGGAGCGACTCGCCCTGGACTCACGCTTCCAGGCACAGCCACAGCCTACGACCTTGGCTCCATTCTCGATAATCCTGCCTCCGCGGCACTTTTCCGAAATGGTTTTTTTGACCTCTCGCTTGCGGCAACCAACACCAACGAAGAAGCCATTTATCTTGGAGGTGCACAGACCGATAATCAACTCAAAGGGGCCTTGTCTAGCTTGGGTTTTGTCGTAGCGTTACCTACGCGTACTGGAGCTCTCAATTTTGGGGGATCCTATGTGCAAACGGGGTCCTTTAATCGTGCCAATTCCGTCATGGGATTCAATCAGGATCATACCATCACCGATCAATTCAAAGTTCCTGGCAACACCTACGAGGGCATTGCTTTTGAAACCTACGCTATTGATTACGGGGATGTCGATCAAACCTATCTTGAATCGATCTTTCGAGTAGGCTTCACACCTGATCAATATCCCGGCATTCAACAAGAGGCAGAGGTTCTCCAAGAAGGAATCGCAGGTGAGTGGAACGCCTTTGTAGCGACGGAGTTTCAACGCAATCTATTTGTGGGCGCCTCCATTGGTGTTACCAACGGCGAAAAGACCTACAAACGGACCTTTTTGGAGCTCGATCTCAACAACGTGTACAACGGAGATTTCATCGACACCAATAATGATGGCGAAGGAGAGACCGATGTGGATAATATGCTCCTACAAGACGATTTTCGAAGTGAATACTCGGGTCTTTCTGCTCGACTAGGATTTATCTATCAAATGGGAGATATGTTGCGCATTGGCGCCTCATACAAGCTTCCAAGCACCCTTAAAGTCACTGAGCGTTACGACTCCGTCATCCGGACTACCATGGATAATGCAGAGTATTTTCAGAGCTCGCTGAGCGGTGACTTTGAATACAAGATCAAGCAACCTTCTACATTGTCTGCAGGGATGAGCATAGGAACGACCCAAGGAATCGAAGTGGCGTTTGGTGCAGACTACACTCCATTATCCAACACCGAGATTAATTATAGCGGTCTGGAGACCTTTCTTGACGAACGCATTGATAATGAGTACATCGAGACCGTCTATGAAGACGTTCTTGACCTCAGAGCCGGGCTGAAGTACACTGCACCCATTGGTGTGACTGTGTTTGGATCTGCACTGTACCAAGCGCCTCGATTCAAGGATTCAACCCAAGAGCGCCTAGCCTTTGGCTTTGGTGGCGATGTGCCGGTGAATCGCAATTTGAGCGTTTTTGCTAACGCACGCCTCTCCTCATTTAATGAGACTAGCACGGTCTACAGCTATGAAGATGGATTTTTCCAGCCCGCGATCGCAACCACAGATCTAGATGTGCTAACCTTTGACCTTCAAGTAGGAATCAAAGCCCGTTTTTAAGCAGGTATTCCGTGGATATTCTAGTGTCAATTTGCATCCATTATCTAGTTACTTTTTTCGCTTGTAAGCGCTTTTGTCGCAAGGATTTGCCATATAACCCAAACGATTTATTGTTAAGTTTAGGTTAACAGTCGTAAATTGAAGAAATCCAATAACTACATCTTCAATTATGACATCAACCTACTTCTTTTCGCATGTACGGATGATTGTACGCCGTTCATGCCATCTTGTATTGTTGTTGAGTCTCGTTTTTGCAGCCGCAACCCCTGCTTCCAAGCTCGTTGCAGCGACCGAAACCGATGAAGTGTCCAGTACGAAGCGTGCAGTAACCGTTTCAGGTACCGTATTTGATGCTGAGTCTGGCGAAACGCTCGTCGGAGTCAACATCATGGTGAAAGGGAAGGTCGTTGGGACCTCAACTGACGCCAATGGACGCTTTGACCTGACAATCAATGACGAC
This sequence comes from Bacteroidota bacterium, assembly GCA_027621355.1. Taxonomy (GTDB): domain Bacteria; phylum Bacteroidota; class Rhodothermia; order Balneolales; family Balneolaceae; genus UBA8296. Next base: position 6,417 of record JAQCBZ010000024.1, on the reverse strand, counting down.
CCACCATTTACCCTCGTAGTCTCCATTGTAGGGTTCCAAACTCAAGAAATCGAAATCACGGGCTCTGTTGACGATCTGCGTATCGACATGAAACCACAGGCTGTTTTTGGCTCTGATGTCGTGGTTTCTGCGTCCAGAGTAGAGCAAGGAATTCTAAAAGCCCCAGTGTCTATTGAAAAATTAGACATTCTTTCGATTCGCGAAACCGCATCTACAAGCTTTTATGATGCTTTGTCTAATCTAAAAGGGGTTGATTTCTCCACACAAAGTTTGACATTCAGATCAGTTAATACTCGAGGATTTAACTCTAATGGTAACGTTCGATTTGTTCAGTTGATTGATGGAATCGATAACCAAGCCCCAGGATTGAATTTTTCTGTGGGTAACATAGTGGGAATCACTGAATTAGACCTCGAGACTGCAGAATTGATTCCTGGCGCTGCCTCTGCACTCTATGGACCCAATGCATTAAATGGGATTCTACTAATGAATTCAAAAAGCCCATTTGATTATCAAGGGTTGTCTTTCTCTATCCAGAATGGTCTGAATCACATTGAGAGTACCATTGAAGCAGACCCAGCACTTTTCCAAAAGTATAGTTTTCGTTATGCAAAGTCCTGGAATGATCGACTGGCGATTAAAGTAACGGGCTCTTTCCTTGAAGCACAAGATTTTGTGGGTGAAGACTACCGTGATCAAAGTGGCCTTGTAGAAAGGGGTGGATTAACCAGAGAGACCTCAGCGAATCCACGCACGTACAATGGCGTCAATGTTTATGGGGACTTCCTGATCACTGTAGGTACTATTGCTGATATCGGGATTGCAGCGGGTGGCGCAACAGGTGCAACGCTTGCAGCCATTCGAAACTTACTCCCTGATGGTGCTGCAGGTGCCTTTACTCCTCGAGGATTCAAAGAATCCGATTTTGTAGATAATACCACAAACAGTACTAAGCTAGGAGCAGCTCTTCATTATAGATTGACGGACAGACTTGAAGTAGTTGGTCAGTTTAATACCGGGTATGGATCGACTGTTTACACTGCCAATGACAGATTCATTCTCGATAATTTCAATATTTGGACTGCCAAGTTTGAGCTTCGACATCCAACCTATTTCATACGAGCATACACAACACAGGAAAATACCGGAGACACATATGCAGCAAATACCGTCGCTTCGTTGATCAACCAATCGACGTATTTATCGCCGTATTTGAATGCATTTGCTAGCGCTCGAACTTCGGGTGCTGATGTTGATGCAGCTCATGCAATTGCTCGTCAGTATGCTAATTCACAGCAACCACAACCAGGGTCACCTCAATTCAAAGAGTTATATGACCGATTCCGTAGCATCCCGATTTCTGAAGGTGGTGCAAAGTTCCTAGACAACTCAGCAATGTATCACCTAGAAGGGCTTTACAACTTCGCGGAAGTGATTGACCCAGAGAAAATCGAGCTCATTGGTGGATTGAACGTGAGACAATTCGCATTGAATTCGCAGGGTACATTGTTTGCACTTCAAGATAATGGCGATGAATTCAGTATTAATGAATGGGGTGCATACCTTCAAGGTTCTAAATCGTTTGCCGAGGGTGCATTAACATTCACAGGGTCACTTCGCTACGACAAAAACGAATACTTTGATGGTCAATTCTCGCCACGTGCTTCTGTGGTTGCAACAATTGCTGATGCTCATAATCTGCGTTTCTCGTATCAAACAGGATTTGGAATCCCGACAACACAGGATCAATTTATCGATCTTGATGTAGTTTCAAGGCGCTTAGTTGGGAGTAATCCAGTACTGATTGATCGCTATAACTTTAAGACCAATACTGTATACACACTTGAAAGTGTACAAGCAGCTCAAGCGGCATACCTAGGTGGCGCATCTGCTTCACAAGCTGCTTCATCACTCGTACCTTTCCAGTTTGGTGATTTCCAACCCGAGCAGATTAAGTCATACGAAGTAGGCTACAAAACATTAGTTGGAAACAAACTTTTCATTGATGCTTACTACTACTTCAGTCAATACTCCAACTACATTGCTGGTGTAGAGTTTGTCCAAGGGGTGCCTAATGGTCTACGCACAGCGCCTGGAGCTGGATATGACGTGAATTCTAGCTCATGGAAACAAGCAATTGTTACAGGGGTTGATCCTACTACTGGTGGTTCATTTGCTACCCAGAATTATGGGTTCGATATCAACGCTGATGGTGTTGTAGAGTCGCATGGATGGGCTGTATCTGCAGACTATAGCCTTCCAAAAGGATTTCAAATTGGGGGTAATGTGGCGTTTAATGAACTCATCACGCAACAAGACCTAATCGATCAAGGCTTCAGAGCTGGATATAATTCTCCAAAGTGGAGATATAATGTTCGCTTCCAAAACCGCTCACTTACTCCTGACTTAGGATTTAATGTGGTGTGGAGATGGCAAGATGCATATCTGTGGGAATCATCCTTTGGAAATGGCATCATTCCAGAGTACGGTACTCTAGATGCACAGTTTAGTTATAAGCTGAGTAACCTAAATACAATCCTCAAAGTGGGTGGAACAAACGTACTAAATGAGCGGTATACAAGTTCATTCGGGAATCCACTTATGGGAGCGATGTATTATGTATCTCTCTCTTTTGATCAGTTGCTTAACTAATTGAGCCACAACTTAATCACCTTAATAGGATAGACTTATGAAAACACATGTCAAACCTTTTAGAATCGTGGCTCTTTTGATTGCCGTTGCTTTTGTAGCGTCGGCTTGTGAAAGTAGCTTTGATTCTCTCGTTGAAGAACAGATTACTAACAATCCACTTCCCACTGGAGCCACATACTCATCTGGTAGTGCTGATTATTCCAACATCGTTTCTATTGGAGCTTCAATAACAGCTGGGTTAATGGATGGTGCGCTTTACAATCAAGGACAGGCTCATTCTTTCCCCAACCTAATGGCGAAAGCCTTGGAGCCAGCAGGTGCTGGAGTATTTACACAACCAGACATTAACAGTGTCAATGGGTATAATGTTTCTGTTCAATCTCCAGCCTGTAATCCAGTGTGTGGTCGATTTGCACTTGACACCAATATTCCTGGGCCTTCTCCTGTAATTAATGGAGACCCCATTGCTCCTTTCACGGGTAGCAAGGAGTTCTTGAATAACTTCGGTGTTCCTGGTTTACACCTGTGGCAACTAGACGAGCCTGGAGCAGGAAATCCAAATTCACCATACTACAGCGGATTCTATGCTCGCTTTGCGAGTCAGCCAGGGGTTTCTACAGTTCTAGATGATGCAATTGCTCGTAATCCATCTTTTATTACATTTTGGGTGGGCGGTAATGATGTCTTATCCTATCTCGGTACAGGTGGAGTAAATGATGCCTTGCTAACGGACGTTGCAACCTTCCAAGCATTGTTTACTTCAGCGATGACGAAGATTGCGACCCAAACCACAGCAAAGGGAGTCGTTGCAGATATCCCACCTCTAGCCGCAGCGCCTACCTTCAGAGCAGTTTCTTACAACGCTATTCCTCTTGATGCTGCAACAGCTGGCCAACTAAATGCAAATTTTGCAGGCTTTAATCAATTGATTGATGCGTTGGCCGCTCCTCCGTTTAGCCTGCCTGCTGAAGTCTTAGCTGGTCGTAAGATTCAATATCAAGCAGGTCAAAATGCAGTTCTTGTGCAAGATGATGCTGCCACTGATTTAGGTCCATATTTTGATCAAATTCAAGGTGCTGGACTCATCGACGCTGCGACGCGTGCTGCAATTGCACCTTATGAACAAGCACGTCAGCTTCGAGTTGATGCAACGGTGGGACCTGAGTTACTTCTACTGAGTGCAGGAGCAGTTCTCGGAACACCAGCAGACCCAACAAACCCTCTGTCACTTATTGGGCTAGTTGTGCCGTTGGCAGACTCATACACCCTCACAGCAGATGAGATCTTAAAATCAGAAGTAGCGCGACAAACATTTAATGCCATCATTAAGCAAGTTGTTGCGGCGACCAATCAAGCTTCTGGTGGGACTCGCTTTGCATTGTGGGAGACCAATTCAGCCACGAGTGCTATTTCTGATTTGTTTGGATTAGACGGTAGCCCACTTGGTTTGGTGATTGAAGGAGTGAAATTGGCTCCTGATTTCTCTCCGAATGGTGTCTTTTCTACGGATGGAGTTCACCCAAATTTCCGTGGAAGCGCCATTCTAGCAAATGAATTTATTGATGTGGCAGAAAATGCGTTTGGAGGTACTCTGCCTCGGGTAGATGTGCTCAATTTGCCAAGTGTATTGCTATGTGATGCTCAGTGTTTAAGTAGGCAATAAGCGGCGAACTGACTGATTTACAAACGAAGTACAGGGTGGACCTTCGAACGGAGGCCACCCTTTTTTTTGTAATTGGAGTAGCGGTGAGACGGATGATGTATTGGCCGATTTCTGTTGAACGCGTAAGCACCCTGCGAAACTCGATACGAAATTCTGTACCTTTTGACTGCTAGACTTACCAAAGACGTAACCATGAGTAGAGACGAGACCACGATTTTGAAAGAAACCTTTGAAGCACAAGGCGACGACCACTTCAGCGAGGGATTGCAGACCCCTATGCATGAGGATGCCTTTTTGATGAACAATGAAGAAAAAATGGAGCAAATCGCGCGCCATTTTGAGAAAATCATGCACACGTTGGGTCTAGACACCCAAAACGAAAGCCTGCGAGGAACCCCGCATCGTGTAGCTAAGATGTATGTGGAAGAAATATTTGGCGGGCTAAACCCCATGGAGGCTCCTGATACACGTACGTTTGCCAACCCATACGATTATGGCCATCTCGTGGTGGAGAAGAATATTCGTTTGGTCTCCTTTTGTGAACACCATTTCTTGCCATTCATTGGTAAGGCCCACGTCGCCTACATCGCAGATGGTGAAGTGATTGGGCTGTCCAAAATTAACCGGTTGGTCGATTATTATGCCAGACGCCCGCAGGTCCAAGAGCGTTTGACATTACAGATTGCCGAGGCGTTGGAAAATGCACTCAAAACGAAGGATGTAGCGGTGGTCATCGATAGTAAGCATCTATGTGTATCCACGCGGGGCATCAAAGACGAGTCCAGTAGCACGGTCACGGCGGATTATCGTGGTGCATTCAAAGAGGCGGAGACGCAGCAACGCTTTATTGATTACATCCGCATGGAAACCGATCTGTAATTATGGCGGAATCGGTCACACACACATTTCCGATCCATCTGCATAACACCCTGACGCGTCAGGTTGAACCTTTTAAGCCTCTAGCAAGCCCCCATGTGGGATTGTACGTTTGTGGACCGACGGTGTATGGTTCTCCTCACTTAGGTCACGCCCGAAGTGCGGTAACCTTTGATGTCCTGGTGCGATTGCTTCGTTTTGTTGGGTATAGAGTCCGCTACGTTCGAAACATTACCGATGTGGGGCACCTAACCGATGAATCAGGGGATGGAGGCGAAGATAAAATTGCCAAAAAGGCACGCTTGGAGCAGATTGAACCGATGGAGGTGGTACAGCAATACACGGTGGAGTATCACCAAGGAATGGACGCTCTGAATTGTTTAAGTCCATCCATTGAACCTACAGCTAGTGGTCATATTCCTGAGCAAATCGCGTTGATAGAGCGGTTAATGGATGCTGGTTATGCTTACGAGGTGGAAGGGAGTGTCTATTTTGACCTGAATGCCTACGAAGCGTCTGAGTTTGAGTACGGGGCTTTGTCAGGAAAGGTGCTGGACGAACTGCAACAAGCAAGCCGAGGGACACTCGGGCAGGATGAAAAGCGTTCACCTCACGATTTTGCGTTATGGAAACGAGCAGAGGAGGGTCATATTATGCGTTGGCCGTCTCCATGGGGTGAAGGATTTCCTGGGTGGCACCTTGAGTGCACGGCGATGAGCACGAAATACTTAGGGGAGAGATTTGATATTCATGGGGGTGGGTTGGACTTGCAATTTCCTCATCATGAAGCCGAAATCGCTCAAGCTTGTGGTGCGCACGGCACTCCACCAGCGAAGGTGTGGATGCATCATAATATGGTGACGCTTGAGGGAGCAAAAATGAGCAAATCGGCGGGTAATTTTGTGACGTTGCAGCAGCTGTTTGATGGTGATCATGCGTTGCTATCCAAGGGGTACGATCCTATGGTCGTACGGTTTTTGTTGCTCCAATCCCATTATCAAAGTCCCATCGATTTTTCGGATAGGGCGTTGCAGGCGGCTGAGAAAGGGCTAGATCGTTTGATGAGTGCGATGGGGTTATCGGAGAAGCTTGGGTTGTCGATGGGCGATCATGGGGCTGACCTAGATCATGGTCAAACCGCGGATGTTGCAAGTGCTGCGGATGGTGCAAGTGCTGCGGATCATGGCGTGGATCTCGAGGCGATTGTTGAGATGCACCAGGCTCAG
>JAQCBZ010000058.1 GCA_027621355.1 Bacteroidota bacterium | reverse complement strand
GCGATTCCAGGTCGTGTTAGATTTGCAGGATTCAAAATAGTTTCTAACTCCGATCGGCTCAACTCAGTGAGCTCCTCAGCAACGTCTATGAGTGGGCGATCTTCGGCGAAGGCTTGTTTTGCGATTTTGGCCGCAAGATCATAGCCAATGATTCCATTCAACGCTGTGACTAGAATGGGGTTGCGGCTGACATTCTCAGCAATTTTGTCGGTTCGAACCGTTAATCCTTGGACTGAGAGATCAGCAAAATTCTGGCATGCTGTACCCAAAATATGAATCGATTCAAGCATATTATGAGCCACCACTGGAAGAGCCACATTCAGTTCAAAATTACCCGTTTGACCAGCAACACTGATTGTTGTGTCATTACCCAGGACTTGAAGTGCCACCATAATGACGGATTCTTCAATCACCGGATTCACTTTGCCTGGCATAATCGATGAGCCTGGTTGCAATGCCTGAAGTTGAACCTCCCCCAAACCACCATTAGGGCCTGAATTCATCCAACGAAGGTCGTTAGCCATCTTGATTAAGCTAATGGCAAGTGTTTTGCATTGGCCACTTAGTTCGACTGAGGCATCCACAGTAGCCTGGGCTTCAAAATGGTTTGTAGCCTCGACAAATTCGATGCCTGTCGCTTGGGCTACTCCTTTGGCAAAACGAGCGCCAAATTCAGGGTGCGTATTGATCCCTGTCCCAACCGCGGTTCCACCTTGTGGGAGTTCGAGGTTCCTAGTAAGCGCATCGGTCAAGCGTTGCTGAGCCAATTCGAGCTGCCTTGCATACCCTCCAAACTCTTGCTCGATGGTCACAGGCATGGCATCCATTAAATGGGTACGCCCCGTCTTTACCACATTTGCATACTCCTTACCTTTTTTCAAAAACGTTGCACGAAGATGATCAATGGCGGGGATTAAATGTTCTTTGCCCTGACGTACAGTGGAAAGACGAATGGCCGTAGGAATGGTGTCATTACTGGACTGCCCCATATTGACATGATCATTCGGGTGGACCCTCTCTTGAGCCCCATCCGCCTCGAGGAGTTCATTGGCACGCCGCGATATCACTTCATTGGCGTTCATATTGGTGGATGTACCCGATCCTGTCTGAAAAATATCGAGAACAAAATGTTCATCGAGCTTTCCGTCAGCAACTTCTGTTGCCGCGTTCACAATCGCATTAGCACGCACCTCATCTAAAAGGCCTAGGTCGGCATTCACTCGAGCAGCGGTCGCTTTAATTAATCCTAATGCCGAAATAAACGGTGATGAGAACCGTAACGAGCTGATAGGAAAGTTGTCTGCGGCACGTTGTGTTTGAGCTCCATAATAGGCCTCTTCGGGAACACGAATCTCCCCCATCGAGTCCTTTTCGATTCTAAATGACATAGAACAAAAGGGTTAGTGACTTAATCTAAAGCGTCGTTTCGAACATCCGGAAGGTTTTAAAAGGCTTAGCGCCCATCCGTTCCGCGACTCGAATCATATCGAGATTGGTCTCCAAAACCCATCCAATCTCTGAGGAAATATAACCGTTTTCGTACCCTTTTTCGACGACATATTGATGAAGCATCGCATCAATCCCTTTACCCTGATGTTCTGGTAATACCCCCATTAATGCAGTGCGAAGATGACTTAGTTTTTTTCGTCCCCGAAGAAGCTTCCACCATCCAAATGGGAACAGATTCCCATCCATTTTGTGTAAGATTCGATTGATATCAAATAATGGTATCGAAAACCCAATCGGTTCACCCTCTAACTCTGCGATAATGGCCACTTCTTTGGCAACCACAAGCTTTAATGAGGAGGCCAGGTCATCAAACTCTTCCTTGGTCATTGGGATAAAACCCCAATTTTTTGCCCAGGCCTGATTATAAATCGTACGAATAATCTCAGCATCTTCTTTGAGGTTGCGTAAGTCGACGGTTCGTAGTCTCAGGGATGGTAGCCGTTTTGAAACAATCGCTTTCGCACGAGCCATTCGCTCAATATCGACCCCAGGATTGGTGGCCAAAAACGAGTACAAATCCATGGCCTTGGATAACCCCGCTTGTTCCAGGACTTCTGCGTAATAGGATTTGTTGTAGGGCATCATCAGTGAAGGGATTTCTTCATACGCATCCATCTGGATACCAATGACATCGAGCATGCCAGGACTAGCCGGTCCCAGCAAATGCGTCATTCCACGTTGCTTTAGCCAGTCCTTCACGGCCTTGAGCATGAGGTCTACCAGGGGTTGGTGCTCAATGGTTTCAAAAAAACCGAAAAAACCCGTTTTTCCGCCATGAACTTCATTATATCGATGGTCAATGATTGCAGCAATCCGACCTGCGGGACGCTCGTTCACCGTGCCGGTAAACAACACCATCTCAGCATTGTTAAAAAAGGGATTCTTTTTGGGGTCTATGAGCTTTTTTTGCTCAACCCGAAGCGGGGGCACCCAACAAGGACTATCTTGGTAATGGGTATAAGGAAACTCAATGAAAGCCTCACGCTGCTCCTTGGACTCGACCAAGGTGAGGCTCACATTATCCGTTGGCTGCATGGCCATTACGGTCGATAATGCCGTTTTGGATTCCAACTGTACGGAATGCTTCCAGCACTCGGTTAAGGTGCTCGTCGGTATGAGTCGCCATGTAACTTGTACGGATCAACGACTGTCCCTTAGGCACTGCCGGTGGAACCACTGCATTAGTATACACGCCCTGCTCAAAGAGGTCACGCCAAAACACAAAACATTCCATCATTTCACCTACAACGATGGGAATAATCGGGGTTTGGCTATTCATTACGTTGAAACCCATAGCTTGAAGCTCAGTACGCATTGTGTTGGAGATATCTTCAAGGCGCTCAAATCTCCACGGCTCTTCCTGGAGAATTTCAAGGGACTTCAACACCGTTGCAACATTTGCAGGAGGCATACTAGCACTAAAAATATGGGATGGTGCATTGTGACGAATGAAATCAATCACAGGTGCATCCCCTACCAGGAAGCCACCGAGTGATGCAAATGACTTGCTAAATGTCCCGCTGATTAGGTCTACTTGATCAGTCAAACCAAATACAGAAGCCGAACCGCGCCCCCCATCACCAACCACACCGACCGCATGCGCATCGTCAAGATACAAGCGAGCACCATACTCTTTAGCAATGGCAACAAGCTCCGGGATGCTGGCTAAGCGACCAGACATAGAAAAAACACCATCACTGACAATGATCTTACCCAAAGATGGATCTTCCCTATCAAGTAGTCGACGCAGGTGATCCATATCATTGTGTTGGTACCGTACAGTTTTGGCATGGGATAATTGCTGTCCCACAA
>JAQCBZ010000023.1 GCA_027621355.1 Bacteroidota bacterium | reverse complement strand
GATGGAACCCTTGAAGGTGAGATTTGGATGGGATCTTGGCCTAACGCAGAGTTGACTGATATCCTCACGATGTTGGAGTCACTACGTGAAAGCTCAGTAACATCGATTTGGATTGAGCAATCATTGTATAATGAGATCCTTTCGGCTGAGCCTTCCTTGAGCTTAATATTTCGTGATTGGTGCGTAGGGCAACGAACCGCCATCCCCTTTGCGGATGAGCGCTCTAATGTCGCCTCTTCTCGTCAGCCAACCCTCATATGGGTAATCGTATTTATCGTCTTTGCCTTGTTCCTCCAGCGTCAAAAGTACTATTCTCAACGACTATATCGCACCTTTGTCAATGGTCGAGCAGGGGTTACGTTGCGCAACTCACGCAATCTGCGAGAGGGTCGATGGAGTGTCTTATGGATGCTAGCAGCTGTGTTGTTCATCTCGTCCATCATCCCCTTGTGGTTTAGGGATGGGTTTTCAGCTCAGGTTGTCCATGGTTGGATGAGCGCTGGAGTACTCCCATATCCCATCAACAATTATTGGCTAGTCTTAGGATTTTGGTTCCCTATTATTTTTTGTTGGGTTGGGTTCCAATGGTTGCTCATCTACATTAGCTCACACCAGCCTTCTCTTTCGGAGTCAAGCTCCATTCTTGGATGGATGGAACACCTCCATGGTGTATGGTGGATTGGATGGGTGTTGCTCTATGGTCTTGGGATGCTCGATCAAGGAATTGGATGGATTCTTGGTGGTGCAGTCGGTTTTCAAGCCATCTTTGGCGTAGTCGCAATATGGAATATGACACGTCCAGGACAACATGTTGTGGTCGTGAAGTCAATGCTGTGGTCACTTCTTTCTGTAGGCTTGCCGAGCTTTATACTGTTGCTATTTCTCCAATCTAGTGCCGGACAAATAGGTCTACTGATGGCAGAATTGTTGTCATGACTCCTTGCGACGACGAGCCACGGGTATTTGCATAAGCTCACGGTATTTGGCCACCGTTCTTCGTGCAATTTGGATTCCTTCTTGGTTGAGTTGATCGGTGAGAGCCTGATCTCCAAGGGGTGTAGTTGGGTCTTCTTCCTCAATCCACGTACGGATTTTACCCTTAACCTCCGTACTAGATAATTCACCACCACCTTTTAGGGGAATTCCTTCGGTAAATAAGTCTCGCAATTGAAGGTTGTGATGAGGCGTTTGAAGAGATTTTCCTTTAACTACGCGAGAAATCGTTGAGATATCCATCCCAATTTCTTCAGCAATATCTTTTAAGATCATGGGCTTTAGCCCTTTTCCGGTGGATAAATAAACCGTTTGATGGCGTACAATGGCCGTCATTGTTTTCAAAAATGTTTGCTTACGCTGCTCAATGGAATCCATAAACCAGGTGGCTGCATCCATCTTTTCTTTGATAAATGCCCGAGTCTCCTCGTTCTCTTTGGACTTTGAACCTACTGATGGATCTTGAAGGCGATCCCACAGTGCCTTGTATTGCCTCGATAAACGTAGTTTAGGAGCGTTCCTCGGGTGGAGTTTTACAACAAAAACACCGTCTGTTGTTTCTAATTGAGCCGACCCATCCACTCCTGTTCCCATCCAAGAGGCACGAGTCGTTGCATCAAGTTGAGACAACTCATTTGAGCTATAAAATTGGATCCTCACGTCTGGTTCCTGAATCACCCACTGAGGGGAATCATCTCCTTCAATAGAGCCAGGCTTGGGATTGCAGGCTCGAATCCGTTCAAGAGCCGGCGTTAGCTCTTGCTCTGAAAGGTCAAGTTGCTCTTAGAGTGTCGTCCATTTTTTTTCCTCAAACGCAGGCCAATAATCACGCACAATCTCCAAAGCGAGTCTCACAGGCGAATGCATTTCTTCGTCTTGAACTGCCTCATCAAGTTGCACCCAAAGACACTCCTGAAGTGTTTTTGCAGCAACACCAATCGGGTCAAGACGCATAACAAGTTGACGAACTCGTTCAATATCGTGTTCATTGACAGGAAAGCCTTGGTCAAAAGCAAGTCGGTCAGCAATGGCTGTCTCATCACGACGAAAGTACCCATCATCATCCAGTGAACCCAATATTTGCTCTGCAATCGCTTCGTCCATTGGATCTAAGTCCATTAAATGAACTTCTTGCTCAAGGCGCTCTAGCAGATTCATTACATATGGATCAGGCCTATCGATCGTTTGTTCAGGAGGGCGTTGATTGACAACATCATCCGTTGCTTCACTATTTTGAAGATACTCCTCCCACTCGTCCGAGGTGTCTTGATCCTCTTCCTGCGAATCGGAATCTTCAGAAATAGTGTCTGTTGATTCAATGTCTGACACTTCTGAAGAGTCCCACAGGGCGTCCTCTTCCAAAAGAGGATTCGCTTCGAGTTCAGTTTTTACCCGTTGTTCAAAGGCAAGGGTGGGCAGTTGCAACAACTTCACGTACTGAATCTGTTGCGGTGACAAGGTTTGCCCCTGCGATTGTTTCTGCTTCTGCTGCAGTGTGGACCGCTGTTCAGGCTTCACGAAAATGGGATTGAATGATTGTACTCATTGCGAGTCTTTATTCAAGGCGAATATACTGATCTCCTGGCAACCGCTTAATGCGACGGTGCCATTCCAACTCTATTAACGCATAAAGGACCTCGCTGCGTTGATTTGGCATGGCTTGCATCAATACATCAATCGAAACTGGCGTTAATTGGCACCTTCTCAAGATTTCCGATTGTAGTAATGTGGGCGCGTGTATCGTTTCACTTGATGAATCGACTGACGTACACTCATGATCTGTTAGAATCTCTTTATAACTCTCCGAGAGAATATCTTTAGCCGATCTTGTCAAAGTAGCTCCGTCGCGAAGTGCATAGAGTGAACCTCCACTTTGAGGCTCACTCGGTGCATATGGGATGGCATAAAAGTCACGATCTTGTTCTTTGACATACGACTGGGTTATCATACTCCCCCCTTTTAGCGCTGATTGGCCTAGCAAGCAAGCTCGAGAAAGGCCACTGATAATGCGATTACGTTTGACAAAATGATGTTTAGCGGGTGGGGCGCCTGGGGGGAATTCGGAGATGTGTAATCCACCTTGTTGTAACATTTCTTTGGCTAAAGCTCGATGTTGTGCTGGATACACTCGATTAATTCCTGACCCAAACACAGCTAAGGTGACTCCCCCACCGTCTAAAGCTGCTCGATGCGCTACTTGATCAATCCCCTGGGCAAGCCCACTCACAATTCCCAAACCTGCTCTTGCACAATCCTCTACAATCCTTTTGGTCTCTCTAACCGCTGCATGAGTAGGTCGGCGAGTACCAACAACCGATAATAGAGGCATCTTAAGAGCCTCTATATTGCCTCTTAACCATAAAAATGGGGGTGGTTCATAGATGTGGAGAAGCATCTGTGGGTACTCTGAATCTACCCTGGTTACGATTCGAGCCCCAATCTTTTGAGTCTCTAGAATCCACCCCTGTGCTTTTCGAAGTAGACCCTCAGGAATCATCCCATCAGAAATGACGCGTGCAAGGGGTGCTTGCTTGACACTCATCTCTTGGAGCCATGGCGCATCCCATGTTGAACTTGGAAACTCCTGATGTGCATCCAAGAGTTGGTTCAATGTTTTGACACCCACATTAGGGTAGATAGAAAGTGCTAGAAGCCTTTCTATAGGGACTGGAACCTTCTCCACGATCTCAGGATGGCATATCCGTGGATGGGTCGGCGTCATCCTCAGGTCGTTCTCTCCATGGCTCGTCATCTGAGGGCGCAAGCTCTTTGAGTCTACCCCAAAGCGCCTCTTTGAGCTCATCCAATCCTTGGTTTGTTACCGACGAGCATAGCACAACCTCACACTGAGGATCCTCCGGTAAGGGTTGATCCAACGACTCATCACCCAACAAATCCATCTTCGTAATCGCCAAGACACGAGGCAAAGAAAGCAAGGATGGCTCGTAAGAGGTGAGCTCGTCCAGTAGCACCTGGTACTCTTCGGCGATGTTTGATTCCGATGAGATCACAAACAACAAACATTGATTTCGCTCGATATGTCTCAAAAATTGCAATCCAAGACCCTTGCCTTCATGTGCCCCCTCAATGATTCCTGGGATATCGGCGATCACAAAGCTTCTATAATCCGATAATAGCGCTACTCCCAAGTTGGGCTCTATGGTCGTGAATGGATAGGACGCAATTTTTGGTTTTGCATCTGACAAAACCGATAGAAGGGTGCTTTTGCCTGCATTTGGAAATCCAACCAACCCTACATCTGCTAAGAGTTTAAGCTCTAATTCCACCACTCGTTCTTCTCCAGGCCGCCCTTCTTGAGCTTTTTGGGGTGCCTGATGGGTGGCACTTCTGAAGTGCCAGTTCCCTAGCCCACCATCTCCACCTTCAGCAATCACGACCGTTTGGTTCTCATGGATAATCTCCCCAATCTGTTGTGAGGACTCCGCATCTTTCACAAGGGTTCCTAAGGGCACTTCCAACACAATATTTTCACCTTGTTTCCCAGATTTTCGAGCGCCAGCACCATGCTTTCCAGGTTTCGCTTTAATGAATTTTCGATAACGAAGATCTAGGAGCGTGTTAAGCTGAGGGTTTCCCTTTAGCACAATACTGCCACCTTTGCCTCCATCGCCACCATCTGGTCCCCCTTTGGGTACATATTTTTCTCTACGAAAATGGATCGAGCCATCACCGCCACGCCCAGCAGTTACATAAATTTTGGCATAGTCTGCAAATCTCATGAGGTGAATCCAAGGGGTTGAGTCAATCGATATTTGTGGTCTTGTCGATTGAGTTTCTACTACTAACTGCGTATTCATAGGTGGTTTCTAGTTCGTTGACAATCCAGAGCGTCATCATTCGTACACGGATCGCATTATCCTATAGAACCACCTCGGCAAGAAACCTTACATCAAAATAGCTTTTTTTCCCGTGGAAAGGGGTGAAGCGTGCACAAACGCACTATTTAGTGGCTTTTGGCGCTAACAAACGGGCAACTTGAGCCAGTTTTCGCTTAATCGACGGGCGTTTTACAATAAAATCAAGAAAGCCGTGCTCCAATAGGTACTCAGAAGTCTGAAACCCTTCTGGCAAATCTCTTCCAATGGTTTGACGAATTACGCGTGGCCCAGCAAATCCAATCAGGGCGCCGGGCTCAGCAATATTGACATCACCAAGCATTGCATAAGAAGCGGTCACTCCCCCTGTTGTTGGGTTAGTCATATAGGAGATGTACAATCCACCCTCCTCATGAAACAACGCTAGCTTTGAGGTAATTTTAGCCAATTGCATGAGGCTTAGCACACTCTCCATCATTCTTGCGCCACCACTTTGAGAGATAATGACCAAAGGACACGTAGACTTTCGTGCCTCATCAATCGCCAAACTAATGCGTTCCCCCACGACAGATCCCATCGAGCCACCAATAAAGGCGAAGTCCATGCAGGCTACCACCATGTCAAGACCATCCACTTTCCCCTTCCCTACTTTGATCGCATCGGTCAGGCCTGACTTTTTTTCCGCCTCCACAAGTCGATCTTTGTAGGGTTTGCGGTCGACAAAATCCAATGCATCGACGGATCGAATATTCTCCCCTAGCAATTTTGGCGCTTTGTCAAAGATGTACTCGAAATACTCCGCACTCCCAACACGAAAATGGTAACCACTGCTCGGATCGACCCAAAAATTACTCACCAATTCTCGCCGGTGAACCGTTTCACCGGTCGTAGGAACTTTAATCCACACCCCATCAGGGATATCTTTGCGGATTTTTGTGGTGATATTGGAGGTACTGCGTTTAAACCAAGCCATAATCAAGTGTTTTGGATAGTATAATGATTTTCAATCAACTCAGGTACAAAGGAACTGCATCCTTTGGGTTCGTTGATACCATGTGCGAGTGTGCATTTTGGGTCTCAAAAAGCCATTTTTGACCTCTAGAAAGATATTTTGGAGGAGTCAGGGTCTGGATTTCAGGATTTGTAAGAGTCAAACGCTCCAGCCCAAAACCTGTTAGAACTACTGATGATGCCGTTGAGAGGGTTGCTTCAATCTCTTTAATGGGTCTAATAGCCTGGCTAGACGTAGTTTCTAGGAGATGTTCACCCTCCGGTGTTAGTACCCAAGTGCCACTCCAGTGATACACATGGGTCCGACGAGCATCCAAAATGGCATGAATCTCCAGGCTGTCGGAATGACCCACATGCTCTATTTTCTGCAGACAGACGCGTGCTGCTAATGCAGCCAATGTGTCCATCATCATGATAGGGATGTCTCTACCAAAACAGTATCCACGAACAAACGACGCACCAATTCGTAGGCCCGTAAACGAACCTGGGCCCCGCCCCAAGACAATGGACGTGAGCGCTTCAGACTCCACTCCACTTTCCGCCAAAAGGTGATTCACGCAAGACGCTAGCTCTTTGGAATGCGATCCCTTCCCTTCCACTTCCCGCTCGAACCAATCTCCATTCCCATCTAGTAATCCAACTGAGCAGCGTGGTGTGGCCGTCTCGATAAAAAGCGTAGGTGGGATCTTATGACTCATCGCTGGCAATATTGACGTGTTTTCCGCTGTTCATGGGGTTGAAAGCGTCCATCTAGCTTGACTGAGTAAAACCCATTGCTGAAAGGCTTGACGAAGGATCGGATACGCTTCGGGGGCAAAAGAAGACTTGCTTCGTTCAAGATCAAAGGATGCGATGATCGATGAGCCCGATTGAGCTGCTTTTGCCTCGAATCGAACTCCCTCGGCTTGGAGAGTCGGCGGAGTGGGTGCTTGCGCAATGGACCAATCTTGAGGGAGTTGGAGTTGAAATCCTACTGTCACTCGTTCCTTCGCACGTACATATATAGACGTTTTTCTCGACTCGGCTTGGTAGGGAGATTCCTCCAGGGCGCCAAAAATCATTGCCGGAATATCCATTTGATCAACAAATTGGATACCCACGTCGGGAAGAATCACCTCAAATTGTGTTATAATCGATCCAGACTCTACATATCGATTGATAAACTGAAGAGATGTATAGGAGCTTGTGGGATAGCGATCCAAAAAAGTTCGACGAACCAGGGATTCCAAGGGCTGTATTTCAAGACGTTCCAAAAATTCTTTGGCAGCATAACCTTCCAGCTCAATCGTGACCTCTCCTGCCACTTCACCCCCTTGGGTAAGGCGTCCATCTATCGTAAAGTAACTACCATAGGCAAATTCCTCGGATTCCACTGAGGTCCATCCAAACCTTTTTGGATAGAGTGCTAGAGCTGTCCGTTCTACTAGTGACGCATCCACATAGGGGACTCTGGCAAATGGATCAGAAGGTTGAATCCACCACTTCTGATTCGATGGTGTATCCTCCACCAACAACACAATGGTTCTAAATGCTTGTAGGCTAGGAAACTCTTGGTCGATGTCACCAAACCGTCCATCATTCATGAAGTGGGGTGTCACCCTATATCCTGCACCTTCGGCCATAGCCATGAACGCCAATGTTGCCGTGGATGCTCTTAAACCCACACTATCCAGCACAGCCGACGCCTGTGATGGCGCTCGTCCTTGCGCCTCGTCTTGCGCCTGTGTTGACGCAAACAGCTCATTAAGCTCTACATCATCCGGCACAATGGAAGGAGTCGACTGCACCGTTACCATCCGGTGCAATGTATCGATCATAGCATGCAGACGTTGTGGAGCATTACTATTCCCCTGTGGACTGTTCTGCTCAATTTCAGCACCTAGTGCTCTCCACAAACTAGCCTGAGACTCTGAACTTCGCTCAAAAGGATCGACCAAACGGCGTAGTTGAGCTTCTACGACCTCCCATGAATTCTCAAGGGGTTGCCTCGGGATGCCAAACTCCCCCATCATGAAGCGGATTGCCGTCCCTTCGTCAGGGGATGGAATAGATAAATAATCAAATTCCTCGGCAGGAATTGTTCGTCCAATCCAATGATCAATCCGAACGGGATCCGGTCGATCCATCGAGAAAACCTGAATGACAGATGACGTGTCAACCACCTCACTTGCGAGACGAATTCGATTATAGGGGTCCTGTAATTTGGTTTGGTAGCGAATGTAGTTCGGCGAAATAAGATGTACGGACGCTTGATGTACGGGCACGCGATCTGAAAACGACACGTCAGGCAGTTCATCTACCCGGCGTAGGATTCGTTCGTATTGTACGTCCATCACAACCCCATCGGTCACATTTGGCATCACAAATTCAAGGACATCGAGATCCTTAGAAAACTGACTCTGCCTAATATCATCCAAACCCAGATAGGTATAGGTACCATTGGCTGCAACCGTCACTCCCGAAAGGTTCACAACTTGGATGTCCTCACGCTCGCGAGACAAGGGAATGGCCACCAAGGAGGCATCTAGTAGCGCTTGAGGGTCTTGGGTTTGAAGGCGAAGGCGTTTTTGGACATGAAGTCTGGCTACGATTCGATCTTCGATGATTTCAAAGGTTATGACTTGACGATGATGCAGGATTTCATAGGGATAGACTGCCGAGTCAGGACGCTCAAAAGCAGCACGTGGGATCACACCCACCGTCATTTTCGTGTCATCCAAGAGGGTGGTAGAAACTCGATTTTGATCTGTTTCAGGGAAAAGCACTGGCGGTTTGGGGACCATAATCGACCGCTGACTGGGTCGTTGGCTCGATTCTTCTTCCGATGGTTGTGAGACCTGAGCCAAAACCAACGAATCGTGTGTGAAAAAAAACAGTGTTATCCAGCAGCCACACAATCCCACCTTCACCCAATTTTGCATCCTAGCGTATGTGAGCCCGCGCGTCATACGGATCAAAGCTCATTATCTACCCATTGACCACGATGATAGATCGCCTCAGCTCTTCCTTGGAAGGTTTCGCCCACATATGGGGAATTTTTTGATTTTGAATGGATTCTTTGAGGAGTGTATTCCCACTCTTCCTCTGTATTGAAGACGGTAAGATTTGCGGGCTGATCTACATCTACTTTAGGAATGTCCAGAGATAAAATTTGTCGTGGTGCCACCGCTAGTTTTTCCACTAAATCTGTTAATGATAAGTGACCTGGTTTCAACAGACGGCTAACAGCCACACTCCACGCTGTGTCCAATCCAATAATTCCATTGGGAGCGTCAATGAACTCCACATCCTTTTCCTCTGGGGCATGAGGCGCATGATCTGTACAGATAGCGTCTATCGTCCCATCCTTGAGCCCTTCAATCATCGCATCCACATCCTCTTGTGACCGTAACGGTGGATGCATTTTGACATGTGTATCAAAACGACGCCGTTCAATTTCCTCGTCGGTGAGATCGAAATGATGGGGACACACCTCTGTTGTCACCCTAATCCCCTTTTTCTTGCCTTGTCGCACCAACTCTACCCCATCTTTTGTGCTAATATGCGCCACGTGAACATGGCCACCCGTCAGCTCAGCTAACATGATATCGCGCGCAATCATCACCTCTTCTGCAATGGCGGGGCTGCCTTCCAATCCTAGTCGAGTCGAGACAACACCCTCATGCATATGGCCTGGTTTGCTTAATGCAAGGTCCTCTTCATGGTTAATGATAGGAACCCCTAGCATTGCAGAGTAGGTCAACGCAATTCGCATAATCTCTGCATTATACACAGGATCGCCATCATCACTAAATGCAACCGCACCACCCTCTACCATTGCAGCCATTTCTGCAATCGCCTCACCCTTTCGATCCACCGTTACAGCTCCAATAGGATGGACCTCAACGGGTAAATGTGATGCCCGATGAACAACTGTTTCGACTACATCCTGAGTGTGCAGAGTCGGCCGCGTATTGGGCATACACGCCACAGCGGTAAAACCTCCAAACGCAGCGGATCGGGTGCCAGTAGCAATCGTCTCTTTGTGCTCAAACCCTGGTTCACGCAAATGGACGTGCATATCCATCCATCCAGGAGACACATATGTTTTGTGGCTTTTGGACCCTTCTACAACCTTTTCACCTTTTTTGGAGGTCAACCCCTGCCCTATCTCAACGATAACCCCGTCTTGAATTCGGAGGTCGATTTTTTTTGAACCATCAAACCCCTTCTTGGACGGGTCTATTGGATAAACCGATGTGAGTAGAAGCTTGGGGGTAGGTGTGCCGAATGAAGGAAGGGACATAATTGAGGTTCTGTGCCTTAGGGATCTGTGGAATTCAACATATCATGCGCATGAAATAGGCCTGGGCCTGACTGGAATATACGTTGCTTTTTGCCATTTAGAACAGCGATCTTCACCCTATGCAAACCGAACCCAAAGCCATACCCACCGTAAGTGAACTGACCCAGAAGATTAAAACACTTCTAGAAAATGGGTTTGATAGAGTCGAGGTGGAGGGAGAAATCAATGGGTTGAAGACCTCCGCCAACGGACATCTCTATTTCACACTCAAAGATAAGGGTGCTCAAATATCAAGTGTGGCATGGCGAGGGGTAGCTGTACGTATTAAATCTGATTTTCCGACGCTTCAAGAAGGAAGCCAAGTGGTTGCCAGAGGGCGTGTCCAAGTGTATGCTCCAAGAGGGTCGTACCAATTGGTTGTAGACCATCTTGAGGAGGCAGGGCTTGGTAAAGCATTTGAAGCGATTGAGAAATTAAAACAGAAGCTGAAAGCGGAGGGGCTCTTTGATGAAGCGCGCAAAAAGCCTCTCCCACTTTTTCCACATCGCATTGGAGTGATTACTTCAGCGGGTGGAGCCGCCTTGCATGACATTACCAGCACATTGGAAAACCGTTGGCCGTTAGCGACTGTGGTGCTACATCATGCAGCAGTTCAAGGGGATCAAGCAGCGTCGGAGTGTGTCCATGCGCTACAGACTCTTGATCAGATCGGTAACGTTGATGTGATTATCCTGGGTCGAGGTGGAGGCTCTGCAGAGGATCTAATGGCCTTTAATGACGAGGCGCTTGCTCGAGCAATTGCAGCTACCCATACTCCCGTCGTCAGTGCGGTTGGGCACGAAACCGATATCAGCATTAGCGATTTTGTCGCGGATGCAAGAGCAGCAACACCCACCAAGGGAGCAGTTCTTGTAACGCCTCACCGCGACGATGTTCAAGCACGAATTGATGGCTGGAGTGAAAGACTGAAAACAACACTGGATACACGCCTGGACCGTCTTCGAAAGCATGTGACTCAACTTCGTGATTCATATGCACTACGAGCCTTTCAAGACAAGGTGGGGCAATACAGGCAAAAGGTATCGTTGCTTACCAGTGAACTCGAACGCCTAAACCCAGAGACTCCTTTAAAACTAGGCTATACACGCGTGCAAGAGGGTGAGACGTGGATACGAAACGCTCATGACGTACCGACTGGCGCAACATTAGATCTTGTCTGGCATGATGGCTCGGTAAAAGTGAAACCACTGTAAGCCAAATCAGTGCAAGTAAAACGAGAGAAGTAAGTCAGAAACTTTAGGCTAAATCTCCACCTAAGCGTTCCAAACGTACCGTTTTGATGCGACTTGGGCTTGCTTTGGAGATAATGATCTTGTGCACACCAAGTATCAACTCCTCATTCACATTTGGGATTCTTCCAGACTCATGGATAATGTACCCCGCCACGGTATCATAGGGTGTGTCATCCCCAAAAGGAATCCCAATATCTGGAAACTGCTCTAAAAGGTCTTCAAGCTCGACATTTCCACTTAATACAAAGGTTGAATCATTCAATTTTTTGATGAATTCATCTTCTGTATCGTACTCATCTTGGATGTCTCCCACTACCTCTTCAATCAAATCCTCGGCTGTAATGAGCCCAGCAGTCCCTCCATATTCATCAATCACCAACGCAATAGAGGTATTGGTTTTGCGAAATTCATTCAAAAGATCCTGTGCGCGCTTGCTTTGTGGGATTAAACTTACAGGTCGTAGAATATCTTTGAGTGATGTAGGTTCATCATACATTGAATGCAGAAAAACGACGCCAATCACATCATCTATGGTTTCGTGATATACAGGGAGTTTGGAGTATCCAGACGATATAAAGGTCTGCTCCACATCCGAAATGCTGGTTTGATCGTCTACAGCGATAATCTCCGTACGAGGCACCATGAGCTCCTTGACCCGCTTGTTGGAAAGATCCAGCACATTGTGCAAAAACTCAGAGTCATCTTCGTCAAAGTCTTGCCCACCCCCTGATTCACGAAGTTCCTGAAATAGGCTTTCCATTTCTTGACGACGAAAAACTTGGGTTTCGTCTGGAGTTTGGGTAATCCCAAACAGTCGAATTAACCCTTCGGATGCGACGGTGGCAATCCAAACCATGGGGCGAAATAAATACAGTAGGCCACGAAATGGCAGTACTACGATGCGAACAACAGCATCGGCTTGGGAACGAAAAATCGTTTTGGGGACGATTTCTCCAAAAATCATAATCACCACCGATGCAATGACCGTCTGGGTCAACAGTAGCAAAAATGGATTTGGCTCTACACCTTGCCACCCCTCATAAAGAGCAATCAAAGGGCCTTCAAGAAAGATGGCCATCAGCGTTGCGTACAACACATTGATGATGTTATTCCCAATCAGTGTTGTTGAAAGGAATTCGTGACCATTCTGCATGAAATAGTGCAATGCACGTCCCACGGGAGACGCTTTGCGCGACTCAATCTCCATTTTAATGCGACTGGCAGACACAAAGGCAATCTCTGAGCCAGAGAAAAACCCGCTCAGCAACACAATGATCATAATAATGGCTATTTCCATAAGCGGAATTTACAAACCTTTACTTACATCTATCTCTTAGGATCGACGATGGTTTACTTCGTCTCACTTTGCCACTTCCTTCGTCATAAAGCCATGAATCACCGGAGGTGGAGAAAATCTTTGCTCTCTGGCTTCACTAGGCTCTTTTTGGAGAGTCCACGCCGCGCTATAACGCTGACTTAGCACCTCCATGGGAGCATCCTTATGTCCATGAAGTAGTGCAATGGGCTCCCCCTCTTCCACAGATTCACCAAGTTTCTTGAGGCACTCAATTCCTGCTGCAGGGTCAATTGTATCCTCCATGGTGGCACGTCCAGCCCCTAATTCCGTAGCAATAAACCCTAGTTCTTTGCAATCGCAGTGTGTCAACACCCCAGCCTGAGGAGCCAACACAGAAGAGGACTGTGAGGGTGTATAAAGATGAACCGTTGAATCTTTTTGCCATTCTTGAACCCAATCCTTCAGTTGGTCGGCATCCCCCTGTTGTGTCTCAACGAGGGTTAAAAACTTGGCCCATGCCTCACCGTTCGTTATGGTTTCTTTGGAAAGTGTCACTCCTTCGTCGATACTCTCAACCTTTCCTGCTAATTGAAACATGCTTGCCGCAAGCCGATGGGTGACCTCCATGAGATCCTCTGGGCCGTTGCCAAGCAAACCAAGGATCGACTCTTCCACCTCGAGACCATTGCCAACAAGCCGCCCAAGAGGTTGATTCATGTCCGTGAAGACAACCTGCGTTTTCACCCCAAACGATTCACCCAATTGAATCATTGTTGAAGCGAGTTCGCGGGCTTCCTGCTCTGTCTCCATAAAAGCACCTGTTCCTACCTTGACATCGAGAACGAGCCCCTCAATCCCTTCGGCACACTTTTTGCTCATGATGCTACTGGCGATCAAAGGGATCGATTCCACCGTTGCTGTAGCATCTCTAAGGGCATAAAGTTTTTTATCAGCAGGGGCGATGTCCTCGGTTTGACCCATCATGGCAACGCCAATTTGTAGGCATTGATGACGTGCTTGCTCCATCGAAAAATCTGTCCTGAAACCTCTGATTGTGGCAAGTTTATCAAGAGTACCCCCCGTATGGCCAAGTCCTCGACCCGAAATCATCGGGAGAATCACCCCATGACTTGCCAATATCGGTGCTAACAATAAGGATGTCTTATCGCCCACGCCTCCAGTAGAATGTTTATCGATTTTTGGGCCTTGGATGTCAGACAAATTCATTCTCTCTCCCGAAAACAACATGGCTTCCATAAATCCTTGTGTTTCTTCGGGTGTAAAGCCTTTTAGGACTCCAGCCATAAGGAACGCAGACATTTGATAATCTGGAAGTTCCCCAGAGGTATAGGCCTGAACCCAGTCCATGATCTGTTGCTTGGAATGGGAACCCCCATCGCGCTTTTTGCGTATAAATTGGTATGGATTCATAGGATTGCAGTCTTATCAATCTGTAGGGTTCGAGACAATATCATGCATGGATTCACCATGTGATTCTTTGAGCCTGGAATGATACCTTAAAAGTATGGAAGTATTTGAAATCATAGGTTTGCTTATTGCAGGGGCTGCAGGTCTGGTTAATTATATTCAGAATCGCCGTCGTCGAGAGTTGGCAGAAGAACTTCCTGAAGAGGGTGATGAAGAGTTTTTCCCTTTTCCAGAAGATGTTTTAATGGAAACAGACGAAGCTCTAGAGTCCATCGGGCAAGAAATAGTGGAGTCCATCCCTATGGATGGTCAAGATGCTTCTCCTTTAGAAGAGATGGCCCCTCAAGGGTCGGCTCGTGGTCAAGGCTCAGCTCGTGGGGATCGATGGACGCAACTCCAAGATAGGGTTGAGGCTCGTAATCAAGCGGCTCGTGGTCAAGACCCTGCTCCTGAGTCTTCGATCTTGACAGCCCCCATTATGATGACCCGACCCAAAAAGGCCTCTACCTCTCGCCTTGCCACCAAAAAGAGGGCTCGTCAAGCCATTATTGATGCCGAAATTTTTGCCCCTCCTATCTCAAAGAGGCAAAAAGGGCCCTTCACACCTTTATCCAGACCTGTTTAATTCATGAAGATTGTCGTCGATCGACAGCTTCTTAATGGCATCCAAAAGGTGATTGCCCCAAGCGTCACGTGCATCCCATTAGATGAGTATTCGCTTGATTCATCTCGCTCGAGAGTTGATGGATTCATTATTCGATCGGTTACAAAGATCCAAAAAGAGACGTATCCGGAATGGATCGATACACCCCCGAGCTTTGTCATTACAGCCACGGCAGGGATTGACCACATAGATACGGAGTGGTTGACGGCTCTTGGCGTCAAATGGCGTCATTGTCCTGGCGCAAATGCGCATGCTGTGGCTGAGTATGTCATTGCCTCTCTTCTTTGGATGACTCACGGGGCTTTCCAGGGGTCTTTGGGGATTGTTGGAGTCGGAGCAACGGGGCAAGCTGTTGAGTCATTGGCACATGCACTGGGTTGGTCTGTAGTCCTATATGATCCACCAAGAGAGCGGACTGCAAGGAGTCTTGGCAAAGAGACACAACAAGCAAAACCGTTTCGGTCGGCAAAAATAGAGGATGTCATGGCTTGTGATGCCGTCACCTTTCATGTACCACGTATCATGAGTGGTGAGGAGGCTACCTATCCATTGTGGAACCATGAAGAATTAACCAACGCCAACGCTTCGTGGATCATCCAAGCCTCTAGAGGGGGTACAATCGATGAAAATGCACTCTATCGCTGGGCAAAAAGTGGCGGTCAACTTGCCTGCGATGTGTGGGATGGTGAACCAAACATACGCCAAGATCTTCTAGAAGCCTCCACACTTTCGACACCTCATATTGCAGGGTATTCTGTTCAATCAAGGATAAAAGCATTTGCCCAGGTAACAACTCATCTCGAGTCATTGGGTGTGCCCCTGCAAATTTCAAAGAAGGCATTATCAGGAGAAGAGGATCCCTTCATGACGCTTTCGGACACGATAACCTCTGCCCGAGAATTGATCGAGACCATTCACCCATGGATGGCTCTTTCATCGACTTTTAAAATGGAGCTTTTGGAAAACACTCCTCCTCAAGGAGATCCATCTACTCTTACACAACAGATGCATCAAGAGGGACTTTTTAATACGTGGAGAACGCAAACGCCCTTACGAGTGGAATTTGCACGATTTTCTGCCTCTACTAAACTCCACCAGGCCTTTCCTTGGCTCAGGAAGGTGGGAGTCCAAACAGCTTCCTAGCATTCGTTGTGGTTTGATCTACGAGGCTGGATAAGGAGCATTCCAACGCATCGGCAAGGGCTTGGGCTGTATAAGCGACATACGAGGGTTCGTTACGCTTTCCCCGAAAAGGGGCCGGTGCTAAATAGGGGGCGTCTGTCTCGAGAAGAAGGCGTTCTAGTGGTAGGGATTTAATAAACTCACGAGTCTGTGTTTTTTTGAAGGTGAATACACCCCCAATCCCCAAGTGCAATCCAAGATCTATGGCTCGCCGTGCCTCGTTTTCTGTACCCGTAAAACAATGCCAAACTCCAGTAAGTGATCCATCTTGATGAGCCTCTATCCTATCCAAAAGCTCGGTGGTGGTTTCTCGATTGTGTAGTACGATAGGTTTATGAAGCTCCTTTGCCATGGATAGATGGGCATCCAAAGATTCGCGTTGCTCAGCCATCGCTTCTGTGGACCAATAGGCGTCAAGGCCGGTTTCACCCACGGCGCAAATATCAGGAGCTGAGGCCTTATGAAGGAGATCATCTCTATTCACTCTATCACCTGGTCTCCACTCACAAGGATGGATTCCGGCCATTTTATGCAAGACGATCCCTGTGTTAAACGCTTCCCAGGTTTCGATACACTGATCCATTTGCTCCGATGATTCTGCAGAGATAGCTGGCATAAGGATATGGGTTAACCCAACCTTAGAAGCTCGGAGGGCGACGTCAGATAAATCGTTTTTAAAATCATCCAAATAGAGATGGCAATGAGTGTCAATCATGTAATGGTGCTAGGTTTGACGGATGACGATTATTTTTTTGAAATCGAGATGTAAGGAACGTACCATGGAATGTTCTTAAATGAAAGAGTGGCATCAATGCGATGTTTTACATATATTGAACATATACATTGGTTCCTGGTCATTTAACCTCATTTAAACCCTTCTTATGGCAGAATCATCAGATCGTAACAAAGCATTAGACATCGCCGTTGGGCAAATTGAAAAGCAATTTGGCTCTGGCACCATTATGAAACTTGGAGACAAACCTGTTCACGAAGTGGATGTAATTTCCACAGGGTCGATCATGGTTGATTATGCATTGGGCGTTGGGGGGATTCCAAGGGGTCGAATCACTGAGATTTATGGGCCAGAAGCGTCTGGTAAAACAACTCTTGCTATGCAAGTTGTTGCTGAGGCACAAAAAATGGGTGGCTATGCAGCATTTATTGATGCAGAACATGCTTTCGATTCAAAATATGCCAAAGCACTCGGTATTAACACGGATGAACTGCTTATTTCCCAACCAGATTCAGGAGAGCAGGCACTTGAAATTACTGAAACCCTCATCCGTTCAGGAGCACTGGATGTGATTGTGATCGATTCCGTTGCCGCATTAGTTCCGAAGGCAGAACTTGAAGGGGAAATGGGCGATTCACATATGGGTCTGCAAGCGAGATTAATGTCACAAGCCCTACGCAAAGTGACTGGAGTGATTAACAAATCCCGCACCTCATGCATTTTTATTAATCAAGTTCGAGAAAAAATTGGGGTCATGTTTGGCAATCCAGAAACAACGACAGGTGGACGTGCCTTAAAATTTTATGCTTCTGTTCGACTAGATATACGACGTATTGGCGCGATTAAAAAAGGAGAAGACGTTGTTGGAAATCGGACAAAAGTGAAGGTGGTTAAAAATAAAGTGGCTCCACCGTTCAAAACAGTGGAATTCAACATCATGTATGGCAAAGGAATCTCAAAAATAAATGAGCTTCTTGACCTCGCTGTCCAGTTCGATATAATAGAAAAACGGGGTAGCTGGTACAGATATGAAGGGGAACCTATTGGTCAAGGAACAGAGTCCGCGCTGCAATTTTTAGAAGAAGACGCTGATTTGACCGCAAAAATAGAGGTCTTGGTCAAAAAACACCTTTTGCCCGATGTGGAAATAGAAGAGAATTCACCTAGTGCTGAGCTTGCAGCAAAAGATGAGAAGAAAGAGACGTCCAAAGAAGCAGAATAATGGGTACGTCTCTCCAGACAGAGATGCCTGGTCCCGAGCACTGGAATGAAGCAGACCAGATCACGATTAAGGAGATTCAGGTTCAAAAGAAAAAGCGTGATCGTTTCTCCGTCTTTAGTGAGCAGGGATTTCTGTTTGGCTTATCCACAGACACGTTCATTAAACATCCCCTTTACTCAGGACAAACCCTGCATCGTTCAGATGTGCAACGGATACTAGAGACTGAACATCGGTTTACGGTTCAAGCATCGCTTCTCCAGTACATATCTCGTCGCGCACATGCACGAAGAGAACTCCTCCAAAAAGCTCAAAAAAAGGGCTATGAAACAGCTATTATAGACTCCATACTGGATGATTTTGAGGGAAAAGGGTGGATAGATGATCAACAATTCGCTGAGACTTTTGCTAGAGATAAAGCACGATTCAAATCTTGGGGGCCACAAAAGATTCAACAACACCTCGTTCAAAAGGGGATTGAGCGACATGTAGCGGATGAAGCTATAGCAACCGCCATCCCGCTGGAGGAAGCATTGCAAACCTGCTTAAAGCTACTGTTGAAAAAAAAGTGGTATTTTGACAAAACTGAAGACAAATTTAAACGCAAGCAGAAAATGATGGCTTTTCTGATGCAACGAGGGTTTACTTCCCATGTTTGCCTTAAAGCCATTGAACAAAGCCTCCATTAGCCATGCTAAGAAATATTACCCTTGAAAAGGTAGTACGTTGGATTATCGGCTTGACGCTCGCAAGTGCGGCAATTTGGGTCTTGGTCAACTATTCCAACCTACTTGCCTATTCTATTATCTCCATTTTTATCGCGTATCTGCTCGACCCACTCGTAAGCTGGGCCGAATCAAAGGGTGCAAACCGCACGCTTGCAATCTCCATTACCCTTATTGCGTTCCCCGGACTTGTAGTCTGGGCTTCCTAC
>JAQCBZ010000057.1 GCA_027621355.1 Bacteroidota bacterium | reverse complement strand
CACCATCCTTGCGGGTGTGAGTTATGCCCGTACCGGTGATGATATTGAGTGACGCTGGAAGTGCTCCGCGACTGGGATCAATGGACTCTTGTAGATGGATGAGGTTTCTGGCTGCCTCGTCGAACTCACTGGTGCCAAGTTTGACTTCAAATGCACACCAGGTGCCATCATCCTTTTGCACAATAATGTCAATCTCACGTCCAGTCGCGTCACGATAATGGTAAACCTTCGCGTCATTGGCCTGTGCGTATACCCTGATATCATGCACCACCATGGACTCAAAGAGAAAGCCGGTATAATTCAAATCATCCATCAGAGCATCAGGCGAAGCTCCTAATGCAGCCGCAGCCAATGACACATCCGTGAAATGCCGTTTTGGCGAACTCCGAAGGGCGACGCTCGACCGCAAATGTGCACGCCAGGCAGGCTGATCCTCAACCACCATGAGTCTTTCCAGAGCATCGAGGTAATCATAAAGTGTGGGGCGCGAAAGCTCCACCGCTTCATAGGCTTTGATGTCTTTACCAAGTGTTCCCGAATCTGCGAGCGTTGCCGTATTTCGGGCCAATGAATTGAGCGTACTACGAACCTTGACGGGATCACGACGCACCTTGGAGACCGTGCTTAAATCAACTTCCGCAAGAAGTTCAATGTAAGCTTGGTTCACGTCCATGGCCTGGGTAGCCGTCCTTTCTATGAGCGCTGGGAAACCACCCTTGACGATTTGTGTGGTTATCAGTTCAATATCAGTCTGAGAGGAGTCCCACTCCACCGCTTCCCCTTTGAGCAACTGTCCAAGGGATACCGTTGCGCGCGAAAGACCCAACTCTTGCCACGACATGGTGCGCATATCCACAACTGTAAACCTTCCTGATCCCGAATGCAACTTTGCACGCTCCTCTGGACTCGATGAGCCCGTTAGGATAAACTGCCCCACCTTCTTGCGGGCATCCACCTCATGACGTACATGGTCCCAAATTTTGGGGATCACTTGCCATTCATCAATCAATCGGGGCGTCGCTCCCTCAAGAAGTTTCCCCGGAGCGACATCCAAAGTCAAATGCACACTTTCGTCCCGATCCGCATGAAGCACACTTTGTGAAACTTGGCTGGCCGTCTCGGTCTTTCCACAAGCCTTTGGGCCTCGAATAAGCACCGCCCCAGAGGCATCAAGCTTGCGTCGCAATTCCAAATCAGCAATTCTAGGTATATAGCTCATTGTATGTGTTTTACAGCACTAATATATAAAACACTTTACACTTTGAAGCAATTTTATTTTACACTTTGAGTGTTTTTCATTTTACACTTTGATTGAAAGTCCCAGGAGACAGATCCAAAACAACACGCATGAGCTACATCGGCTCCATCGACAGCGAAATGCGCAAGGACACCGAAAAATTGTTATGAGAGTGCATTGAAGCTGTATCGCTGGCCACACGAATTACCCACGGGCTACAGATGACAACATTTAATTAATCAATCTATAACTGGACCTATTGATAATGTTTGTCAATACCTAGCTTCACCTCCTCGATCAGCGTACCAACCGCAGGGAATTGTAACGCCTGGCGATACCCGAAAGGATTACATTGATGCCATCCAGAAAGCAGAACGGGGAAATCTTGCTCCGTTGATTCAATTTTCGCGTACCTAATGCCTTAACTGCAAGCGTAAATTAAAGTTGAACTTGATTTTCTTCTAGATTAAACTCAAAGAGTTCCAAAGAATTGACAATTCGAGTTGCTTAGCTCATCCATTTGAGCAAATTCCACCTAGAAATTTTGACTATCACACTAAACTCACCCTAAAAACCACCGAATTTTTTTCTAAAAAAGACCAGAAAGTTGTAAAAACGGTCAAAAAATGAGTAAAAGGCGACTAAAATCGTCGAATTATGCATTAATCCAAAATAACCACACCCCCCCACCCCCTTCATTCCTTCTTTGTGACTCTTTTTACCGTGTTGGACTATTACTACGTATTCAATTCTCAGCTAAGCAGCATTTCTTCGGATTTGTTTGGCGACGCGCAGAGCATCATAGAGTCTATTAGCTACGACGGGCGTGGTAATATCGACCAGATGATATATGGCAATGGTACGGTGACCAACTACAAGTATGCAGATCGTACATGGAACTTGATGGGCTCCATGGTCATAGGCAAACCTTCGGGCGGCTCAACAGCTGTGCCTCTATTGGATCGAACGTATTCATACAACAGCCTCGGGGTCATTGGTTCAATCAACCGTGTAATGGACCAATCGCTGGTTCAGCCCGGGGAAACCGACCACACGTTCAGCTTTAGTTACGACGCTTACAATAGGCTGCTGCAGGGTGGCCTTGATATCTCCGGTGTTGGCCCTTCGTATGACGTATCGACCAGCTTCAATGATGCGGGAGGAATAACATCCAAGATGTCGAATGTTAGTCAAGGATCGCAAACATTGGCGGCCAACGCAGCTGAGATGACCTATGACCTCTCGTACAACTACAACGCTTCAAAACCTCACCAGCTCGATGTAGTTGTGGATCAGATTTCTGGCAATTCGCAGCACTTCACATACAATGGCTCAGGAAGTATTAAGCAAATTCAGGACAACAGCCAAACCCAAGATTTCTACTGGAATGAGGAACAGTGGCTCAATGCCGTGCAAAATGACAAGGGCATTCACCATTACATCTATGACCACACCGGTGAACGGATCATGAAATCCTCGGTCATCCAAACCAACGTCTATGTCAATGACCAAATTGTGGGTACAATTCAGGAGCTGGAGCCTTATACGCTTTATGTAAATCCGTATTTTGTAATCACGGAATTCTCGAATGCAGATAAGGTGAGCAAGCACTATTACATGGGATCTCAGCGGGTAGCGTCTGAATTGGCAGTTCAGACCACTAGCTATAGCCCAAGAATTGCAGAACTTGAAAACCAATCCTCATCAATTCCTTCTGATCCATGGCTCAACAACCTCAATGAGGCCCTTTCCGATTTTGGGGTAGCGCCACTTTTGTTGGAAGTGGTAAATAAAGAGTTACCCACCATTGAAAGCATCTATCCGGATCTCTCACCTCATACCTCCTACAAGACCTCCAGCACGCAGCGAGTGTTCTACTGGTATCACCCCGATTACATCGGAAACGTAGATCTAGTCACCGATCTCTCTGGAGAAGCCTATGAATTGTTCCTGTACAACCCTTGGGGCGAGAATCTCTATGAATGGAATTCAGGAACAAGTACTTGGACTTCACCATATCGTTTCAATGGCAAAGAGCTTGATCAAGAAACTGGATTCCATTATTATGGAGCGAGGTATAGTAATCCATTTATTAGCATGTGGCTTAGCGTGGATTTCATGGCATCAAAAGGATTGAACATAAGCCCTTATTCATTTTCTCACGATAGTCC
>JAQCBZ010000056.1 GCA_027621355.1 Bacteroidota bacterium | reverse complement strand
GAATTTCCAGTTTAAGCAGATCTTTGGCGATACAGTACTAAATCATGGTATGGTCGGGTGTACGGCCAGGGGGAGTGTTAGAACTGTTGTTCACCCTCTAAATATGTGAATCTACAAAACTCATAGTTTATGGGATTTGTCTATAAATTAGTTTATATATGTCTACATTTGGGAGTATATGATTGGGACTGTAACTGATCATATTATTCCTATTGAGTGTACCTTGTGTCGGGGTAGATGGATGGTTTGGGTGAAGAGGCCACACCCATCATCCATGCTCCCAGACCACAATACCAATAGTACTAGTGTTTCTACTATAAGTACTATTCGCCAGTTTACAGTCTCACGGCAGCTAGCTTACCCCAGACCATTAAGATATTTTCCTCCAGCCCAATTTCCTCTGAATGCGAACATGGTAGCGATTACCATCTGGGCAGAAGCAGCTGACTGGAGCCTCAAAGGAGAGCTTACCAATCGGGGAAGTGATCTTGCAGGTCGTATTATAGCCTTCAATCACTTGAGGAGGTTAGAGTGCCAGGGGGCACTGATGTTGACTGCTGATGGCAGCAAAAGCAACTATTTCCGGCATGAAGTGGAACCTGAGTCAGATGACCCGTCTGATACTACAGAAGATATGTGTTACGACGGCTACATGGAAAATGGGGTTAGAAGGCGAGCACTGCACAACCATCCAGAAAGGCGACGTCTGACGATTTCCCCTGGAATGTGCTCAAATACTATGTTTCTTATGTCTAGAAAACCTCCTGTCGAATGCTTTGTCATACATGCAGTTGGAGCGGGCAAAGATTGGCCTATCGGTTATTTTTGAAGGCACAGATTTACTTTCAGTAGATGGCTTGAAAGGTATGTGCTATCTGGATTCCCAGATTCGTACTATCAGTAGCCTGCCTGAATTTTGCGAGCGAAGTTGGGAAACCGGAGAATGCATGCCTTCGCGAGGACTCCACAATTACTTCACGGCTCTTTCATTCATTGGAGAAGTAGATGTGACTTGCAATGATCTAACTGCTGCACATGTTTCTGAAATAAAGGCCCTTTTGACAAAGTGCAGACCTTACTATGATGACAAGAAATTAGTTGGTAATTGCTGGGATTGGTGGGATGACAGCTTTACCTCTAAATTTGAACAAAGCAGCAAATATCCCGCGTGCGATTTACCAGCAGAAGATGAGGATTGTGCGAGATGGGGTGCAGTATTTGATTCGTTTATTGCCTTGACTCCTTCTGGATTTTGGAGTAATGGCGAAGAGCCTTTAAAAAGAGCGCAAATGATAATTCCCGCATACGATAATGGGGATATGTTAGGTGTGTGCCTCGACGATATTGTAGGTCTAATTGGAAGGGAGAGCCCTGGCGGTGCCGCTTCCATCACTATCATATACATGGAGTCAATCAAGGGGGCACTTTTCAATGCTCGTATGATGCAACAGAGCACAAATTTTATTATTCTGTTCATCGTCATCTATTTACTAGTCCTTTGGCATACTGGCTCCTTCTGGATCACAACGAATGGAATGATTCAGATTGTATTTGCTTTTCTATGGGGATTTGTTATCTACGTTGTTGTATTATGGTGCAGATGATATATATGTTTTTGTTGATGCGTGGCGACAATCATTTACCCGTTTATCTGAGAGTACTCCTTTGGATTCTCGGTTATCTTGGACTTTTAGGCGAGCTGGTGGTGCTATGCTTGTTACGACTATCACCACTGCTGTCTCATTCCTTGCCAATTTGAGCAGCCCTATCTCTGCCATGAAAGCTTTTGGTATCTTCACTGCAATGCAAACAAGCTATAGACATCCAGACTTCTTTTGATATGAATCCCTGCTGCAGCTCAATTTCTGTATCACAAACGAAAATCGGCGTTACCGCTGCACCGCATGATAGTGTAGAAGAGAAAGAGATCACAGCACTTAAGAACTGCGATAGCGAGCACATACTTGCAGCAAACAGGAATTGTTGTTGTCGCTCCTGCTGCTGTTGCATTAGTACACTGGATGTCGATTTTTGCGCTGTTTCTACAGAAACTGACACAACAACTGGTGCTTTCAAACAGCGTTGGGCTGAAGATTTCTTCGAAAATGTAGTAAGTCCAATAATACTGAATAAATTTCTGAAGTGGGTATTCCTTTCTCTGTGTATTGGTTTGACGACATGGCTCGCTACCTACGCGATGAATTTATCCCGGCCCAAATCTTCCTATATGCAGATTCTCGACGCAAGCCATCCAATAGAAATTTATGAGAAAACACAACAAAATTGGTTTGATATCCAGGATGGTCAAAATTTTGACTTCCCTTACCGTTTCGTTTTCGGTTTGAGAGCTGTAGACAATGGGAACGTGTTTGAACCATCCGACCAAGGTAGCCCAGTTTTTGAACCATTTAGTGATGTATATGCAAGAGAAGTACAGCAATATCTCTTTGACTTTTGCAATCATATTGATGAGTGGGCTTTAACACCTCAATCAGAGGCAAGCCTGGAGATAAATCCCTGTTCAATGTATGTTTTTAAGTCATGGATGGAACATGAGTGTACTGAGACTGGGGAAAATGGAGAAGGGGATTATCTTGCAGCATTACCTGTTCGCAATAATTGCTGCGGTTATACCGACAACAATTTTCCATATGATGCTAATGAGTTTAGCATGTGCATTCGTGACTGGGCAACATACTGGGGGGGTCAACATGAGTACAATCATGGACTTTGGTTTGATGGGGAAGGTACATTGAAAGTAATAGTCATGGAAGGAAGTAGTACAGAAAAATACAGCGAGATTTTTGATGTTACTGATGCATACTTCAAAAATCTTCTGGCATTTTTTTGACAGTAGGGATCCTCCTCCAGCAGGATTAGGCATGACAGGGTTTGCCACTACTGCACTTCGTTTCTATGCATTGCAGAAAGCGATTGTTGAAGGTTTGTCAACTACCATTGCCAGTATCCTTATTCGCGAGGGCTGCGTAAAATTTTTCGTGTAGGTGGTGGTATTGAAACGTACGCTTTCGGTACTCAATATGACGAGAAAATCTATTATGGGTTTCTTCTTGGTCTTCCGAGAGGTGCCGATTGGGGTGGACTTCCATTTGATTATTGGTCTCCTGCCCCATTCAAGGCTGAAACCGAGAATTTTCTGTTTGCGGATGGTGGGGATTATGAAAACATAAACCCCATATCGATGGTTCAAAGAAAAGTCGAAAGAAGCATTGTCTTCTCAAATGGTCAAGTACCATTACAGCCATCTGAAAATTGGGATTTTCAGCAAGGTAGATCGCCTGGTAGAGAGATTACCAGGTGATCCGCAGGTGACAAAGACAGTGGCGACTCCGGAGTAGCTACCGGAGTCGCCATATGCTGTTGCGTCACGGGGAAAGCGGCAGGTTTGGAGGTAGCGCCTTCATTCCTAAACCCCACAGAGGGCGGATCCAAAGCCTGGAGACAGTGCCGAGGCACACTATCTCCACTGATGATTACTTGGCGGG
>JAQCBZ010000022.1 GCA_027621355.1 Bacteroidota bacterium | reverse complement strand
TGGGTGCCAAGGTGCGGGTCTGGTCGTCGAGGCTGTGCCTGAAATATTATCACTCAAGCGTAATGTGTACGATGAGGTCGAAGCGATCGTCGATCCCAGCGCTGTGGTTGCGACCAACACCTCCTCAATCTCCATTACCAAACTGGCCAATGCGCTAAAGCACCCTCACCGTTTTATTGGGATGCATTTTTTCAACCCTGTTCCCGTGATGAGCCTTGTGGAGGTGGTCAAAGGGCACCAAACCGATTCGGCAGTTGTGGACGCAGTGATGGCGTGGTCTGAGGGTCTGGGTAAAGTGCCCGTACCCGTGAATGATTCCCCAGGATTTGTCTCCAACCGTGTCTTGATGCCCATGATTAATGAGGCCATTTTTGCTGTGTATGAAGGCGTCGCAACCCCTGAACATGTCGATGAGGTGATGAAGCGGGGAATGGCTCATCCCATGGGGCCACTACGTTTGGCGGATTTTATCGGATTGGATGTCTGTTTGGACATTCTGCGGGTCCTTTATGATGGATTTCAAGATCCAAAGTACCGCCCATGCCCCTTGTTGGTAAAAATGGTCGATGCAGGAACCCTTGGTGACAAAACTGGCCAAGGATTTTATAGCTATACCTAATCGACCTCTGAGCGACCTCTGGGGCTTAAAATCGTGTATTGCTTAAGGTCGGTTGTGCTGCGAAATTCGGTCCCCGTGATGCTATCGGTTGGCGTAAGAATGGTTACAGCCTGCGTAGACGAAATGAGGTTGGAATCGGCGTTCCAGTAAAGCGTTTGGGCGTACAGAGTGCGAAAATTATTTGGGTCACTTGACTCACCTGAGGTCACGATTACCGAGTCATAAAGCGTAAGTCTTAGCTCTTCAGGAATATAGCGCGCTCGTCGTGCAGTTGCTGTGGCAGTCACCGTGCCAGCTGAATCAAACGCCTCGATAAAAACACCCCCCTCCAAATCGGTGTAATCTTCCTTGCGCTCCCCTCTGTCTGTCCACATAATGGCTTGGGCGCTTTTCAGGCGCATTTGGCGAGTATCCCCAACGAGTAGTTCCACATCGGGCTGCTCTATGACGCGGGAATGGATTAGTGAATCAAGCGTATGAGGATCAAGTTGTGCGGTCGATTCTATCGGCTGGCATCCACTCAGCAAAATGAGTGCCAGCGTCGAAGCCGTAACCGTCGTGGAGGCTCGCGTAAAAGAGTCAGGCATGGCCCATGCAATCAAAAAGAGGAGTAATCCCACCCCCACAAACCATTGGTACTGATGTTTGAAATCGATGAACTCTTGAGCACTAAAGGTCCCTTGTTGAAGCTGGTCTAGTTGACCCGAGAATCGGAGTAGATTGCTCGAACTAGACCCGATTTCGTAGTACTCACCTTGGGCTTGTTGGGCAATTTGTTGCAGGACGGTACGCTCCAGTTTTGTGGAGACAATCGCCCCTTGATCATCTCGATAATACCCCTGAACTTGGCCTGAAGACCCATTAAATAGAGGAATAGGGGCTCCTTGTTGTGTGCCCACACCGACACTGTAGACTCGGACGCCACTCTTTGTGAGCGCCTCTAGGGAGTTATCAAAGGATTGGTCATGGGTTTCGCCATCCGAAATCAGCAGGAGCACTTTGGAGGCTTGGTCTGCGCGGTTGGCCTCTTGACTTGCACTCCCTTGACTTGCCCGCCCTTGGCCTAGGGATTCCTGAGGCCCAGACTGCTCCGAGAAGGCTTGCAGGGCCATCCGAAAGGCAGCATCCAGATCGGTCGTGGAGGAGGGCATTTGTTGGGTGCTGGCAATATCGAGGAACATCCGAAGGGCGGAATGATCCAAGGTCAGCGGGCTTTGGAGAAACGCTTCGCCGGTGAAAACAATCAAGCCGATTCGGTTGCCATCGAGCTGTTCAATTAGCTTGAGGATTTCAAATTTGGCTTTGTCCAACCGCGTTGGTCGAATGTCTTCAGCATTCATGGAGCGCGATAAATCCAGCGCAATCATCATATCGACCCCTTTTTGCTCAATCTCCCGAACTTCAGTACCCAGCTTGGGCCCAGCCAGACCGACAGTTAACAGTGTGATCGCCACCAAAATGAGTGTGGTCCGCCAAGCCGAGACCTTCGGGGAAAATCCTAGCCTTAGGGTGTGAAGCACGCGATCGTCCGCAAAGGCTTCGCGTCTTTTTTTGGCAAATCGCCTTGACGCCCACAATGCCAGCAATAGGAGTGGCAGAGCGACAAGGGCATATAAAACAGATTCAAGGTGCCAGGCCATGAGTCAACTTAAGGGTTTAATGGGGGTGTACTTGAGTCAAACGCTCCGACGGGTATAACGAACAACGAGTCGTTTTGCGTGCGTCGTTGATCAAACATAGGGTAAAGTGAATCAAATCGCTTCCTTGGAAGGGGTAAAAAACGTAACGCTTGCTCTGGCGACCAATCATATCCTTCGAGTCGAAATCCATTAAGGACCTCATCACCCTCATAGATTTCACCCTGCACAGCCGATCGTGCGGTAATGCCAGTGAGCTCATTATTTTGGAGCACAAGGTCTGCTCCTAGGGCACTTTGCATCTTAATGGCTTGGTTGCCCTGTGGCTCGCCCTGTTCATTTTCCTGCTCTGGGAAGAAAAATATCTCAGTATTACGGTGTAAAGAAAGTCCTCGTAGCTCATTGGAGATAAATGTAGCAACCAGAGAATCTCCCACTACTTGCTGAAATCGTTGAATGACGGTGTCTTCCAGTGTAATGAAGGTGCGTGGAAGGCCCACCAGGACGGCGGTGGAATCGGATTGTTCGCGTAAGGTGAATCGATTTGCAGTGAGTTGTGCTTGATCGGACCATAACTTTGCATTTGGATAGAGATCCAGGGTCCCATCAGGTTCATAGCCATCAATAGTATCTGCAAGGGCTCTCAGATCTGGAGACCAAAGCCGCGGGGTGCCCGTCGCTTGTAGTCGTTGCGTGGTGTCCGTTTCGTTGAGGTCGATGCGTTGGGCAAACAAAATCATGGTGTCGATGGTCATAGGCTCACCGTTCTCTTCTTCCTCTGCGTCAAAGGACCACACTGTCGAGCGACCCAGCAGCTGGAGAGTGCCAAGGGTATCACCAAACATCGAATCGGCTACAAAAAATTGATCTTTTCGGAGGGTTTCACCATAAATAAACCCTTTGAGTTGGGTTTGTGCCTTTTCTTGATCCACAAAGGCCTCATCAGCCTCAACATAGGTTGTGGAATCTGCCCACTGGACCCTCCGATAAAACTGCGCTTGATCTGTGTCAAGGTAGAATACGGCTGAATCGCTGTGTACATCTGTATTCTGATATCTCACTTGGACGGCACCAGACAGAGTGGCCACTTCAGTCTCAGTATTCAACCAAAGTCGCTCGGCTTGAATCGATTCTCCATCTCGTGTAATCTCAAGGTTGTAGGCAAGGATGAGGGGTTGGTCGAGATACTGAAAAGCGCTATCGCAAGCCAAAACACGTTCATCGAGCTCAAGTCGTACATTTCCAGCGATCTTACGTACAGCTTCCCCATCGATTTCGGTGGCAAGGATTCGCTCGGTCGGCTCAAGAATCGTCACATTGGTTTGGCTCACAGATTCCAGTGTCACGCAAAAAAGTCCCAAAACCATGATTCCTGCGATCTTCGCCGCGTCCTTGATGCTCGCTGTGGCCTTGATCGCAGCCGTATCCATGATCCTCGACCAGACGTTGTTTATTGCACAACCCATTATCCTTTCCCCGCCCATGGAAGGTCATCTAGATTGACATTACCCCCTGTAATAATGATGCCAATGGATTGTCCTGCAAAGGCATGAGGGTCTACGGGCGAGCCGTTACTGTGTTTCCCTTCCAATAATGCAGCAATTGGCACCGCACAGGAAGGCTCAATCACGATTCGCGCCGTCTCCCAAACCATTCTCATGGCACGAATGATGGCCTCTTCCGAAGTGGTAAATAGATCTTGTACAACGTCTTGAATTACGTCAAAAGGTAGAGGTCCTAATCCCGTACGAAGGCCATCCGCAATCGTATTGGGTGGCATAGGTGGCTGTAACACGCCTGTATGGAAGGAGTGGGCAGCATCACCTGCTAAGGCAGGCTCTGAGCCTAGTATCGTTGTAGATGGGCTCTCATGTTGCACCCATGTGGCCACGCCGCTAAGGAGTCCACCGCCACCCACGGGTGTGATAATCACGTCCAAAGTAGTTTCAAACTCCTGCATCTGTTCGACCAATTCAACCGCGCAGGTGCCTTGCCCTGCCATAATATGGGGATGATTATAAGGTGGAATTACCGTCATGGGGGAGTGGGCGATCACGTCTGCCAGGGTGGATTCACGATCTTGGAGCGTGGGACCACTTTCTATCACCGTCGCTCCAGCGGCTCGAATGGCAACAACTTTGATGGGCGAAGCATTTGAAGGAACCACCACAGTGCAAGGAATCTCCAAAGCTTGCGCAACCGTAGCAAGGGCTCTTCCATGGTTGCCGGATGAGTGGGTTGCAACGCCTATTTCTTGCTCCTGCGGGGTCAAGCAAAGGCACGCATTCATGGCTCCTCGATACTTGAACGAACCTGTGTGTTGAAGATTCTCACATTTTAAGAACACTCTTGCCTCGTTTGCACCGGCATGGGCAAATCTCGCATTTAATTCCTTTGACTCAATCACAGGTGTGCGCACCAAAGTACGCGCTGTGCGCTCAGTGGCTTCGATGATATCGTGATGAGAGATTGGGAGCATGCAATGGACGGGATTACCTAGAATCCTTCAACATACCAATTCTCTAAAAAAAGAATTGAATCTGTCCCCGAATATCGATTCCTGGAGCAGGAAAAACCTCTTTGATTAGCGATAAATGGTCTCGATAGGTTGTGTTGGTGAGATTTTTACCGCGAAGAGAAAAGATCCACAAGCGTTGAGATTCCGAAGGAAGCCAGCGGTACTCTACGCGAGCATCCAGACGTGTGTACCCATCGGTTGGGCTCTCAAAAGGGCCCGTATTATCCTGCGCCCCTTTCACTAGGTATGTCGCTGAAGTACTCCAGGCTCCTTTTTTCCACAATACTGAATGCTGTGTTTTGAAAGGTGCCATTTGGGGTAGATTTGCCCACGATCCATCCTCTTGTTCAAAGCGTCCACGAACCCAAGAGGCTTGACTAGTGAGACTCCAATGCGAAGCGAATTGCCATGATGCCTCAAGATCAACTCCATGGATTCTTGCAGGCTGATCGCTCAATTGATAGACAAATAGATTGGCATACCGTACGCTCCGTTGACCTGTGTTTTGTGAGACGAGATATGCATCATAGAGCGACCCGTAGGCGGAGGCGGTCATTGTTAGGGTGGATGCCTCTAGTCGGGTTTCGATTTCTCCGATCCAGGCCGTTTCGACGGATGCATCAGGATTACCCACTTCAAACGTGTACGAAGCTAAATGTGGCCCTTCAGAAAAGAGTTCGTTTAGTGTAGGAAGTCTTGCAGAGCGCCCACCTGTGAAAGAGGTTGTGAGATTATCTCCCCAAGGGATGGATAAGGTGACGGCACCACTCAGCGCATGGTGTGTTTTTTGATCAATCACTCCAATAGATGATGTGAGATCCTCGGCCTCGGGCGTGGATTGAGCGGTTTGCCAGCGGATGCCAAGAGAAGCTGTCCACTGCTCGGTTTCTTTTTCGAGGACCCCAAACACAGCGGAATGCCACTGATTGGAAGGTACCATAGAGGCTCCAAAGACAGACATTGAGCTCCATTGCGTTTGGGCTCCCACTTGCCCGCTCAGCCGACCGTCGGATCGAGAGAGATCAAAGGGAATATCCACGCGTTGCTGAAAGGATGTTCGATCAAACTGAGTGCCTAAGGCTCCAGAGGCTTCAATCTCTTTGTGTGAATAATCGGTCCATGCGCCACGCAACGCAATCTGCTTAAACGAAGAGCCAGTCAGCGGTTTTTCCAAGCTCCACTCTACAGTCGGCTTGCTCATCTCGATAAATACACCGGATGGGTGTCCAGCCACCGGGTCAGGAGGGATGCCATAATGATGCTGATACCACGAACCACTTACTCCAACGATAGCCCATGGATGGGCCATTCGAATCCCGGCGGTTTGGACCCACTGATCGGATTGGGTGTTACGAATGGTCTGAGTTGGGGCTTCTATTTCTTCGAACCGGTGCACATCACTCGTGATCCTGCCCGAAAGTCGCTTCCCAAGTGGCACATCAAGTTGGAGTTGCCCGGATGCGCCTGGTGCTGCGCTGGTCCCGTAGAGTGTGGATTGTCCCCGAAGGTCTGTAATGGTAGTACCTGGGGCTCCCCGTTGATTGACTTGGATGAGGCCGTGCAGGTTTCCGCCAGAGTATAGCAACGCATAGGGGCCCTGGAGCAATTCAACCTGTTCCGTTCCAAACATCGATTCTGAGACCGCGTGATCACCCGACTGACCTGAAACATCCCCAAGAGAAAGGCCATTTTTGAGAATCGTGACTCTTTCACCCGAGAGTCCTCGTATAACAGGTCGAGCTGTGGCTCCACCCATGGATTGCAACTGAAAGCCTGCTCTTGTCGATAATACCTCAGCAAGAGTTGCGCCAATCGATTGCCGAAGATCTTCCCCACGGATGTTGTCGAGAAGTTTCCCCTGCTTGGTGAAATTACCTAGTCCATCTATAGATTCTTCAACGGTGAGTTCGTCACCAAGAAGGATTTCGGATTGTAATACGAAGAGAAAGCTCTGGTTGCTTGGCGTGGGCTTTACCGTTACCGTCTCTAGACTATTCCCGTACCCAATCCGTTGAACAGATAGCGTGTAGATCCCGTCTGGGATTTGATCAAAGACGACAAGGCCTTCCTTATCCGTTGTGGCGGAGCGTCGTAGTTCTTCCACAAATACGTAGACAAAAGGGATCCCTTCACCGGATTGTTTGTCCACAAATCGCAGTTGAATCTCAATCGTGCGATCAGGCTCTTCGGATAGCTCCACATCGATGGACTCCACAGACTCCACAGGCAGCTCCATCGATTGGGAGCCAGCGCCATGGACTGTGATTGGAATTAACCATAGGCCAGCAGCCCACCCAAGGAGTGCCGCCAGCCCAAAGATCCTATAAGACCGCCCGAAGATTGGCAACGACTTACTCGTCGTGCTCTTCACAAAGGACTTCAAAATCCATCGACGCAAAGTCGGCATGATCATCATGCATAAGTTTAAATGTCACATCTGCTGTGCCGGCTGAGGTACATTGCATGCCAAAGGCCCATTTATTTGAGCTTGAGATTGAGGCTGTGACTTGGCCTTCAGGATCAGATTCAATGCCTAATGTGTAATATTCCTCTTCAGGTTGAAACTCATCGCCATCATCATCGATAAAATAGACTTCAGCCGAGGATGCTTCATCCATATCAGCATGGACGTGGCCACCTTCAGCATAGGTCACGGTGCCATTTTCTTGTTTTGCAACTTGGGAGCCATCAATGTACAAAGCCAAGCCTTCAGGGTCAGAGTGCTCTTCATGATCATCTTCGGTTCCACAAGAGGCTAAAAACCCTGTGGTGAGTAGTAATGCTAGGATGAAAAAAGGTGATTTTTTGAGTGTTTCTTTCATTTCGGTAATGGTGATAAAAATGGTTGGGTTCACGATGTACTGAAGGCCATGGAAAGCAAATGGATAGAATCCGTGTCTTGCTTCTGTTGGGGAACTTCACCATCGATATTTTGGCAACTCGTGGTATTTAATCATTAGTTTTTGAACCTTTGGTTTTAAACCACTGAGCTGAGTAATTGGGTCAGATTTATCCTGCGGACGGGGGAGCCCGAGGTGAGCTGGACAGAATGCCTTGCTCTGAAAGAAAAGCAGGTGCGACACCTAAAACATTATCGATGATAGAAAGTGTGGCACCCGCAGAGATCTGTGATTCAAACGGAGCACCTTGGTTTAGTACACAAACTGGGCATGTCGAGTGGTCAATATCCAGCTCAACTGAGGTGGATGGGGCATCCACGCTCGAACACTCTGAAGCATGAGTTTCAGTCGCACCTAAAACTCCACGGTGGGTCGCCTCATGCCATGATCCTAGTAACTGCCCCTGGAAAATGACCAGGGCCGCAAGCAATGCAAACCAACTATAGCGTTGAGTGGATCTCATAGAGATAAATTACTCTATATCGTTTAAAAATCTATACCTATCGAGAAATAATGGATACGATTTGATCCAAATCCACTTCGTTCGTAAGGCCACCCAATATCGTAACGTACCGGAAGACCCAGTAAAATCGTCCTAAGCCCAAATCCTGCGCCGATCAATACGTCACCGTCGAAGTAATTCGCCACAAGATCGGTTTCTTGTGGTGTGCCTTGTCGAATAAGTCCTGTGGAAGGATCTAGGGCGACAAGTTGTTCTTTACCCACTTTAAAATCTAGACCGGGCTCGTTTCGATAGTAAACAATCGGCTCACCACTTCGTGTCGAGTATCGTGAGTAGTCTACACTATACCCCCATGCAGCGCCTGCATCAACAAAGGCTACGCCTGTCAAGTTATAGAGGGGAATGATAGGAACAGGGCCTGGCAGAATGGCAGCAAACAAGGGGAACCTGAATTCCGCGTTAATCTGTGTGTATTTATTTCCAAAGATCGTGTTGTATTTATGCCCTCGAACTGGGGTCGCTGGTTGCGTGAAAAAGGTGTCAGCAAGTCTGTCATAAGGGATGTCTACACCTGACCATTGCTGATTGATCCACCCGAGAACCCCTCCCATAAAGAAGGTCTGAGAATCACGTCCATAGGAGAGGGCTCCCGCTCCACGCAGAGCAATGGAGTATCCACGCCCTAAAGCTAAATATTTACGATAATCACCCAAAAGAGAGACAAATTGGGGTGTTTCAGAGCCTAATGGAGGGCTTCCAGATGCTCGTAGGGTGTAACGCGAGCCACCTTGAGGAGTGATAAAGCCTGGGACGGTAAAGTCACCGGTAAATACAACTTGAGGGTATA
Source organism: Bacteroidota bacterium (assembly GCA_027621355.1). Classification (GTDB taxonomy): domain Bacteria; phylum Bacteroidota; class Rhodothermia; order Balneolales; family Balneolaceae; genus UBA8296. Next base: position 10,725 of record JAQCBZ010000022.1, on the reverse strand, counting down.
AAAAGGTTGAGGTTTCATTGGTGAGGTCGCTATTGGTAATGCCACCAAGTGAACTAAAGTCTCTAGAGATCCCAATGGCGGTAAGGCCATAATCAATCCGCTGAAATTTATTTAGTGGGTATTGCGCTTCTACGCCAAATCCATAGGTTCGGAATCGAAGAAGCTCTCCACTGAACGTCTGATAATTTTGCGCTTGATGGAAAAACGAGGCGAAATAATTGGTTCGTTGCTTGAAGTAGCCATACTGAATCGAGTACGTACTATTGCGTAGATCCAGCACGAGATTGGAACTTATCGATACCCGATGGTCGCCAAAGAGATCGCTAAAGGAGAATGTAGCCAGTGCAGATGTGCCATAGTAGGTGTTAATCCCACCACTTGCATAGGAAAAGTCAGGCGAAAAGGTGAGTTGGTACCGCTTGGGTTGATAATACCCATCCTGGGTCTCTTTATTCTCCGGTTCAAACTTGCGTGGATCGTCCTTGAGTTTTAGCGTAGAATCTTGGGCAACAACAGGGGAGAACACATAATTACGAAAGTCAATGGATGAGTCATCCGCCTCATTTTCACCTTCGCTATCGCTTGAGCTTGCCACCTCAGCGACTTCATCCAGAATCTTGGATTGTACGACATTTCCTTGGGTCCGGGACGTAATCAAGGTTTGAGTGTAGCCGAGGGCTGCAACACGTTGATCCGCACTCATTGAGGCTCGTTCTTGAGCCCATAAATTGTCTGGAAGCGGCTCTGTTCGGATGCGAGATGCTGGGTTTCGAAGGACAAAAATATCGAGGTATCCTTCATTAAGTCCGTTGAGTGCCAATCTTGACCCATCTTTGGATACACTGATTTGGGCAATACCAGATTCCACATTGGTAACGGGTTTGGCTTCCTCAGCTTCTGCCTGTAGGACCCAAACATTGGGTATCCCGTTGGCATCAGAAATAAAATAGACATCGCCATCCTGGGTAATCGCTGGCTGCGTTTCTGAAGCCAGGCGTGTGTTTGAAATCGGAGTGATGTCCAACGATTTCAGACTCACTCGGTACAGATCCGTCTGATAGACACTCATGTCAGCCAATATCGATGAGCCTGCTCCAAAACGGCCAGGATCAGTGACATCCCCACGATCCGAGACAAAATAGATGTACTCTGAGTCAGCGCTCCAAGCGGGTTGCATATCACTAAAGACATCTCGAGTGACATTTCGCAACATGTTGGACTCAAGATCTAACACAAAAATGTCTTGATAAGGGCCTTGATTGGCATCAAAGGCGATTTTTAGCCCATCAGGAGACCATGCAACAGATCGTATCGCATCGAGCTCTTCCAGGACTACGGGTGTTTTCTCACCGGTGTTCACATTCACAATCACCAGCGAGTAATTCCCGCCACTTTTTGCTGAAAGGAGAATATTTTGCCCATCAGGGGACCAGCTAAGATTAGGATTCAGAATGTTGAGCTCCTCAAACATCGGGTTGTCTTCACCGCTAACCAAGGTCTTGACCTTTTCGCCATTGCGCGGATCGACCCAAAGGACATCAAACAATCCCTGGCGATTTGAAATCATTGCAAGCTTGTCACCTTGTGGAGAGATTTGAGGAGAGGTGTTGTACGATCCAAAGTCATCTCGATCGGTAATTTGAGTGGCCAGTGTCTTTAAGGGCTCACGTTGAGCCACCTCTGGGAAGTAGCGCCGTTGAAGGAAGTCTTGCCAGCGATCACTGAGCTCTTCCATGTCGAGGCCTAGCGTTTGCACGAGTGTGCGCTCGACATTACGAGTACGTTGCACACTTTGAAGGATTTCGGTGACTTTCTGACGACCATAATTTTGCTCCACAAAAAACCAAAAAGATTGTCCCCCACGGTATGCATAGTACCCATTGAGCTGTTGAAGGGGCGGTAGAAAATTGTTGAGGACCGCCTCACGCATGTACATATCCGTGTTGGTATCCCATCCAAGGGCAAGATACTCGGCCAATCCCTCTTCAAACCATAAGGGAAATACGAGCTGGATATTATTTTGAACAATCGACTGCAAAGAGCCGCCGTAGTACATATCATTAATGAAGGCATGCACAAGCTCATGGTGCAACGTTCGCCGGAAATCGATGTAATCTCCCATGAAGGGCTGGGTCATCCGGTTTTTATATTTATCGGTCACACCACCAATCCCTTGGGCGCTTTCGGGTAAGGGTACCACATTGGTTTGGGAAAAATCACCATGCGAATCGTACAAGATCACGGGGATCCGATCGCGAATTTGATGATCAAAATCTTCGCTTAATTGCTGAAGCGCCGCCTCAATACTCTCGGCTGTGAACTGGGCTAGATGGTAATTCTTTTGGTCATAATAATAGATATCGAAATGCTCGCTTTCGATGTAACGCCAGTCAAAGTCCTCATACTGCACACGATTTTTCCCAAAATAGACTTGTTGTGCTTGGGTGGTTTGCCAAGCAGGAAGCACGAAGAGGTTCGCCACGATGGACAGCATCAGTGCCAGTGTGCCAAGTAGGATGCCTTGAGGAATGAATTTTGTTGTCATATCACGCTAACGCAAAATCAATTTGTCTACGTTCAGGGTTGGTGCTAATCACGCGAATTTCAATGTGTTGTCCTAGTTGATACTGCTTTTTCTTCCCTCTAGCCACCAATGCATGGCGTTGAGGCTGATAGACATAATAGTCATCCTTGAGTTCGCTAATCCTCACCATACCTTCACAGTAGATCTCTTTAAGCTGCACAAAGATGCCGTTTTCGGTCACACCAGAGATCACCCCTCCATACTCTGAGCCAATTCGCTCACTGAGGTATTCTACCTGCTTGAGCTTGACCGAATCCCGCTCTGCTTCGGCAGCACTTCGCTCTTGGGCACTGCAATGCTCTCCTGCTTGAACCAAATCATCATAAGTATACCCTTTGATGGTTGTTTTGATCCCTTTGGCGCCTTCCGAGGAGGACTTTTGGCTGCTTTTCCCACCGGTTAAGTCGTCTAACGAAGGATAGGCTTTGAGCAAACGGTGCACAATCACATCAGGATAACGCCGAATCGGGCTTGTAAAGTGTGCATAATGTGAAAATGCCAAACCAAAGTGTCCAATGTTGCCAGGTGCATACTCAGCTTTGGCCATAGCTCGCAACATGAGCTGATTGACGATGGTCTCAACTTCGGTCCCATCTACCTTTTCTAAGAGTGTATTGATCTCTTTGGGGGTCACCTGCCCCTTGTTTTCCATAAAGATGCCAATAGGCTTGATGTTCTCAAGGACATGGCCAAATTTTTCAGGATCCGGCTTATCGTGAATACGATAGAGGTAAGGGAAGGGTTGTTTGGAGGCCTTAGTCTTGGCGCTGGCTCCCGTTTTGAGGGCATTGCGTAGATTGTCAACATGCAAAGCCACCGTTTTGTTGGCCATGAGCATGCACTCTTCAATCAGTTTATGGGCAAAAAGTCGTTCTTTAACAATGACCTCCAGGGGTTTACCTTCCTCGTCTAGTACAAATCGTGGCTCGGGAGTTTCAAATGCAATTGCTCCTTGTTTGAATCGCTTATCCATGAGTGTCTGCGCTAATCCAGCAACCATCTCAAGATCGGGCTTGAGCTCATGCTCGACATTGCCGTCTAATATCTCTTGCACTTCATCATACACAAAGCGTTGCATGGAGTGAATCAGTGTCTCCCGGATATCATAGGAGACTAAGTCCCCTTTAGGGCTGATCTCCATGAAGCATGAGTAGGTGCACTTATCCTCATGAGGTCGTAGTGAACAAACGCCGTTACTGAGTCGCTCGGGAAGCATTGGGATGACACGGTCGACGAGATACACACTTGTCGCTCGCCTGTAGGCTTCTTCGTCAAGCACGGTTCCTGAGGGCATATAATGGGTGACATCCGCAATATGGACGCCGAGCCAGAGGTTGCCATTATCGAGTTTCTCAATGGAGATGGCATCATCAAAATCCTTGGCGTCTGCTGGATCAATCGTAAAGACTCTCTTGTCGCGATAATCTAATCGATGGCCCACCGCTTCGGGTGAAAAATCTTCGGGAATCGCTGCAGCAAAGGCTTCCACTTCAGGCTCAAATTCTGCCTGGAATTGCTTCTCTGCGAGAATGGAGAGGATGTCAGCCTCATTGGAGCCCGCTTCGCCCAAGTCTTGGAGCTGCCAAGCCTGAGGGAGGCCACCGGGGGCAGACCACTCTTTGAGTCGGAAGGTCACTTTGTGCCCAGAAGCAATGCCGTGAAGATCTTCAGGAGCCACATAGAAATCGATGTGTGCTGATTTTTGATCAGGCTCGATCATGGCGTGGCCACTTCCTTCATGACGTAGGATACCCACATAGAGATACCCAGATCGTTTTACAATATGGTCGATTCGTCCAGAAATACGACGCTGACGTTTGTCACGAGAGTCGATCGACACCAAGACCTGGTCCCCTTGAAGCGCGGTTCCCATGTGCTTTTTGGGGATACGGATATCTTCGTCGTATCCTGGTAGTGCAACATACCCATCTCCTCGAGCGCTAATGTCAACGGTGCCAATATTTTCTAGATCGTGTTCGTCGTAGGTGCGCTTGGATTCTTGTGCGCTTGCAGGTTTGGACGTTTCACGCGAAGGTTTTGAAGTGGATTTGCTTGCTCTTTTGGGCGAATTGCTGGGCGTGTTTTTCGCCGTGCTTTTGCTCGCATAGTTGCCAGCACTGCTCGCACTTCCGGCCGCTCCTTTGCTCGCTCCTTTCCCTTTCCCTTTGAGCTGAACCAGGTTTCCAGGTTGGACCAAAATTTTGCCTTGAACTTCAAGAGATCGCAGAGCTTGGTTGAGCTCACGTTTACCCCGTTTAGTGTTCAGGCTAAGGATGTTTTCGAATAATTTTTTGGGAATCACCGCTTTGGGTGCATCCTGAAGGAGTTGTTCGATCTCCCGTTCTATCTCTTGTATGGATCGTCTCATAAGATTGCTTTATGTGGGTTCTTCGCCACATGATTCGTGGTTAATCCCACCACTTCAAGGTAGAAAATCCACGGGAGACTCGTGCGAAGAGTTCTCGCCACGTATGAAATTCAGTACGAGCTTGAAGCCCCACTCCATTCATGACCTGGGTTTCACCGGCGCTGCTTCCAGAGCCCTGAGAACCTGTGGCTTGAACAAACGTTGGATCTTGTCGATGGAAGGCAGACAAGGAGAGTAATTGATTGATTCGATATTCAGCTCCTAAATCTCCTATGGAGCTTTGATTCCCAGTGATTTGACCTTCACGACGCAACACAAGACGGTCATTATAGAGTCGCAGGGCTACACCCAATTCCACTTCGTTGTAGGCATCTATATTCACATCCACATCGAAGGTGACGTTTTCACTGAACAGCGCATTAATCTGATTGGATAACAACGGACTGATGAGTTGTTGTGACACAAATGGGTTGATAAGCACAGCAGACCCCGTGACCCCCTGAAAAGCGGAGGCATCTTCAAACGTGGTTTGGCCTGAGGCAATGAAGTTACCGGTGAGCAACAGACTAAAGGCTTGCACTAGCTTTTGTTCGTCGTTTTGATTGAGACTTTGGATTCGAGTGGAGAGTGTGGGATCGGAAAATCCACCAAGTTCAGAGGGTAGTTGAAAGAAAAATTCATTTTGAACCTCTGTAAGTGGGCCAAAAATATCGAGAACGAGCTCAATGGGAAACCGTTGCCCTAGAGATGATTCTGTGGCTGACCCGGCCGGCGAGCCCAAGGAGGCAAGCGAGGGTCTGGCGCGATACACCGCACTCACCTCTAACTCGGCGTCGTAAGGATCGCCATCCCATGATATAGACCCACCCTCTTGAAGCTGAAATTGTCTACTCAGTACATCGCCACTTACAAAATTATACTGTCCTGAAACGATATTCATAGCTCCAAAGACACTGAGGTCCCCATCCTGAAGGGTGAGGCGTAAATCTCCTGTCCCTTGTGCACGAATTTGATCGTTGGTGACTTGGTCAAAAATGAGCTCAGCTTGGACGGGATTCGGTGCTCGAAATTGCAAGTCCAAGGTAAATAAGTCCTGAAAAGAGGTCGTCGTTGCCGAGAGTCTGGAGAGCTCGGACACGATGAGAGAGTCTCCCTGAATAGGAATAAGGGCGCCTGGCGCTGTATTTCGGACTCTTTCACTGCTCAGGGGCTCTCCCAATGCGGGGATTTTATCGACAAATCGAATGAATCGTGTATTGTTGTCGACATTTGTGACATCCAAAATAGGGATGGAAATTGCCGAGTTTTGTGCAAGTTCGACCGATTGTGGAGTGGAGATTACAGGGGCATCTTGGGTACCTGTTAGCTCCACACGCCCTGACCCAGTAATTGAAGAGAAAAAGGGAATATCAGGATCAAATGGGTTATTCAGTAGATGCAAAGAGGCGGCATCAAGGCTCAGATTGAATGGAATTGTGGCTTTGGGATTCAAGGAGGTCACGCCAAGAGTCCCGTTCAGAATACCTGTTCCTCCTCGAGAATCCTTGACAAAAAGACTGTCGAGTGTAAAGCCATCAAGTAGATCGTATCGCATTATCCCGTCAACGGAGAGTTGAGTATTCAAAAAATTGGGGATGAGTTGTGTGTTTTGAAACTCGACCAAGCCAGTAAATTCCGTTTGACCCTGAATCTGCTGGAACCTCGCCTCCCCTTGAACTTGACCACGGCTTTGGGCAATAACATTTGGAATGAGTTCTTCCAAAAGCCATACGTCAAGGCGTTGAATATCTGCTTGAAGATCGAGTTGAGTTGGGTCGGGGAGTGGGTTGAGGGGATTAGCCAAAGAGCCTTGGATTTGAATATCAAAGGCTTCTCGTAACGAATCCTCAAGTGAAGCCTGCACCAAAAAACGGTTAGAAGTACTGTCTAATCGGCTTTCAAGCCGTAGATCCCCAATGTACCGCTCATTTAAGGTTGCCTCCGTTCCCACAAGTCCCCCTTGAAGGGTGGTCGTGGAGCCAAGTTGCCTTATGGTAAGGGATCCATTTAGGGTGGCATCCCACAACAATCGACTCTCCACAAATTGCAAGGCATCTCCAAGATCCGTGTTTTGAAAGGATAGCGTGAAGGCGTCCAAAGGGTTATTTGAGTAAGTACCCTGTAGGCTTATTTCTTGCACTCCAGAGATGAACGTGGTAGGAGAAAATTGCCATGAATCGTCCTGAGTATAGATCCAAAGGCTTGGTGCTTGTAACGCCCATTGGTATGCGCTTCGTCCAAGCTCTAGGGCGTCAAGTTGAATCTCCAACGTGGATGGATTGCGCTTTGCAGAGGCAAGGAGAGTTGTTTTGAGGCCTTCATTGGTGGATTCTGATCGTAAAGAAAGACTCGTTTCTTGGCCATGAATGGAGGCTGTCCAACGGGGATTGGAGAGGGTTCCAAGTCGAGACTGGAGGGTGGTTGTCTGAAGAGTCCAATCCGCTTTACCCGATTGAGTCCATGGTTCATCAAGACGCCACGACGCATCCAACGTGCTTTCAAGACCCGTTAAAAGGACATTTTGGAGTACAACTCGTGGATCTTGTGCCGTCGCTTGGATGTGTAGATTGAGTCCATTTTTTTCTACTGAGCCAGTGATGGAGCCTTGAGTCTCCAATCGTTCCAGTCCAATCCATGGTGCTACAATGGCACCATTTTTCATCGCCACATCAAAGGCAAATTGCTCTTGCGAGACAGCTTTGGCCCATGTGGGTTTATTCTGAGCCACTTGAAACGCCTCAAATTGATAAAGATGGGCAAATTGTTGGCCCAAGGAAGAGCCGATCAACAAGACAAGCTCTACGATGGACTCCCCACGGATATCGCCCAAAATGGCAGCTTCCAACGCATCGCTCGAAAGAACCAGGGCATCCTCTGATTTAGTGAGTGTGGCGTCGAACGGAACGATGGAGGTTCCTAAAAAGACACCCTCACCCATATTTAATTCGAAATCTGCACGCCCCTGAGCACGCCAATCAGAGGCTATGGTGCTGGAGAGAGTGAACGCTAAATCGGTGGATGTTGTAAAACGTAGGGGCTCTAAAACAGACCCTGTCCATTGAGAAAATGTCGTGGTTTGCTCCCAAACGGAAGGTGAAGCACTCGATGGCGTATTGTGTGTGCGCCACATTGGGTCGGAAAGCGTGCCTTTAGATTGGGCTTTGAGACCAATCCCTTCCAGCCCGAGCGTGTAGGCTAGCTGATGCCCAGCTAGTGAATCGGGTGACCAAGAGACGGAGAGATCGAGTCGATCTGATCCAAATCGTCCAATTTGGCCATCTGTGGCACGGTAGGTGGTGGCTAGTGTAGGAGGCGTAGGAAACCATACAATCTCCGAGTTTTGAAGGGTCCACAGCGTCGTGGAATCTATTTTCAGCGTCCCTTGACCGGTTAATTCTACCCCAAATCGATCATCCCCTTCACGTATAAATCCTGGAATGGCGGGGAGCTCGCCAAGCAAGGCGGAGAGCTCTCTAGTGAACTCATCAAAGGTGAATTCTGCTTCCAGTGATGTGAGATACAATCCATCTGCACTCCCTTGGAGAGCCCCCGATGATGCATAGGTGCTAGATCCGTTTGGATCATTCAGCTCCAAACTCCAAGTGAAAGCCCCATTTTGTTGTGTTATTTCAGATGCCAAAGCGACATCACCCAAGATGGCGGCAAGGCCAAAAAGCTCAGGTTGGTACTGGAGCTCTTGTTTACTGAGACGAGCTGATTCAATAGTCAACTCCCATGGAGAGGTCGTGATGCTTTGCGGAGCGTTCAATGGTGAGGTCTCGAACCACAGAGCAGGAAACCGACCCGAAACCGACAACGAGCTTTCTTGGGTGTAGAGTTGAAGGTCTTGGATCACCCATTGCCCCTCCATTTTTTCCAACGAGCCTTGCGTAGTCAACGAAGAAAAAGCTTTAGCCCAAGGTGTTTGAATAGAAGGGAAAAGCTCCATATCGAAGGTGGAAGGGCTCCATCGAACGACTCCTTGAGTCTCTCCCGAGAGAAAACCTTGCCAAACATCTTTAATTGAGGTAATGCGAGGTACATTGATGGCCATCTCACCCTCAAATTGGAGTTGTGGGTGCTGTATCTCAACTTGGTTGAGCTCCGTACGCTCTTCATCCCGATACCATTGACCTGAGGTGATAAAAGGGCTCTCAGATTGCTGAGGCAAGACGAATTGCAAAGACTCAATGGAGATGATTTGAACCGTGGGATTCGATTCGATACTCCCTAGAAGGGCTACATCTCTGATGGTGCGTGATTGCTGAGCATCGGCGATTTCAAACGAGCCATGCATTAACTCTAGATTTGGTACAGAAAGTGAACCCGAAAAAGGACTCGAAGCAGGTTGTGAGGTCAGCCACTCTTGCCACGCTGGAATATTGACTTGGGTAGCCAGCGAGTCAATGCGAAGGGAAGAAATGGAGGTGCGTCCAAAAAGTAGTGGGAAGGGTTGAAATTGAACATCCAGTTGGCTCAAGGAAATAGCCCCTACAGCCTCAAGGCTGGCATCGACATCTTCAAGGGTAATTTGGATGGGGAAAAAACCACCCACTTCCCCAATGGTTGCTTGGATTGTTGTGTTTTGAAGAGATTGATTCACAAGGCGTTGCACGACAGCCTGTTTCACTGCCGGGATTTGCAACACAAGCAACGAAAATGAGAGGAGTAGAATTGCAGCTATGAGCAAGCCTCCAAAGGAGCGATTCAACCATCGCCAGAGTCGCAAGAGAAGACCGCCAAATTGCTCCAAAAGGTTACGCCAAGGCATGTGTCCACGCACTAATGAGTTCGTCCTTTGTCGGATTGTCAACCACAACAGGTTGAGCTACTGCGTCCAATAGAATCAATCGCAAACCAGAGGAGGTGGCTTTTTTATCTGCATCCATGGCTGCAATCAAGGCTTCCAGTGTCTCGTCCATGGAGTCTCGCATGGGGGCTAGCACCTCCTGTACAGAATCAGGGAGATGGCGTGTGATTACGTCATCTTGAATCGAGGCTCCTCGCTTGTTGGAGAGCCAAATCGCCGCTTTCATTCCCAGCATGACTGCGAGTCCATGAGCAAGAGTCCCATAGCCAGCAACTTGTTCTAATGCGTGGGCAAAGGTATGGCCGAAGTTGAGAAACATTCGCTGGCCTGATTCCCGATAATCCCTTGCCACAATCATAGCTTTGATATCTGCACAGCGTTGGATCATTAGGCGCTGTGTGTTGGCGTCTAACTCCATGACTGCGCTTGAAGAGAGCTCTTCCAAGAGCGTTGGATCAGCGATAAACCCATATTTAAGGATCTCGCCAGTACCGTTTACCCACTCTTCACGAGGTAATGTGGACAGAAAGTCCATATCAAATAGGACTGCATCAGCCTTGGAGAAGGTTCCTAGAAGGTTTTTTCCTTTGGCATGGTTGAGTCCGGTTTTTCCACCGATTGCACTGTCCACCATGGCTAGTAGTGTGGTGGGCACTTGTAGAGTGAGAACCCCTCGCATGAGTGTAGAAGCGACAAAACCACCCAAGTCACCCGTCACACCCCCACCAAGAATCATCAGTGAATCACTTCTCTTTAATCCACTCTCCAATAGCTCACTTGAGAGCCTTTGCCATTGTTCCACCGATTTAGAAGCCTCGCCCGAGGGGACTGTAAAGGCCCCCAAACACTGTGGATGTTGGGTGAGATCTGCTAAGAGATCGCTGTGCAATCGAGCCACTTGCTCGTCTATAATACATCCAAATC
>JAQCBZ010000005.1 GCA_027621355.1 Bacteroidota bacterium | reverse complement strand
ATCCTTGATCGTCTTAATGATCGAAGCGTGGTACATCGAGGGTATGTCAAACGTCTTTCTGGCCATGCTATATTTCTACAGTTGTCATCCAGCGCACGTAGTCCAACCGTGGGCTACGCATCCATATCCCCAAGTTGCACCCCCACCAATCGACTCACACCTGTTTCAGGCATCGTCACCCCATACATCATCTCAGCCTTCGCCATCGTTTTTTTGTTATGCGTGATGATGATGAACTGCGTTTCATCGGCAAAACTGCGAATCATCGAGGAGAATCGCTCAATGTTGGCGTCATCCAAGGTGGCATCTACCTCATCTAACACACAAAAGGGGGAGGGTTTAACCTGGTATATTGCAAATAACAACGCAATGGCTGTCAGCGTTTTTTCTCCACCTGACAATTGGCTAATCCCCGAAGGTCGTTTGCCTGAAGGATTAGCAAGAATGTGAATTTTAGCTTCCAACGGGTCGTCAGCTTCTTCATCTAATAACAAATCACAGGTGTCACTTTCCTTGAATAAGGTGGCAAACACACGCTTAAAGTTCTCCCGAATCTCACTAAACACCTTTTGAAAGCGTTCGGTTGCTTCCTTATTAATGTCTTCGATGGTCTGGGTTAGCTCTTTTTCCGCTTGCTGAAGATCCGAAATTTGCCCTTCCATAAATTCTAGGCGCTCCTTCTCCTGCTCAAATTCTTCGACTGCCAGCGGATTAATATCCCCAGCGCGATGCAGTTTTTGACGCAGATCCGCGATGTTCTTGCGCGCTTCGTCGGGGTCAAAATCCTCAGGAACCTCGACCTCCAATTGATCCATTACGAGGCTGTAGGTTTCCCAAATATGATCAGTAAAGCTCTTGCGCGTAAACTCTTTTTTCTCCAGCATCAACTGTTGGAGATGAAGTAATTCGGTGTTGTTCTCTTTGCGTTTTCGCAGGTCGCGTAGTTCCGTATCAAGCGCATTCATGGATCCGCGAGCTTCAGCGGATGCTTTTTCACATGCTTGTTGGTGCTTTTGTGCAGTGGCAAGATCTTGGGTGAGCGCATCCACCCGCTTGGCGTGTTGTGCCATCGTGGACTGTAGTTCCTCGATGGTGCGTGTGCTTTGGGCAATGGTTTTTTTACGTTCCTCCAATCGTAGAGTGTACGTCTGGATATTATCTGTGGCTCGCCGTCGGTCATTTTCGACCGTCTCCCCTCTATTTTTCACATCATTGTGACGGAGTTGCGCATTATTAAATCGATTTTGCTGAACGGATCGCTCTTTGTCGAGCTCTTCAAGCGTGCTTTTTAAAGAATCTAATTGGCTTCGCTGATTCTGAATCGATGTTTCAAGAGACGTTTGTTTCGGTTCAAGGTCCGTTAATTCAGTTTGGGAGGCATCTTCTCTCGTACTTAATTGAGATTGTTGCTCTTCCAATTCCTTTTGACGACGCTGCACCCACTGGTATCTCTGGGTAAGACTGTGAAGCTCTCGTTGGTGGGTATTTGAGGCCTCTTGAGCTTTCTGGTAAGCGTGCTCAAGTGTATCAAGTGCAAAGGACTCGAGTGATGTTTGTGCTTGTTCAACGGCTTGATTCGCTTTGTGTAGCACATCTTCTTGAGCTTTGATCTCTTTATCTAACCGTTGGAGTGTTTCTGCAAGTCCAAGCCGAAGACCAGAAGTGCTCGACGCATCAGAAGACCCAGCCTCCACTGCGACGTTTCCATACAATCGCTCACCCTGATGCGTGACAACCCAACCCTCATGACCCAAGTTTTTGGCCTCTTTGAGTGTTGGCGCAACTAAAACCTGGCCAAGCAGAAACTCCACTAAAGGCATCAACGTGGTTTCGCACCTAACATGATGAGCTACAGAGGATGCATGTACTTTTGACTTAGGAAGAGCCTTTAGCGCTGATTCATCGATAAAGTGTGCACGTCCTTTTTGTGTTGAATCAAGAAAGGAAATAGCCTCGTTAATGGCATCTGCATTGGGCAGTAGAACAGCAAATTGTAATGCTCCAAGCGCTGCTGCCAGAGCAGGGGCGTGCTCTGGATCGGTTTGAAAAACGTCAGACAGCGTCCTCATGGAGTTTGGAGCAGCAGGCCAAGAATCGAATAACTCTGTTACGCTTTGAGGATCTTGCTCTCGCGATTCGGCAAGAGATTGATAGAGCTCTTTTTGCTTCTCTAATGCAGTGTGCTCTGACGTTGCTTGTTGCATACGATTGCGGGCCTCAGCTAGAGCCTCAGACGCAGCGTTCCGATCCTTTTGGGCTTTATGATACGCTGCCTTTGCTTTTTCCACATCTTTGGCGGCATCATTAGCCTCTTTTTGGCGGCTGCCAATCTCTTTTTGTAATTGTGATGCCTGGGCTTGAGTCTGATTAAGCTCTTCGTTGACACGGTCTTGATCTCCCGTAGCACTCTCAAGTTTCGATTCGAGTCGGACTCGAGCGTTCTGAATGTCGCGGAGATCATTTTCTAAACGACTTAATGCAATCTCAGCCTCCATGACCGCCGTCCGCGTCTGAGAGTATGATTGCTGTACCACCCGAAACGCTTCTCGGGAGGCCTCAAGCTCTTCCGAAGACCCGGTAAGCTCTTTATCGAGCTCGCTGATAGCGGCTTCAGAGCTCTCCTTCACTTTCTTTAACGTCTCAATGTCTGCTGTACTTTGCTTGACATCCTCCTCATACTGCTTAATTAAAGACTGTTCGGCAATCACTTTCTCTTTGGCCACAGCGATCGCACTCTGTAGTTCTTGCAATTGCTGCTCCACCTGGCGGGTCGCTTGAACAGCCTTTGTTTCCGCTTGCTCCGCTTTGATCACATGCTGTTGCCCGTCCGCCTCCTTTGCCTCCAGCTCGCCCAGTGATGCCTGGATCTTTCCCTTTTCCCGTTCCAGTTCGCCAATCGCCTCACGCAACGGACCCAGCTCAGCATCCAACTTCTCCACCTCAAAACGGTGCAATTGTTGATCCAGGCGCTCCAGGCTCAACGCCCATTCCTTCGACTTCATCGCCCTTTGTGACTGCAGCTCTAACGAACGAACATTTTTTTGAACCTCACGGAGAATATCCTCGACTCTTTGCAAGTCTGCCAACGTCTCATCGAGCCGTCGGCGAGTTTGTTTCCGTCGATCTTTGTAGCGAGTGATGCCAGCAGCTTCCTCAAACAACCGACGTCTTTCTTGGTTTTTATCGCTCAAAATCTCTTCCACCATCTTGAGCTCAATCACCGAGTAGGCATCGGCGCCCATTCCGGTATCCATAAAAAGATTCATAATATCCTTCAGACGAACCGACTGATTATTCAGCAGGTATTCACTCTGCCCCGATCGGTAGAGACGACGGGTAATGGTTACATCAGAGTACTCCGTCGGCAAGACGCCTTTATTGTTGAGTAGCGTCAGTGAAACCTCTGCCATTCCGAGAGACTTGCGTGAGGCTGTGCCATTAAATACGACATCATTCATGTTACTCGAACGCAACATCGAGGCACGCTGCTCCCCCAAGACCCAACGAAGGGCATCGACAATATTCGATTTACCACACCCATTGGGCCCAACAATCGCGGTAATCCCCGTGTCAAATTGCACCCTGGTTTTCTGGGCAAAACTCTTAAATCCTTGGAGTTCTAGCGTAGAGATTAACATCGTGGCAACTGGGCCTGATCCTGGGCAATTCGCATGACCTTATACCGTCATAATATCCGTCTCCTTGGCCTCTAGAAGAGAGTCAACGGTTGCCGTGAAGCTATCGGTTAATTTTTGGACTTCTGCTTCACCGTCAAACTTAGCGTTTTCGGGTAGCGATGCATCTGCGACCGTCTTTTTAATTTGCTCATTGGCATCTCGACGGGCATTTCGGATACTCACACGACACTGTTCGGCCACATCTTTGGCAAGTTTCACCAACTCTCGACGACGCTCTTCCGTTAGCATGGGAAATGGAATCCGAATCATTTCCCCGTCGTTGTTAGGATTAAGCCCTAGAGAAGAGGATTGAATCGCTTTTTCGATATCGGGAATCACCGACTTATCATAGGGCTGAACCACAAGTAGACGGGCTTCTGGCGCACTCACATTGGCAAGCTGCTGCAAGGGTGTTTGGGCGCCATAATACTCCACTTTGATGGTATCGAGCAATGAAGGGCTCGCTTTGCCAGCACGAATATGAGAGAACTCCTTTTTACAATAGTCTACAGCTTCCTCCATATTGAGGTTTGCCATGTCAATGATCTCTTGTAACTCTTCAAATTGCATAATGATCACCTTAATTTACATCCGTCGAGGATCGTATTGCATACATAGCAGCGAGCAACATCCACTGCTACTTACTCTGCCCACGTTACCGTTGAGCCAACTTCTGAGTCTCCCTTCAGGACTCGAAGTAAGTTTCCTTCTTTGTTCATATTAAACACCACAATCGGGGTTTGATTATCCCGACACAAGGTTAATGCCGTCAGGTCCATAACTGATAGACGATCTTGCAAGACTTGATCCCCTGAGATGGTCTCATATTTTTTGGCACTGTCATCCTTCTCAGGATCAGCACTATAAATGCCATCCACTCGTGTCCCTTTCAATATCACATCTGCTTCGATTTCGATGGCTCTCAAGGAGGCCGCGGTGTCGGTGGTGAAGTAGGGATTGCCTGTTCCTGCGCCAAAGATAACCACGCGTCCCTTCTCAAGATGACGAATGGCTCTGCGTCGAATATAGGGCTCTGCAATCTCCTCCATGCGAATGGCAGACATCAATCGTGTTTGTACATCAAGGCGCTCTAGTGCGTCTTGTAAGGCCATCGCGTTGATGAGTGTTGCGAGCATACCCATGTAATCCCCTTGGACTCGGTCCATCCCCTGTGTTGCACCTTTCACTCCACGAAAAATGTTCCCACCGCCAATGACAATACTAATTTCTATACCCTGCAGATGGGCTTCTCTAATATCTTTTGAAAACCGAGCAAGGACCTCGCTGTCGATGCCGTGACCTTGTTCACCCAGGAGTGCTTCACCACTCAATTTGAGGAGGATGCGCTTGTATTTCATAGTTGTATGATAGACAAAAAAAAGGCTACCATGAAAAATCAAGGTAGCCTAAAGTGACAGTTGATTACGCCTCGTTTGTTTCTCCGAGTTGTAGTCGATGGAATTTTGTGACAAGTGGAGTGCCGTTTTGCTCAAGGTATTCTTTGACACTAATGCCATTATCCTTTACAAACTTTTGCTCCAAGAGTACACGCTCCTCATAGAAGCGACGAAGTTTTCCTTGGGCAGCTTTCTCAGCAATCTCAGCTGGCTTACCTTCGTTAATCAGCTGCTCCTTCGCGATCTCAAGTTCTTTTTGAATGACATCGCCATCCACGCTATCGCGATTGACCGAAATAGGATTCATGGCAGCAACCTGCATGGCTACATCACGCGCCACATCTACATTGGTTATTGATCCATCAAATTCTGCAAGGACACCTAGCTGGGCTCCGGGGTGGATATAATCGATAAACCCTCCATCCGTTGTTGCATAGATTGCACGTGAGATCTGGATTTTTTCTCCAATTGCACCCGTCATGTCGGTGAGCGCGTCTGCGACGGTCCGACCGTCAAAGGCTTTGGTTAGAAGGTCATCTGAGCTAGAAACCTTCTCGTTAAACGCAGTTTCAAGGAATGCTTGCGCTTTTTGCTGGAAGTCATCGTTGCGAGCCACAAAATCGGTTTCACAATTGATCTCGATGGCTGCAGCTGCTTTGTGATCATCAGAGATGTGAATCATGATGAGGCCTTGATTCGCTTCACGATCTGCACGCTTTTCGGAGACTTGCTGTCCCTTTTTGCGTAGAAATTCTACAGCCGCATCCATGTCACCATTGGTTTCGGTGAGGGCTTTTTTACAATCCATCATGCCAGCGCCGGTCATTTCGCGCAATTTGGCTACGTCTTTTGCAGAAATACTCATGAGTTTGTTCTTCGTATCGGGTTCAAATTATTTTGTGAGCGTAAGTTACGCTTCTTTCGATGAATCGTTGCCAGCGTCTTTGCTCGTTGGCGCTGCTTTAGCCTCTGTTTCTGGAGCCTCTTTTGCACCAGCCTGTGTCGCAGACTCTGGTTTTGCCGTAGCAGTCGCTTTTGCAGGTCCCTTGTTTCCTTCAGGCTTGCGCGTGCGACGCTTGCGAGTCTTGGCAGCAGGAGATTCCTTGGCTTCAATTTCAGCCTTGCCTTGGCTCTCAAGTAATGACTGTTCGGCTAATTCCTCTTCTTCGCGAGCTTGACGTTCGGCCATGCCTTCGAGAATCGCATCTGCGATATTTGAGGTGATTAACTGAATCGTTCTAGCTGAGTCATCATTACAAGGAATGATAAAGTCAGGGATATCCGGATCACTGTTGGTATCGGCCAACGCAATGATGGGGATATTTAACTTAACGGCCTCATTCACAGCAATGCTTTCTTTGACGGTATCGACCACAAAAACTGCACCTGGAACACGATTCATGGTTGCGATTCCACCAAGGGTCGCTTCCAACTTCGTATACTCACGCTCACGCATAAGGCGCTCTTTTTTCGTCAAGTTCTCAAACGTGCCGTCATTACGCTGTGCTTCAATATCCTGCATGCGTCCGATGCTTCGCTTGACCGTCTCAAAGTTTGTCAACATTCCACCCAACCAGCGGTTTGTCACAAAGGGCATGCCGCAACGAATTGCTTCTGTTTTGATAATCTCGCGGGACTGCTTTTTTGTTCCAACAAATAAAATGGTCTTGCCAGAAGCGGTAAGGTTCTTGACTTGCTCTAAAGCATCTTTCAAAAATGCTTCGGTCTTTTTGAGGTCAATAATGTGAATCCCATTGCGCTGCATGAAGATAAATTCCTTCATTTTTGGATTCCAGCGGCGGGTAAGGTGTCCGAAATGGGCTCCGGACTTGAGTAATTCGTCGACTGACGCGTGCTTTTGCATAGTATGTTGGTTTTGAGTTATGCCTCTACTTGGGTCATCCATTGTGCTAACCCAAGCATTTGCTCAGGCACCCAGCACGCAGTCACCAAGTATGTGTGGTTTGGTTGATTATCGTTTGGAGAACTGGAAACGTTTACGCGCTTTTGGCTGCCCGTATTTTTTCCGCTCGACCATACGATCATCACGTGTTAAAAGTTCTTTTTGCTTAAGCTGTGTGTGAAACTCGCCATCGGTGACTTTATCGATCGCACGTGCAAGCGCATGCTGAATGGCACCGGCTTGACTACTAACACCTCCACCTTTGACATTCACTTTAATCTCATATTTGCCTTCAGTCTCAGTCAAACGAAGCGGCAATAGGGCCACGTTCACATTGGCTTGGGTCAATAAATACTCTTCAGGTGATTTGCCATTAATGACAATAGAGCCTTTGCCATCTTTGATGTAGAGGCGGGCTGTGGAGGTCTTACGTCTACCGACGAATGATTGCTGTTCCATTCAGAAATTAATTTTCAACTTTCTTGGGTTGCTGTGCAGTATGCGGATGCACACTTCCTGCATAAACACGAACGTTGGTCATAAGCTTGCGCCCTAAACGGTTTTTGGGGAGCATGCCTTTGACAGCTTTAAGGATAACTTTAGCCGGATCTTTTTCCATCAAGTCTGATGCTTTTGTAAAGCGATCACCTCCTGGATACCCAGTGTGATGGAAATACTCTTTTTGTGTAAGCTTGTTTCCAGTCAGAACAACTTTCTCCGCATTAATCACAACCACATTATCCCCAGTATCCATATGTGGGGTATATTCAGGCTTGTTTTTTCCTTTGAGAATCGAAGCGATTTCTGTTGAAACTCTTCCTAATGGTTTCTCAGCTGCATCCACAATAACCCACTCTTTCTGGATGTCTGTCGGCTTTGCCGAAAACGTTTTGTTTGACGTAGTATTCACTGACACAAGGCTTTAAGTTCGAAGTCTGTAGCTTTTGAAGCTAGCCCAATAAAGTAGGCGTTTTTGTGGGAAACATCAACAGTGAAGTTTCGTCAAAGTCTTCGGGTGCAGAGCTCCTTGAATTCTCTTATTTTTCAGGCTCTTTAGAGCAAAGGCATTACGCGCATTGCTCTACTCTCTATCATCGGGATTTAAGCTAATCATATGTCTACGACACACCCTTTTCCATCTGTCATTCAAACTCTCCCCTTATCAGGATCGCTTTACTACAGCGTGCCTGCGCTCAAAGAGCATGGGTTTGGTCAAGTTGATAGATTGCCGTTTTCAATCAAAGTACTTCTGGAAGCGGTGCTTAGGGAGCTCGATGGGTTTGAAGTGACCGAAGAGGATGTTCGCAGACTGGCAACCTACAATGCGTCCTCTCCCCAAGGAGAGATTCCTTTTAAGCCGTCGCGAGTGGTCCTTCAAGAT
Source organism: Bacteroidota bacterium (assembly GCA_027621355.1). Classification (GTDB taxonomy): domain Bacteria; phylum Bacteroidota; class Rhodothermia; order Balneolales; family Balneolaceae; genus UBA8296. Next base: position 77,833 of record JAQCBZ010000005.1, on the reverse strand, counting down.
TTTACGGGCGTTCCTGCTGTGGTCGATTTAGCAGCCCTACGATCTGCACTTGAGCGCATGGGAGGTGACCCAGAAAAAATCAACCCCAAAGTCCCTGTTGATTTGGTGATTGATCACTCTGTGCAGGTCGACACGTTTGGTCAAGAATATGCTCTCATGCATAATGTGGAGCGTGAAATGGAGCGTAACCGTGAGCGATATGAGTTTCTGAAATGGGGGCAAAAAGCGTTTAAGAATTTCCGTGTGGTCCCTCCTGGACGTGGCATTGTGCACCAGGTGAACCTCGAATTTTTGGCCAAAGGGGTGTTTACCAAAGAGGGGAAAGACGGCACCGTTGCGTATCCTGACACATTAGTTGGGACAGACTCTCACACGACTATGATTAATGGCTTAGGGGTTCTTGGTTGGGGTGTGGGAGGAATTGAAGCAGAAGCAGCGATGCTTGGACAACCTATTTACATGCTTGTCCCAGAAGTGATCGGCGTCAAATTGACCGGTTCATTAAAAGAGGGAATCACTGCGACCGATCTAACACTCACCATCACCCAAATGCTACGACGCCATGGGGTAGTAGGAAAATTTGTGGAGTTCTATGGCTCGGGACTCAGCTCTATGTCTCTTCCTGACCGCGCCACGATCGCAAATATGGCACCTGAATATGGTGCAACGATGGGTTTCTTCCCTGTGGATGATGAGACCATTCGTTACATGGAGCGGACAGGACGTGACAGTCAAAACACAGAGTTGGTACGTGAGTATATGAAAGCACAAGGATTATACCGTACCGATGATACTCCAGATCCTATCTTTACCGAGACTCTTGAGCTTGACCTCGGGACAGTACAAACATCGTTGGCAGGGCCAAAGCGCCCACAGGATCGTATTGTATTATCCCATCTCAAAGAGACCTTCCAAAATTCATTGACCAGTGATGATCAAACGATGGGCTTCAACCTCACACAAGAGAAGCTCGCAAGCAAAGGAATCATCAAAAACGGAACAACTCAAGAGCTTAAGCATGGGGATGTGGTGATTGCAGCGATCACAAGTTGTACTAATACATCCAATCCATCGGTGATGCTGGGGGCTGGACTGGTAGCTAAACATGCTGTTGAAAAAGGATTAAAGGTGCCATCATATGTCAAAACATCGCTTGCTCCTGGATCCCGCGTGGTGACCGATTACTTAGACGAAGCGGGTCTTACGCCGTACTTGGATCAACTTGGATTTAATCTTGTGGGGTATGGCTGTACGACCTGTATTGGAAACTCAGGTCCTTTGCCAGCGCCAGTTGAGGCGGCCATTCGAGAAGGTGACCTAGTGGTTGCGGGCGTCCTTTCTGGCAACCGGAATTTTGAGGGGCGTATTCACCCATGGGTCAAAGCAAATTTCCTAGCCTCACCACCGCTTGTGGTAGCCTACGCCATTGCAGGGCGAGTGGATATCGATTTGGAGCACGAGCCATTGGGGCAAGACAAAGATGGCAACGATGTCTACTTGAAAGATCTATGGCCTTCCTCTGCTGAAATTAGGGAAATGATGGACGAGGCTATTCGACCAGATGTATTCCATCGACTCTATGCCGATGTCTTTGACTCTGAGGCTTGGGATACGATTCCAGTGACGGGTGGGCAGATTTATGAATGGAAGGAGGAGTCTACCTATATACAGGAGCCCCCATTTTTTACAGGTTTGACGCAGGAGGTCAATCCCATTACACCGATTGAAGGGGCCAAAGTGTTGGTTCATGCGGGGGACTCCATCACCACCGATCATATTTCACCTGCCGGAAACATCAAAACCGATAGCCCAGCGGGACAGTATCTCACGGAAGCGGGGGTTCCAGTATCTGAATTCAATTCCTATGGATCGCGTCGTGGAAATGACCGCGTAATGACAAGGGGTACGTTTGCCAATGTCCGGTTCAAAAATCGTTTGGGCCAAGGACAGGAGGGAGGATATACCACATACCATCCAACAGGGGATGTAACATCCATTTATGAGGCCTCTATGAAGTATCAGGAGGCGGGAACACCTTTGATTGCACTGGCAGGGACAGAATATGGAACAGGTTCGTCTCGAGATTGGGCTGCGAAAGGGACGCTGTTGCTTGGCGTCAAAGCGGTCATTGCGACCTCATTTGAGCGTATTCACCGGTCAAATCTTGTGGGTATGGGCGTCCTTCCGCTACAATTTGCCGAAGGAGAATCTTCCGACGCTCTGGGTCTTGATGGGTCAGAAACGTTTACAATTCATGTGGATGAGTCGTTAACCCCTCGATCTATGGTCAAGGTAGACGCCGTTCATCCGGGTGGAAAAACAACCTCCTTTGAAACGCTTTGTCGCATCGATACCCCCGTAGAGATTGAGTACTATCGCAACGGAGGTATCCTGCATAAAGTATTACGTGACGTCGCAGCAGAGGCGTAGGAAGTCAAGAGAAGGTACCCATCGTTGAAGCGTACCTCCACGCAGGAGCACCCCTACGGAATGCGCACCCCTACGGAATTATCCCAGTAGCTCAGCGGTAGTGGTAATCTCTGCGCCATAGATTCCCTTTAGATAATCTAGTGCAGCTTGTTTGCGCACCTCCACGGGCACATCTGATAAAGGCTCAAACACCGTGGTTGCATCAGAAGGAACGACCACGTCAAGTCCTCGTACAAACGCATCATAGGTCGAGTGCCTCACACAGCAATCCGTGTGTTGACCCACAATGACCAATCTTTGCAGTCCATAGACTTTACAAACGGAATCCATATCGGTTTCAGTGAAGACAGAATAATATCTCTTGTTGATAATCTCATCCCCTTCGGCGGGTGCTAGGTCGTCTATCACCTCCGCTGCTTTTGTGCCTGCCACAGCATGCTCTCCAAAGACTTTAAACTCCAAATCGCCTGGTTTGTGAGCATCATTGCCATAAATCACCACCCAATCATCATCTTTGCGAGCTTTTTCAATGAGTTGTTGAATAGGTTTGACGATGTCATGGGCGGCAGAATTCCCAAGGACACCGTCCTGAAAATCATTTAGCATATCAATAATTACAAGACCCGTTTTCATATGTTTTCTCCGTTGAGGATTGAATTATAGGTGAATGGGGCCTAATATCGCCTTTTTTCCTACGCCATGCTGGCATCTTTCTTGCGCATGGTCACCATCGTGAGATGATGAAAGCGTGTGACATGGACAATAGCCGCAACGGTTAAGCCAATCACAAGCCCTGTCCACATCCCTTGCCCTCCGTATCCTAGGGTAATGCCAAGGTAGATGCTCAATGGGATTCCCGTTAATCCATACGCAATCAGGTTAAAGACCATGGGTATTTGTGTGTCTTTCATACCTCTTAGCGCTCCAATCGCACTAATCTGTACCCCATCGGACAATTGGAAAATAGCCGCAATGCCCAGAAGCTTTAGTGCACCCTCTACCACGTCGGGGTCATCGGTGTAAATGGCGATAATCCACTCGGGAAACAGAAGCATGATCATGGCAAACACCGCCATACATGAGGTGCTTACCACCACACCCATCCACCCTCTAAATCGAGCTTCTCGCACCTGACCTCGACCCATCGATTGACCAATTCGGGCTGTTTGAGCAATCGACAGACCAAAAGGAATCATAAAGGTGAGGGACGCAAAATTGATTGCGACTTGGTGTGAGGCAACAGCGATGGTGCCCAGCGTCCCCATCATTAAACTGACAAGGGCAAACATCGTCACTTCAAGAGAACCACTAACCCCAATGGGGACACCTAATGAAAGCATCTCTTTGATGGACTTTGGATCGGGTAATCGAAAGGTGCTAAAGATGGCAAACCGTTTGTAGGGTTTAAAAGCCCCAGTAAAGATCATCATCCCAAGCCACATAGCTGTGTAGACAATCGCGCTTGCATATCCGGTGCCAATGGCGCCGAGCCCGGGTATCGGTCCAAATCCAAACATCAAGACGTAGTTCGCGGGAATATTGATCAGAGCTCCAGCCAGAGCGATAAACATGGCAGGCCTTACATTGGATAGCCCTTCATTGAAACTTCGGTAGCAAACGTAGGCATAAAGTGGAAATACACCCCAAGAGATAGCTTTGAGATACCCCATGGCCAATGGGATAATTTCTGCTTCGACATTCATCCATTGCATCACAAAATCAAGATTTCGTATGATGAAAAAACTCACGAGTGCAAAGAGTTGGCTGAGCCAAAGGGCTTGGCGTAGGTTTTTTCCGATGAGATGAAATTTCCTAGCACCTAGGTTGTGTGCCACAATGGGATTTACCACGATCAGCGTGCCCATCGATATCACCATTAAAGGGAGAAAAGAGCTAGCGCCCACAGCAATCGCACCAAGAGCTAGCGCCGAAATCCGGCCCGCCATAACAGTGTCGACAAAACTCATCGACATTTGTAGGAGTTGTGTAGCAATCACTGGCGCACCAAAGTAGAGGGTACGTTTGGCTTCAGTCCACATGGACGAGGGAGTCCAGTAACTAGCAATCATGGAGGACCTTCACAAAAATGAGTTGAATGAATCGCAGACTTAGGCAGGTTGCTCAAATCGCTCGGCGTCGTTCCACATCCGTTCGATCCCGTAGTAGTGCCTTTTTTCTTCGGTGAAGATATGGACCACAATCGTAACATAATCCAGAATTATCCAGGTACGACCCGAAACACCCTCTTTTTTCCATGCTTTTTCGCCTGTTTTCTTGCGGACTTCTTCTTGGACATGGTCTGCGAGTGCTTTGACCTGCGTGTCAGACGTTCCGTGACAAACCACAAGGGTGTCAGCAACTTCGGAGAGTCCCTTTAGATTGAGGACAACAATGTCGCGACCTTTTTTGTCGTCTAAGGCATCTACGATTGCTTGTGTGAGTGAATCTAAGGTCATTAACGACGTTCAAGATTAAGGGATTCATAGTCTCGGCCTACCAGCACCGTTACGTCAAGGTAATAATCTGCGGACTCTTCTATGAGAATTCGATCATCGGGAAGCCCGAGGCCTCTAGCAACACGCTCTGCACTTTCCACATCCCCTCCATTGCGTGCTAAAACAACGGTTTGCTCGACATCAAACACATCAAAATTCCCTATTTCGACCACGTCAAAGCCAAGTTGCCGAAGCGAAGAGGTGACGGCATTGGCGGCACCTTCGATGCCCCCTCCATTAAGTACTTCCACCTGAATCACATTCCCGATGAGTGCCTGTTCTGAACGTTTTGCTCGTTCTACATCAATACGTGGGACCAAAAAACGAATGACAAGTGCGCTAAGTAATAGGACAAAAAGAAACGTAAAGACGGTGAGTCCTACCGTTACCCAAGGTGATGACGATGATGTAGGGGATTTGCTCTGTTCGCTCATTCAGCGCTGTTGCTGCGTAGCCATGATTTCACAGCCATATTACCACCAAGGATGTACGGCCCTTTGAGAGCCAAAACCACTTGTACCAAAACCGCGATCAAAAGATCTGCCACCCAGTCCATAGGGATTTACACCATAATTAGCACCGTATCCGTATGGACCATACGCGTTGTATGGGCGTTGGGAAAATTCTACGGAGATCATGGCTTTGTCAGAAATCTGATAGTTAAGTCTTGCATAATCGACCTGAAAACGACCCTCAAGTCCATTGCTTTGTTGAGCATTGGCAAAAGGACTCATGCCAAATGGGGAGTGCAAAAATGAGAGTGACATCTCACCGGTAAACCGATCTGTGAATTGAAACTGTGTGCGGTTTGTGTACGCGTTCAAATTCAACGTTTGACCGCCGAAGGTTCCAAAACTCGCTGAGTAAGAGTGGGACATCGTCATGGGAATCAAATTCATCCAACTGCCCACGGCACCAAGGGGTTTAGACGAGGTAGAGGCTTCAATGCTCGTGACTTGAGGAGGTGCCATAAGATCTGAGCGCAGCTGTGCATATGCGGTCGAGCTAACTAGCATGACGAACACCACTACACTGGCCATATTGCGAGATTTCAAAAGTAGACTCTGGATAGATGTTGTCATGTTTATTTGTCCTTGCTAGATACGTATGATGGTTTGCAGAGATTTAATAGGGTCTTGTACATGTGTTCATGGCTCGGTTCCACAATCCATTAACTTGCAGTCAGGACGTTTATTGTGTAACTTTCGCGGCTAAATTTGTGCAAATTTCCCGCCAATATCCTCTCTGAATGAAACTTACTGATTTCCGTTATGATTTGGAAAGCATCATTGTACCCGATGTACCGGTTACACCTAGAGATGCATCCAAGCTTATGGTCTTAAACCGTAAAGACCAGTCCATTAAACATGCAAAATTCTCTGATCTACCGAAATACCTTTCGCCAGAGGATATGATTGTTTTTAATAATACAAAGGTATTCCCAGCGCGTCTGAACGGCACAAAGGAAAAAACAGAAGCTGATATCGAAGTGTTTTTGCTCCGTGAACTCATGCCAGAGAACAAACTCTGGGATGTGTTGGTGGAACCAGCTCGAAAAATTCGGATTGGCAACAAATTATACTTTTGCGAAGACCTCATGGCTGAGGTGGTGGACAATACCACATCGAGAGGCCGTACGATTCGATTTCTGTTTAATGGACCCAACGAAGAATTGTATGAGAAATTAGACGAAATCGGCGCGATGCCTTTGCCACCTTACATCGAACGAGAGCCCGTAGAAGAGGACAAGGAGCGCTACCAAACCATCTTTGCGACAGAACGTGGAGCGGTTGCAGCTCCCACTGCGGCGATGCACTTCACGCCGAAGCTTGTGAAATCAATCGAGAAAAAAGGAATCGAAATGCACCCTATCACGCTTCACATTGGCTGGGGCACCTATCGTCAAGTGGAGGTGGAGGATTTGACAAAGCACCGAATGGATTCCGAAAACTATTTCATAAGTAAGGAGACCTCTGCCGCGGTCAATGACACCAAGCGTAATCGTGAAGGACGTGTGATTGCATGCGGATCGACGGTCGTTCGTACCATTGAAACGAGCGTAATGGCGAGTGGAATGTCGAAACCAGGCACGGGTTGGACAGATAAATTCATTTATCCACCGTATGAATTTAAGCTCACTGAGGGTCTCATTACCAATTTCCATGCTCCCGAGTCTACGTTATTAATGATGTCAGCCGCGTTTGCTGGCTATGACTTCTTAATGGAAGCCTACGAAGAGGCGAAGAAAAAGGATTATCGCTTCCTCTCTTTTGGCGATGCCATGTTGATTCTTTAAATCATACGGCATGGGCGCTGAGTCGAATCGTTCACGGTTTGCACTGATACTCCCGGCAGCTGGAACCGGTCAGCGGCTAGGTGAATCGATCCCAAAGCCATTTTTATCGATTGCTGGACGCACAATCCTTGAGCATACCATGCAGCCGTTTGTCGATACAGGAGCCCTTGTGCACGTGGTGATTCCTACCGAAAAAAACTACATCAAAACGGCGCGAGAACGGGTCAAAGCCTCCTTTCCACACCTTTCTGTTGAGGTGATCGAAGGGGGATCGGAGCGTCAGTATTCCATTGAAAAAGGGTTGGATGCCATGAAAGCCGCTGGGATTGATGCGAAGTGGGTCGCTGTACATGATGCCGTGCGACCCTTCATCACGGTGGACGAGATTCAGCGATGTCTCGATGCAGCAGTGAAGTTTGGAGCTGCGATTGTCGCAGTCCCGGCGAAAGACACCATTAAAATGGTGGACTTACATAAAGTGATGGAGCAAGGCGATGTTACCCACAATCCAACTACTTTTCGCATTAAAAATACCCCCAATCGGGCGTCTTGTTGGCAAGCTCAAACGCCTCAAATCTTTGATTCGACGATCCTAAAGAAAGCCTATGAGCAGGCTCGTGAGACTTCGGCGGTAGGCACCGATGACGCATCTCTTGTAGAAGCCCTTGGCCACGATGTTTACATTGTGGAGGGCAGGCGTGAAAATTTCAAAATCACCTATCCAATCGACTTAACTCTCACACGCTGGTTAATGGAGGGCGAGAATGCATAAAACGGGGCTCACACAACGCATTGGTTTTGGTTATGACGTTCATTCATTTGTAGAAGGGCGGCCTTGTATTCTGGGTGGTGTCGAAATTCCGCATACAAAAGGTCTTTTGGGTCATTCCGATGCCGATGCTCTTTTGCATGCTATTACTGACGCCATCCTTGGTGCATTGGCTCTTGGTGATATTGGCACTCACTTTCCAGATTCGGATCCTGCTTGGAAAGACGCAGATAGCAAGGATTTACTGCGCAGCGTGATGATGATGGTCCGTAAAAAGGGATGGGACATTGGAAATGTGGACGCAACCATAGTGACGGAAGAGCCAAAGCTTAATCCATGGTTAGAGAAAATACGCTCATCGATTGCCGATGTTTTGGAGTGCTCGGTAGATCAAATTTCGGTCAAAGCAACAACCCAAGAAAAGATGGGTTTTGTGGGAGAGGGTAAAGGGTTGGCTGTGCACGCTGTTGCGTTAGTGACCGCTTGATTTTGATCACATTCCTCACATTGACTTTCTCGTTTTTGAACGCTATTTTAACTGTCTTTCGCTTTATGTGAAATTTTGTGTGCCAGTGTAGCTCAGTTGGTAGAGCAGCGGTTTTGTAAACCGCCGGTCGTCGGTTCGAATCCGGCCACTGGCTCCAGAATGGAGTTCTTTGACATTGGGGGGATACCAAAGTGGCCAACTGGGGCAGACTGTAAATCTGTTGGCGTATGCCTTCGTAGGTTCGAATCCTGCTCCCCCCACTGTGATCCAAGCGCAAGCGGGCGTAACTCAATTGGTAGAGTGTCAGCCTTCCAAGCTGAATGTTGCCGGTTCGAGCCCGGTCGCCCGCTCAGAGCACAAAAGGTTTGATGCCGATATAGCTCAGTGGTAGAGCACTTCCATGGTAAGGAAGGGGTCGTCGGTTCAATCCCGACTATCGGCTCACGAAATGGATCATAGAGCGAAAAAGAATGATTGTAGTAAGGATGTACTGAAGCAAGAATATAGATGTAACACTTTTTTAACTGTAACTGAACATAGATTATCATGGCAAAAGAGACCTTCCAACGCACCAAGCCCCACGTAAATGTGGGCACGATTGGCCACGTGGATCACGGTAAGACGACGTTGACGGCGGCGATTTCGACCGTTATGGCGAAGACCTATGGTGGTGACGCGCGTCGTTTTGACGAGATTGACAACGCCCCTGAGGAGAAAGAGCGTGGGATTACGATTGCGACGGCGCACATTGAGTATGAGAGTGACCAACGTCACTACGCGCACGTGGACTGCCCGGGTCACGCCGATTATGTGAAGAACATGGTCACTGGTGCGGCTCAGATGGACGGAGCGATTTTGGTGGTTGCGGCTACTGACGGGCCGATGCCACAGACGCGTGAGCATATTTTGTTGGCCCGCCAGGTAGGGGTACCCCAGGTGGTGGTCTTTATGAACAAGGTGGACTTGGTGGATGATGAGGAGCTTTTGGAGCTTGTGGAGATGGAAGTACGCGAGCTACTGTCGAGCTACGAGTTTGATGGCGACAACATCCCGATTATCAAGGGTTCGGCATTGGGTGCGCTCAATGGTGAAGCCCAGTGGGAGGAGAAGGTGATTGAGTTGATCAAAGCGGTGGATGAGACGATTCCAACGCCGACGCGTGATGTCGACAAGCCATTTTTGATGCCGGTGGAGGATGTGTTCTCGATTACGGGTCGTGGCACGGTAGCCACGGGACGTATTGAGCGTGGGGTGATCAACCTGAACGACGAGATTGAGATTGTGGGTCTTGTGGAGGCGCCGATGAAGAGTGTGGTGACCGGCATTGAGATGTTCCGCAAGCTTCTAGACAGTGGCCAGGCGGGCGACAATGCGGGGATTTTGTTGCGTGGGATTGAGAAGGACCAGATTACACGTGGGATGGTGTTGTGTAAGCCGGGCTCGATTAAGCCACACAAGAAGTTTGAGTGTGAGGTGTATGTGTTGAGCAAGGATGAGGGTGGCCGTCACACGCCATTTTTCAGCAACTACCGTCCGCAGTTTTACTTCCGTACGACGGATGTAACGGGTGCGTGTGCGTTGCCATCGGGCGTGGAGATGGTGATGCCTGGGGACAATGTGAAGTTGGAAGTGGAGTTGATTATGCCGATAGCCATGGAGGAAGGTCTACGCTTTGCGATTCGCGAGGGTGGCCGTACTGTGGGTGCCGGTGTCGTCACTAAAATTACAGACTAAACAATTTGCAACGACTGGTCTAGGGGCTGACTCCTGCCAGAAGTTGCACTTACGGGTGTAGCTCAATTGGCAGAGCAGCGGTCTCCAAAACCGCAGGTTGGGAGTTCGAGTCTCTCCACCCGTGCAAATAACTAAACGCGTGTCAGTAGCGCAGGACAAAGTAGATGAATAAAGTGCAAGCCTTTGTAGAGGATGTTCGTCGTGAGATGGGCAAGGTCACTTGGCCAACTCAAAACGAGCTCGTCGATCAGACGATTGTCGTTGTGGTATTTTCCATAATCCTCTCCCTTTTCATTTTTGGCGTTGATCAGCTCTACACATTCATCTTAGAGGCCATTTACCAATGAGCATAGACGTACAAAATCATCAATGGTACGTGGTCCGTGTGTTCTCGGGGCATGAGAAGAAAATCCAAGCCTATCTGCAGGATGAGATTCAAGAGCTTGGGTTGGAAGACAAAATCAAGGAGGTTCTTGTCCCTACAGAGACAGTGCTTGTGATCAAAGCTGGAAAGAAAAAGAAGCAAGAAAAGAACTTCTTTCCTGGGTACATCCTGCTTAATACGACCTATGATAGTGAAGTGAATGACTTGATCCAGAGCACTCCCTCTTGCATGGGATTCCTCATTGTGGATGGTCAAAAAACACCTCAGCCACTCAAGAAGCATGAGGTGAATGATATTTTGAGCCGCGTTCGCGCGGAAGAAGAGATCGACGAATCCCAAGTGGTGGTCGATATCAAGTACAAAGAGGGCGATCTTGTCAAGGTAATTGACGGACCGTTCAAAGAATTTGATGGAACCGTTCAAGAAGTGAACGCCGATAAACTGAAGCTTCGGGTACTTGTCTCCATATTTGGACGCAAGACTCCAGTTGAGGTGGATATCAACCAAGTTGAAGACGCAGCTTGAGCGACTGTCAAAACCATGATGCAATACGTGAGCTATTACGCAGCAAACAACTAAACCGAATCAATCCCGCAACCCATGGCAAAAAAGGTTGAAAAAATCCTGAAACTTCAGATTGCTGGTGGCCAAGCCAGTCCCGCACCTCCAGTAGGTCCGGCACTCGGTCAGGCTGGTATCAATATCATGGAGTTCTGCAAGGCATTTAATGCAGCGACTCAGGATAAACAAGGTGTGATTACCCCTGTGGAAATCACCGTCTTCGCTGATAAGTCCTTCTCCTTTAAGACGAAGACCCCCCCTGCACCTGTTTTGCTGAAGCAAGCGGCTAAAATCAAATCGGGTTCTGGTGAACCAAACCGAGCAAAAGTCGGTCAAGTTACCTGGGATCAGTGCAAAGAGATCGCTGAAGTAAAGATGGAAGATCTTAATGCCTTTGATATTGAAAAAGCTGCAGAGATGATCGCTGGTACAGCGCGATCTATGGGCCTAAGGGTCGTTCGATAACGTTTAATATTAACCATTGATATGGCTAAACGCGGTAAAAAATACGCGAAAGCATCAGAGCTCATCGATAAAGACACAGAATACACACTTGACCAAGCGTGTAAACTTGTCAAGCAGGCAAAAATTGCCTCTTTTGATGAATCTGTTGACCTAGACATCCGCTTGGGTGTTGATCCTCGTCATGCGGACCAGATGGTTCGTGGTACAGTCTCACTTCCACATGGAACGGGCCGTTCTGTTCGAGTGCTAGCCTTGGTGAACGAAGCCAAGCAAGCAGAAGCGACAGAAGCAGGAGCGGATCATGTTGGCTTGGACGATTACATCGCCAAGATTGAAGAAGGGTGGGCTGAGATCGACGTGATCATCGCCACTCCGGACGTGATGGGTAAGTTAGGAAAGCTGGGCCGAGTTCTCGGACCTCGTGGACTGATGCCAAACCCAAAAAGCGGAACGGTAACGATGGATGTAAAAGATGCTGTTGAGTCGTTTAAAAGCGGGAAGATCGATTTCCGTGTCGACAAAGCAGGCATCCTACATACCTCCATTGGAAAAACAAGCTTCAACGAGGATGCTCTTCGCGAAAATGCGGCAATGTTGATTTCGACCATCATTAAAATGAAGCCGTCGTCAGCAAAAGGGACATACATCAAAAGTGCATTTATGTCTAGCACGATGGGTCCAAGCATTCCACTGAACCGCTCAACCATTTCATCACTCTAAACTCAGGATCCTTCCATGCCTACGCTGGAACAAAAAAAGGAAGTTGTCAGTGAGATTACCGAGCTCCTAAAGGACGCTGGTGCTGTGTATGTAACCAACTACACAAATATGTCTGTGGATGAACTCACAGCATTACGCACCAAGTTCAGAGAGAAAGGTGTCAACTACAAAGTCTTTAAAAACACCCTGCTTAAGCGTGCTATGGATGAAGTAGGTGGCTATGAAGCCATTTACGATCATCTAGAAGAGCAAAATGCCTTCGCATTTGTCCAAGAGGATTTGGCTGCACCAGCCAAAGTGATAAAGGAATCATTCAAAGCATCAGAAAAGCCAGCATTTAAGGCTGCGATCATTGATGGAGTTCTTTATGACGATTCTCAACTCGAGACACTCGCATCCCTGAAAAGCCGTACGGAGATTATCGGCGATATCATGGGCTTGTTGACTGCACCGATATCAAATGTAGTGGGAGCAATTCAATCCCCTGGACGTACGATTGCAAGCGCTCTTAGCACCATTGCTGAAAAAGCAGAATCCTAAACCAATTTCAAACAAAACGACTCACGGAGATAAACCATGGCGGACGTAAAAGACCTAGCAGAGCAGCTAGTAAACCTTACCATCAAAGAAGCAAATGAACTTGCACAAGTTCTAGAAGACGAATATGGCATCAAGCCTGCGGCTGCTGCTGCAGTTGCTGTTGCTGGCCCTACTGGCGGCGGAGACGCGGGTGCGGCAGAAGAGAAGAGCGAATTTGATGTTGTGCTCAAAGCAGCAGGCGGTAACAAAATTGCTGTGATTAAAGAAGTTCGTGGCATCACAGGTCTTGGGCTGAAAGAAGCCAAAGATCTAGTGGATGGCGCTCCTGGCACCCTCAAAGAGGCAGTTGCTAAGGATGAAGCCGAAGCCATAAAAGCAAAACTTGAAGAAGCTGGCGCTGAAGTCGAGCTTAAGTAAGTTTTAAAACTATAGAAAGGGTGTAGCCAACCGCAGAAACGTGGTTGGCTATCCTTGTCTATGGACCTTGTATTCATCTGAACGTGAATACATAGATTAGATCGTAAATCACCCAAACCAAAGGGTTGCCCACCCACAGAGTCTATGGAGAAAATCCCATTCACAGAGCGTCTAAGTTTCGGCCGTACACAAACCGTTGTTGATTACCCAGACTTTTTGGATATCCAGCTCGCTAGCTTCGAAACCTTTGCACAGCTAGATATTGCGCCTTCAGACCGCTTAAATCAAGGTTTACAAAGGATATTTAATGAGAATTTCCCGATTGTGGACTCCAAAGAGACCCATCGACTGGACTTCTTATACTATACTGTTGAGACGCCAAAGTACTCACTAAAAGAGTGCCAAGAGCGCGGCTTAACATACGCTGTACCTTTGAAGGCAAAGCTTCGTTTGTCTACACTAGGTGATACCGATGAGCCCGAGGAGGTCATTGAGCAGGAAGTATTTTTGGGCGACTTACCATGGATGACGCGTCAAGGGACGTTCATCATTAATGGAGCTGAGCGTGTGATTGTGAGTCAGCTTCACCGCTCGCCTGGGGTCTTTTTTGGACAAAGTCTCCACCCGAACGGCACCCAACTCTATTCTGCACGTGTCATTCCATTCAAAGGATCGTGGATTGAGTTCACGACGGATATCCGTGATGTCCTGTGGGCGTACATCGATCGCAAGAAGAAGATTACAGCGACGACATTACTACGTGCATTAGGATTTTCTGAAGACGAAGAGCTTCTAGGTATGTTTGATCTCTCCGAAAAAGTGGAGTTTAAGAATAAGAAACTCTTTACAGAACGGGTTGTAGGTCGCCAGCTAGCAACAAAGATTTTGGATCAGGTTGAAAAAGAAGTGACCGATGAGGAGACCGGTGAGATTTCTACGATTACCGAAGAAGTGGTTGTCCTCGACCGTGATCATATACTCACGGAGGACGACTTTGAATTATTCAAAGAGCGCGGCCTTCAATCTGCATTGGTGCAAACCATCAATCCTGAGCAGTCTGATCGCTCCGTGATTTACAATACGCTTCGCAAAGATCCGACTTGGAATGAAGAAACAGCACTTGCAGAGGTCTACAAGCAAATCCGTGCGGGTGAAATGCCGGATAAAGAAACGGCACGTCAAGTTCTAGAAAGATTATTCTTTAGCGATAAAAAATATGACCTCGGTGAAGTAGGTCGTTATCGACTCAATAAGCGTCTAAAACTAGATATTGATCAAGAGATTCAATACCTCACCAAAGAGGACATTATCACGATCATCAAAGAGCTTATTCGCCTCAAGGACATGAAGTCTCAGGTGGATGACATTGATCACCTGAGTAATCGACGTGTCCGAACCGTGGGTGAGCAGCTTGGCCAGCAATTTGCGATTGGTCTAGCGCGTATGGCACGCACCATTCGTGAGCGTATGAGCTCTCGTGATGCGGAACAGCTCACTCCTCAAGATCTTGTGAATGCCCGTACGGTATCTAGTGTGATTAATACATTCTTTGGTACCAATCAGCTCTCGCAGTTTATGGATCAAACGAATCCACTGGCAGAGATTACTCACAAGCGTCGGATGTCTGCTCTCGGCCCAGGGGGTCTAACCAGAGAGCGCGCTGGATTTGAGGTTCGTGACGTTCACTACACGCATTATGGGCGACTTTGCCCCATTGAGACACCTGAGGGTCCAAATATTGGACTGATTTCATCGCTATGTATTCATGCAAAGGTCAACGATTTTGGCTTTATCGAAACTCCTTACCGCAAGGTAACGGGTGGAAAAGTCACCAAATCGATTGACTACCTAGCTGCTGAGCAGGAAGACGAAACGGTGATTGCACAGGCCAATGCCCCACTAACTACTGACGGTACCTTTGAGAATGACTCAATTTTCTCTCGTTTTCGCGACTCCAACGTCGGTCTCGCGAAGCCTGAGGAAGTTGAGTACATGGACGTAGCAACCAACCAGATTACGTCTCTCGCTGCCGCTTTGATTCCTTTCATCGAGCATGATGATGCCAACCGTGCGTTGATGGGTTCAAACATGCAGCGTCAAGGTGTACCCTTACTACGCCCAGACTCCCCAATTGTTGGAACGGGCCTTGAGCGTCGTGCGGCGAAAGACTCACGTGCCATTATAACTTCTGAAGGCAACGGTGAAGTTGTGTATGTAAGTGGAACGGAGATTCGTGTACGGTACAACCGCGGCAAACAAGAAGAAGTGTGCTACTTCGATGGTGGTGTGAAGAGTTACATTCTTACGAAGTTTGAGCGAAGCAACCAGGATACAACGGTTAATCAAAGACCTGTTGTAAAAGTAGGTGATAAAGTTGTGGAGGGACAAACCCTCGCCGATGGATACTCTACGGATAACGGTGAGCTTGCGCTTGGACGAAATCTTCTTGTTGCGTTCATGCCATGGCGTGGATACAACTTCGAGGATGCCATTATCGTAAGTGAGCGTATTGTTCAGGATGATGTCTATACGTCGATTCACATTGCCGAGTTTGAGCAACAAGTTCGTGATACGAAACGTGGTGAAGAAGAGTTAACTCGTGAGATTCCCAACGTAAGTGAGGAGGCGACGGCCGACATCAACGAAGAAGGGTTGATTCGTGTTGGTGCGACAGTACATTCTGGTGATATCTTAGTCGGTAAGATCACGCCCAAAGGTGAGTCTGATCCAACTCCAGAAGAAAAGCTACTCCGTGCCATTTTTGGTGACAAAGCTGGCGATGTCAAAGATGCATCCTTGCGTACACCTCCTGGAGTTTCAGGGGTGGTCATCAAAACGCAAATGTTTAGTCGTAAGCGTGATGAGCTTGTGTCTCGCAAGGAAGAGAAAAAACGTCTTGAAGATGAGTCAAAGCGTTATGAGGATGAGGTTAGTGAGTTAAACCAGCAATGGGCTGACAAAATCTACACCCTTCTACGTGACAAGACCTCACCGGGTGTATTCAACTACTCCTTGGTGGAACTCATCGCAAAAGGGGAGAAGTACAAGAAGTCTGCTTTTGAAAAACTCGATCCAATGACAATCAACGAGAATATCGATTGGGCAACGGATGAGGAAGTGGTCAAAAATGTACAGCTCTTGTTCAAAAACTATCGCGATAAGCGTCGTGGATTAGATTCACAACACAAGAAACATGTGTATCAAATTTCTGTTGGGGATGAATTGCCACCGGGTATTATCAAAAAAGCGAAAGTCTACGTAGCCAAAAAGCGTAAGCTTCAGGTAGGTGATAAGATGGCGGGTCGTCACGGAAATAAAGGGGTTGTGGCTAAAATTGTTCCGATGGAAGACATGCCATTCCTCGAAGATGGCACACCTGTCGACATCTTGCTCAATCCGCTTGGGGTACCTTCGCGAATGAACCTTGGTCAGATTTATGAAACCATTCTTGGATGGGCAGGAAAAGAGCTTGGTGTCAAGTTTGCTTCTCCTGTATTTGACGGTGCTACATTCGAACAGGTTCAGGATAAAATGAAAGAAGCAGGCCTTCCAGAAGATGGCCGCGTCACGTTGATCGATGGCCGTACTGGAGAGCGATTTGCACAGCCGACAACCGTTGGAGTGATCTACATGCTGAAGCTGAACCACTTGGTTCAAGACAAGATGCATGCTCGCTCGATTGGTCCATACTCACTCATTACGCAACAACCATTGGGCGGTAAAGCTCAATTTGGGGGTCAGCGTCTTGGAGAGATGGAAGTGTGGGCACTGTATGCCTATGGTGCTTCAAATGTCCTTAAAGAGATGTTGACGGTGAAATCTGATGACGTCAAAGGTCGTGCGAAAATCTACGAGGCGATTGTGAAAGGAGAGAATCTCCCACAAGGTGATGTGCCAGAGTCGTTCAAAGTACTGTTGCGCGAGCTGATAGGACTTGGACTAGAAATTCATGTTGAGTAATCGATAGAACATCCGAAAACACGGAGGAATCCACTTGGAAAATTTAATCCCAAATCAAAGTCTCAACATCACGAAGGATTTTCAAAGCATTGGTGTCTCGTTAGCATCTGACGAGAGCATCATGGAAAAATCCAATGGTGAGATAAAGACCCCAGAAACGATCAACTACAGAACATTCAAGCCTGAAATGGATGGTTTGTTCTGTGAGAAAATCTTTGGCCCTGTAAAGGACTACGAATGTCACTGCGGCAAATACAAGCGTATTCGATACAAAGGTATTGTATGTGATCGTTGTGGTGTCGAAGTAACACGCAAAGCTGTTCGACGTGAGCGCATGGGCCACATTGAGTTGGTAGTTCCAGTTGTTCACATTTGGTACTTCAAATCTTTACCTAACAAGATTGCCTATCTACTTGGCCTCAGTTCCAAAAATCTTGAGCGAATTGTCTACTACGAGACCTTTGTCGTAACCCAGCCAGGTGCGGCCAAGGACATTGCAGGTGTCAAAGTAGGGGACATGATTTCTGAAGAAACGAAGTACGAAATCTTGGATTCGTTGCCAGAGGATAATCAAATGTTGGAAGATTCCGACCCTGACAAGTTTATTGTCAAGGAAGGAGCGGATGCCATCGAGGCATTATTAGCCAGAATTGATCTCAACAGCCGCGCCTACGAGTTGAAAGAGTTGGTCAAGAGCGAGAAGTCTCAGATGAAGAAGAAAAAACTTCTTAAAGAGCTTCAAGTTGTTGAGTCCTTCCGTTCTGGTAATGAGCATACAGAGAATCGCCCCGAGTGGATGGTTCAACGTGTTCTTCCAGTCATTCCACCAGAGTTAAGACCTCTTGTTCCTCTTGAAGGGGGCCGTTTTGCAACGTCAGATTTGAATGACTTATATCGTCGAGTGATTATCCGAAATAATCGCCTCAAGCGACTCATCGAGATCAAAGCGCCCGCGGTTATTCTTCGTAATGAAAAGCGGATGCTCCAAGAGTCAGTCGATTCGCTCTACGACAACTCGAAGAAAGTCAATGCGATTCGAAACAACAATCGTGCACTCAAATCTTTGAGCGATATGCTCAAAGGGAAAAGTGGGCGTTTCCGTCAAAACCTGCTTGGAAAGCGTGTTGATTATTCTGGTCGATCCGTGATTGTGGTCGGCCCTGAGTTGAAGCTGCATGAGTGTGGTCTTCCCAAAGAGATGGCGGTCGAACTTTACAAGCCGTTTGTGATTCGTCGCTTGATTGAGCGTGGGTATGTCAAAACCGTCAAGAGCGCCAAAAAAGTCGTGGATCGTCGCGACGCGGTGGTTTATGAAGTCCTCGAGAACGTGATCAAAGGACATCCTGTTCTTCTAAACCGTGCTCCCACCCTTCACAGACTTGGAATTCAGGCCTTCCAGCCAGTTTTGATTGAGGATCGCGCTATCCGTCTACACCCTCTTGCCTGTACTGCATTCAACGCCGACTTTGATGGTGACCAAATGGCAGTTCACCTTCCATTAAGTCAAGATGCGGTTCTTGAGGCAAGCATCTTAATGTTGGGTTCTCACAACATCTTAAGTCCTGCAAATGGGGGGCCGATTGCGGTACCTTCTCAGGATATGATTTTGGGTATCTACTACCTCACCAAAATGGGGAATGGACTCAAAGGTGAGGGCAAAACATTCTCAGGAATGGACGAGGTTCGTATTGCATATGACCAAGGTCATATCGATTTGCATGCCAAGATTAATGCCCGTGTTCCAATGGTCCCTGCCGAAGATGGTAGCGTCCAGACAGAAGTAGTCAAAACCACCACAGGTCGTGTCTTGTTCAATGAGATTGTCCCTCCAGAAATGGGCTTCATCAACAAGACCCTTGGCAAGAAACAGTTACGTGTACTCATCGGAGAGATTGTGGCCGTAGCAGGAACACAAAAGACAGCTGAGTTCTTGGATAACATGAAAAATCTTGGGTTTGAGCAAGCGACTCGTGGAGGACTCTCGTTCAACCTTACAGATATCATTATCCCAGATGCCAAGCGTCAGCTTATTGAAGGCGCACAAAAAGAGGTCAGTGAGATTCAAGAGCGTTATGAAATGGGCTTTATTACTGACAATGAGCGCTACAACCAGGTGATCGATAAGTGGACCTCGACGACAAACCGTGTCTCTGAGGTTCTATTCCAATCTCTGGCAGATGACCGTGATGGGTTCAATCCTGTCTTTATGATGGCCGACTCTGGGGCCCGTGGTTCTAAAGAGCAGATTCGTCAGCTTGGTGGGATGCGTGGATTGATGGCTAAGCCTCAGAAATCGTCTCTTCAACAAGGAAATGAGGTGATTGAAAACCCTATTCTTTCCTCTTTTCGTGAAGGTCTAACGGTTCTTGAGTACTTCATCTCAACACACGGCGCGCGGAAAGGTCTTGCCGATACAGCTCTTAAAACAGCTGATGCAGGGTATTTGACGCGTCGACTTGTGGATGTAGCCCAAGACGTGATCATCAACGAGTTGGATTGTGGTACGCTTCGTGGCATTACGATGAAAGCCCTCAAGGATAACGAGGATATTATCGAGCGACTTGAAGATCGTATTCTAGGTCGTGTATCTATTGAAGAGATTCGTGACCCACTCACAAATGATGTGCTTTGTGAGGCAAATGAACTCATTGAAGAGAAAATTGCTCGGAAGATTGCCGAAACGTCCATCGAGGAAGTTGACATTCGTTCCGTATTAACGTGTGAAGCAGAACGTGGTGTTTGCGCTAAGTGCTATGGTCGCGACTTGACGAGAAACCGTATGGTTCAGCTTGGTGAAGCCGTAGGGGTTATTGCTGCTCAATCCATTGGTGAGCCTGGTACACAGCTAACACTCAGAACCTTCCACGTTGGGGGTACAGCTTCTCGTATGGAAGCCGATTCTACTCACAGGGCGAAGTTTGATGGGAAGATAGAGTTCGAGAATGTCCGCGTTGTAGAGTATGATGACGGTGAAGATGTGACTAGCGTTGTACTTAGCCGTGCGGGTGAGATTCGACTCCTTGCCGATGATGGGAAGGTTCTCGCGTCGTATAATGTTCCGTATGGCTCTGAAATCATGGTAGAAGATGGCGATATGGTTCAAAAGGGAATGCCTCTGTGCAAGTGGGACCCTTACAATGCCTTGATCTACAGTGAAATCGACGGAAAGATTGAATACAAAGATATTCTCGCCGATGTCACCTATCGCGAAGATACCGATCAGCAAACGGGTCACCGTGAAAAAGTGATCGTAGAGCATCGTGAAAAGAATCTTGTCCCGACCATTGTAGTGAATGGGGGTAAAGGCAACACTCGCGAAGCTACGCTACCTGTCGATACGCATATTGTCGTTGATGATGGAGAGAAGGTATCAGCGGGTCAGGTTCTTGCAAAGATTCCACGAGCAACCTCAAAATCGAAAGATATTACCGCGGGTCTACCTCGTGTGACGGAATTGTTCGAAGCACGAAGTCCTTCGGATCCAGCTGTGGTTTCTGAAATTGATGGTATCGTTCAGATGGGCGCTCGTAAGCGTGGATCACAAGAAGTCATTGTTCGTCCGAAAGAGAGCGATGATCCAGAAGATGTGAAGAAATATCTTATCTCCTTGTCCAAGCACATTCTTGTTCAGGAAAATGATTTTGTTCGTGCTGGAGACCCACTTTCTGATGGAACCATTCCAGCTCAGGAAATCCTAAACATTTCGGGTCCATTTGCAGTACAGTCCTACTTAGTGAATGAGATTCAGGAAGTTTATCGCCTCCAAGGGGTAAACATCAACGATAAGCATATCGAGGTGATTGTTCGCACGATGATGCAGAAAGTTGAAGTGACCGATTCTGGCGACACGCACTATCTAGAAGAGGACAAAGTAGACCGCTTTGAGCTCAATCGTAAAAATGATGAGTTGATTGGCAAGGTTGTTGTCGATGACCCAGGGGATAGTGAACTCTCTCGAGGTGCGCTACTGGATCGTCGCGAAGCTCGCGAACTCAACAATGAGTTGATCAAGGAAAACAAGAAAGAATTGGAATTCCACGAAGCGCAACCTGCGATTTCGAGACCGATACTTCTTGGCATCACCCGTGCATCGCTGTCTACCGATAGCTGGTTGTCTGCCGCCTCATTCCAGGAAACAACGAAGGTGTTAACTCAAGCTGCGATTGAAGCGAAGAGAGACTATTTACTAGGTCTGAAGGAAAATGTGATTGTAGGTCACAAAGTACCTGCAGGAACTGGATTGCGTCGATACAACAATCTCATTGTACGATCGAAAACGGAGATGGAAGCTATATCACCGATCTCAACACTCGATACGACTCTTGATGAGATTGCATCTGGCGATGAGTCTGTTGCACCAACGGATGTTAAAGGAAAAGAAGGAGCGGCTGAGGAATAGGCCGTTTCTAGAAGCCTGCTGTACCCCCGTCACCACGGGGATCAGCCGCAGCTTCGATGACCCCATCTTCTGCGATGTGTAGAAGATGGACCCTTGCAAGCGCTGAGGACTCTACAATCTCATGCCCCATTGTGGTGAGCGTTCGATGTAAGTCTGGGTCGAGTGTCTGTTTCTCCACAAGTAGGCGATCAGGATACCATTGATGATGAAATCTAGGGAAGGTTAGGGCCTCCATGGCATTCATCTCATAATCCAATATGTTTAGGATGGCTAACCAGGTGGCCGTAATTATCCTAGGTCCACCAGCCGCTCCAGCAATGATGACGGGTTTTGAATCCCTAGTTACAATGGTAGGAGACATAGAGCTTAGCATCCGTTTGCCGGGTGCGATAGCGTTGGCCTCTGAGCCCACCAATCCAAACATGTTCGGTGTGCCTGGCTTGACCGAAAAATCATCCATTTCATTATTAAGCAGAAAACCTGCGTTACGGACCGCAACTTTGCTTCCAAAACTACCATTCAGTGTTGTAGTCACCGCTACGGCATTCCCTTCACCGTCGACCACCGAAAAATGAGTTGTTTCAGTCGATTCTGTCGTGTAGGTCCAACCATCGATAGGGCCATGAGATATCTCATCTGATGGCGTATGTTTCTTTAATGAAAGAGTAGAAAGTCGCGTCTCTAGATACTCTGTGTCTAGCAACTCATGGACAGGCACCTCTCCAAAATCAGCATCACCCATATACGTCGCTCTGTCTGCGAATGAACGACTCATAAGCTGGACTAAAAAATGTGTCCGCTCTATGGATTGAGGTGAGTCAAATGAAGCCCCACTCATCTCTAGCATCCTCATTAGTTGTCCGATTACGACCCCACCACTACTTGGCATGGGCATCATCACCAATTCAACATCCTTGTAGGCCACCTTGATAGGCGTGCGCCAGACAGATTCATACTCATCTAGATCTTGCTGGCGGATATAGCCACCACCCTTGTCCATTTCTTGGATGAGAGCGGTAGCCGTTTCCCCAGCATAAAACCCTGCTCGACCTTCTGATTGAATGCGTTCGAGTGTTCGTGCTAAGTCATCTTGACGAAATACATCGCCTGCCTTCCACGCAGAACCATCAGTCTTTATAAAATAGAGGGCAGACCCCTCGAATAATGAGAAATCATCTTTGGCAGCATTCAAGGATTGGGCTTGGGACGCTCGAAGAGGATATCCTTCGCGAGCCAATTCAACAGCAGGCTGAAGTAAGTCATGCCAAGAAAGGTGCCCATAGGCTTCATGTGCCTTTACCATGCCATCAACAGAGCCAGGAACACCTGAGGCTAGATGCCCCAGAAGGCTTTTTTGACTTATGGCCTCTCCTTGTTCATCCAAATACATCTCTCGAAATGCGTCAATCGGTGCTTTCTCTCGAAAATCAAGGGCTGAAGAAGACCCATCACTATGCTGGATGACCATAAATCCACCACCACCAAGATTCCCAGCGCGTGGGGTTGTCACAGCTAGTGCAAAATGAACTGCAATGGCAGCATCGATGGCATTCCCACCTTGAGCCATTATCTCTACACCAATGCTTGATGCGACAGGATCAGCTGAACTCACGGCTGCCTGTGTGTAGGTGTCTACCCAAAGAGATTGTGTTTGCGCTGTGTATGTACAGACCCCTGCAAAGATCAACAGCGCACAGAAACAACGCGTAATCGATAGACGCCGTCTATTTGTCAACGTTCGGCGTGTTATGCTTTGTCGTCTAACGCTTCGGACGCATTATGCAGCAATTCTTCTGCCTCTTGCATAAGATCCTCTGCTTTTTCACGAGCTTCATCGACGACTTGATTGCCTCGCTCCTTCGCTTCAGAAACCAAACGGTCTCGTTCTTTTCGAAGTTGCTCAATCTTGGCTGTAAGCTCGTCAGTATAATGTGACACTTTGTAGGAGAGCTTATCTCTCATCGTTTTGCCCTTTTCTGGGGCATATAATAATGCAGCGACACTCCCTACGGCCGCACCTACGATGACTCCTGTAATGAAATCTGATGTTTTACTCATTTGTCCAAATGGTCTTAATGCGAGATGTTGTATTTTCTTACGTGAAAATGGTTTAAAAAGTTACCAAACTCAATAGGCGGACACGCTTTCAACCCACAGCATTATGAAATTTTTTATTGATACAGCCGATCTTAACGAAATCAAAGAAGCCCATGACCTTGGCGTTCTCGATGGAGTGACGACCAATCCGAGTCTTTGTGCGAAAATAGGAGTACACGATTTTGAAGGGCATATCAAGGAGATCTGTAAGATAGTTGATGGCGATGTGTCCGCTGAAGTAATCGCTACCGATTATGATGGCATGATCGAGGAAGGGCGGCGGTTGGCCGGTCTTGCATCCAATGTCGTGGTAAAGGTGCCACTCATAAAGGACGGAATCAAAGCAATCAAAACCTTTTCTGATGAAGGGATTCGTACCAACTGTACGCTATGCTTTTCTGCAACCCAAGCGCTTATTGCTGCCAAAGCAGGTGCGACCTATATTTCACCGTTTATTGGTCGACTCGATGATGTCTCGCATGATGGGATGAACTTAATCTCCGAGATCATCACGATTTATGATAATTACGCGCTTGAAACAGAGGTTCTTGCAGCAAGCATCCGCCATCCATTACACGTGCTTCAAGCCGCAGAAATGGGGGCTGACGTGGCAACGATGCCACTAAAGGTGATACTTGCATTGCTTAAGCACCCACTCACAGATGCAGGCCTTGAGCAGTTTCTAGAGGACTGGAAAACCCTGCAAGCGTCCAAAAAGGGATAAGCGCTTGCCGTACTGTTAACTCGGGCCGATTAAATTCTCAGCAATTTTGGAACTTGATAAGACTCCAGGTAGCCCAGCGCCAGGATGCGTTCCAGCTCCCACAAAGTAAAGCCCGTCAACATCTTCACTCTTGTTGTGAGGACGGAACCAAGCGGATTGTGTTAGTATGGGTTCCACAGAGAAAGCAGAGCCTTTGTAGGAATGTAGCGTATCTCTAAAGTGAAGAGGGTCAATGTAGTGTTCAGAGACCAGTGAATCACTTAGACCGGGCAGGTAGTTTTCTTCTAGGAAATTCATAATACGATCCCTGTAGATCGGTGCAAACTCCGTCCAATCTGTCCCA
Organism: Bacteroidota bacterium; assembly: GCA_027621355.1. Taxonomy (GTDB): domain Bacteria; phylum Bacteroidota; class Rhodothermia; order Balneolales; family Balneolaceae; genus UBA8296. The sequence continues at coordinate 53,011 of JAQCBZ010000005.1, read as the reverse complement.
CTATCAAGATGAGGGACTGGAGACAGCACATAAAACGCCTCATGTCCCTCAGGCGCCATGGATGGATCCGTTAGGGTTGGCATGTGCAGGTAGAGTGAGAAATCATCGGCCACCTTCTTACTCTTAAAGATATCGTTGAGTAATCCTTTGTACCGATCGCTTAGAATAATATTATGGTGAGCCAAACCTTGATCCCTGTAGAGACGATTCGTGCCAAAATAGATCACAAACAACGACATGCTGTAGCGCATCCGCTCAAGTCGTCGGTCGGTGTACTTTCGGCGATGTTGCGGTGCAATGAGTTTGCGATAGGTTGTCGCAACGTCGGCGTTTGAAACCACAATATCCGCATCCAATTTGTCACCATTGGCAAGTTGTACACCTCTCACACGGCCATTTGATACCAAAATTTCATCCACTTTTTGGTTCACATGCAGCTGGCCTCCTTGTTCTTCAATAAGTTTCACCATTGCGTTGACGATACTCCCCGTGCCACCGAGTGCATAATGCACCCCCCATTCTCGCTCCAAATAGTGGATCATGGCATAAATGGATGTGGTGTCAAAGGGATTTCCTCCTACAAGAAGTGGGTGAAACGAGAAACAACGTCGCAAAAATTCATCTTCTATAAACCCTGATACATATTGATACACCGTTTCGTGCGATTTGAGGCGCACCAAATCAGGAGCTACTTTGAGCATGTCGCTAATGTTCAAAAAGGGTTTATCTGCAAGTTCTACAAACCCTTTTTCGAAGATGGCCTTGGTAGTGGACAAAAATTTCGTGTAGCCTTCCTTATCACGAGGATTCCGTTTTTCAATCTCGCTAAGAATAAACTCGTGATTGTCGTTGTAATCAAAAGGTTGATTGTTCCAATCGAAAATTCTGTAGAAAGGGTCACAGGGGACTAATTCAAAGTAATCTTCCCTTTTTTTACCTGCAGCCTCCCAAATCTCGTCAAACAAAAAAGGCGCTGTAATGACCGTGGGCCCGCCATCAAATTTGAATCCATCCATTTCATACGTGTATCCCCGCCCACCAGGCTTATCCCTTGACTCCAGGATTGTCACATTATGGCCTGCAGAAAGGAGCCTAGAAGCAGCGCCTAATCCACCAAAACCTGATCCAATAACAATAATATTCTTTTTCATAGGAGCTATAACAACGATTAGACCTCTATCAATCCAATCTGGTTCATTTTGAGTCTGCTAATTTTGATATTGCCGAACATACCCAGAGTAACCACGTCGTTCAAGTTGTGCTAGAATCGATTCTGCTCGATCCCTTGATTTATACGCGCCATAAAACACACGATAAATGACTCTTCCATTCGATACGCGACGTTCCACCGTTGCACCACGAACAGTTTTCGCCTTCGCCATCGCTTCATCACGGGACTCAAATGCTGCCAATTGTATGGTAAAGAGTTCGTCTTTGATGGCTGCTGGACGAACAGGAGCGTCACCATTATCAAGCAAAATCAACCGAACACGCGCGGTGCCAGGCCCAATCATTTGAATCGCTTCAGCAGCCCCTTTTGATAAATCGATAATCCGATCTCCAACGTAGGGTCCACGGTCATTGATGCGGACATCAATGGTGCGGCCATTATCAAGATTCTCAACCCGGACCATCGTGTTAAATGGCAACGTCTTATGAGCTGCTGAAATCCCATCCATGTCAAACGTTTCTCCGTTGGCTGTGGGTCTACCATTAAAGTTGGGGCCGTACCAACTAGCCAAGCCTTCTTGAATCACATCTCCTTTGTTTAAGGGTGCTGATCCAAGGGTGCTCCCACGGTCCACCGCGCCGTCTGGAAGATTAAATGGACGACTTGAGGCACAACCTTGTGCAAGGGTAATAAGTACGAGTCCTAGAAGTAGATGGACGGGCTTGTTGGAGGAAAAAACTGAAAAGTTCACGAGGCTTGATCATTAAAGTGACACCAAAATTCACATGTTGAATTCTGATGATGCTTTGTTAATTTAACACTGAGTTTATTAACCTGCTCTCTTTTAGGCTAAGCGCTGGATCGACCGTCCAGCGTTTTTTTTTGCTCCCATCTGTGTTGACCTCAACTCCATGAGCCTTACTCTTCTCCTCATTGCAAGTACTTCTGTGATTTCGTTGGTAGCGTTTCGATTCCGAGAGTCTGTTTGGAATCGCTGGATGTTGCGCCCATACAGAGTCTTATGCCAGCAAACCTATTATGAATTGCTCACGAGTGGGTTTGTCCATGGATCGAATTGGCATTTACTCACCAATATGATTGTTCTGTTGTTTTTTGGTCTCACTGTCGAGCAGGCTATTGGGGCGGGGCATTTTTTAGGGTTGTATGGCTCTGGACTTGTAGTGTCGGCTCTTCCGTCGATGATCCGGTATGGGCAACAGCCTAACTACGCTACTTTGGGAGCCTCTGGTGCAGTCGAGGCGGTACTGTTCACGTTTATATTTTTCTTTCCTACAGACAAATTGATCCTGTTCATCTTTCCAATTGGTATTCCTGCGTGGATTTTTGGCCTAGGTTTTTTGGTGTATTCTTGGGTGTCTGCGGTGGGTAAAGGGGGGCTCATAAACCATGAAGCTCACTTAGCCGGAGCATTATGGGGTTGGGTCTATCCTTTGATCTTTATCCCACGAAGCTGGGATCATCTTTGGACACTTGCCGAGCGATTCTTTTGATGGCGTTTTACCCGTTTACTCGTCGATACTCAGCCATAAAATCAACAAGTGCCTTGACACTCTCTATCGGGCATGCATTGTAAATAGATGCTCGCATACCTCCCACAAAACGGTGACCTTTTAGGCCATGGAGCCCCGCTGCCTCGGCTTGTTCGATAAAATGTGCTTCAGCTTCTTCGTTTGATAAGCGAAAAGGAATATTCATCACCGATCGGGACTCTTTTTGTGCAGTGCCACGGTAATAGTCATCTTTGTCTATCTCATCATAAAGTAATGCAGCCTTTGCGCCACTTTTTTCTTGCATGGCTGTGACACCACCCTGCTCAAGCAACCACTCAAGGACTAGGTTAACCATGTAGATCGGAAATACTGGAGGCGTATTGGGCATCTGATCGAGATGTTGCTCGTAATTCATGAGGGCCGGGATTGCTCGGTCAGAGACCTTGTTCGAAGCCAAAAAGGAATCTCGAATACATACAATAGTAACTCCAGCAGGGCCTACATTTTTTTGAGCTCCTGCATAGATCATGCCATAGCGATCCACATCAATTGGTCGACTTAAAAAATCAGAGGAGGCATCACAAACGAGTGGAATGCTACCTGTGTCTGGCTCTGAAGCAAATTGGGTGCCTACGATTGTGTTGTTTGATGTAAAATGGGCATACCTCGTGTCTGGGTCCAGCTCAAATGATTGACCCGGGTGAGGAACATGATCAAAATCGGACTCACTACTGTCAAAGGGGAGATCGACCTGACCGTAAAGCCTCGCATCTGCTATGGCCTTTTTGGACCACGTTCCCGTGTGAAAATAGGCTGCACGGCCTGTTTCAGCTAAGAAATTCATGGGAATGAGTCCAAATTGCATCGTTGCTCCACCGGTCACAAAACCAACGCGCCACGATTCATCAAGACCTAAAGCCTTTCGGAGACGTTCACGAACTTGATCATAAATAGGTTCAAAAACTTTTCCTCTATGACTAATTTCCATAATGGAGGCACCCATCCCTTGAATGTCTAGCAGTTCGTCTTGGACTTGTTCAAGAACCGATAGGGGCAGCTGGGAAGGGCCAGCGCTAAAATTGTGAACTCTATAATTGTGAACACGATGCATAGGGCAGAAAGCTTTCTTAACTTTGAGAGTGTTTTAGAAAATACAGCAAAAGAAATCACAAACGAATCCTTATGTCTGAATCTGCCCAAAATCCACTTGATAGCGCAACACCTGAACAAAAGCGCCAGTTTTTATTTATGATGCTTGTCCAACAACACCAACAAATTGCGATGGTCGGACTAGGGGAAGAGGAGAACCCAGCGACCAATCAGAAGGAGAAAGATCGATCCTCTGCACAGTATGCCATCGATACACTAGAGATGCTAGAGGCCATGACAGAGGGGAATCGAACCAAAGAGATGGGCGACTACTTGACCTCTGTACTGAGTCAACTCCGTTTAAAGTTTGCATCAACTACCTTTTGATGTCGTCTAACGATTCGATCCAGCATGGGTACCCTAGGCAAACCATCCATGCAGCTGGAGGCGTAGTGACCTACGGTAAAGGGTCGAAACAGCGTCTTTTGATTATGTTTCGACGAGGTGTCTGGGATCTACCAAAAGGGAAGGTTGACCCTGGAGAAACCTGGGCGGAGGCTGCGATTCGAGAGGTGGTAGAAGAAACGGGTATTGCACCCCCCGTCATTTGCGAGTCGATAGGTTTGACGCAACATCAATATCACCTAGATGGCCAAGCCATAGACAAAACAACACATTGGTACTGGATGGAAGCGTCCTTAGAAGAATTAGGCCAGCCACAAATCGAAGAGGGGATTACCGAGCTGCAATGGGTATCGTTACGAGAAGCGCACAGCCTTGTTGGGTTTGATAACCTTCGGCTAGTTCTGGACGCTTTTGGGCAAAAAAAATGGGGTGACGAACTCATCACCCCATAAAAGGATTGTGGCTTGAACCTACCTAGTAGGTTGTGTCAAATCAGTTCTGAAGTTTAAACACAACCGGCAAGTTATACTGCACACGAACTGGACGCCCACGCTGAAGCCCTGGTTTGAATTTCGCTTTCTGGATGGCTTTGAGTGCTTCTTCATCACAGCCACCACCAATTCCACGAATGACACGAGGGTTTTCAACTTCACCACGTTCGTTCACGATAAACTGTAGGAAAACCCGTCCTTCAATCCCTGCTTTTCGTGCCATCTCGGGGTAGATAATGCTTGTCTGAAGTCCAGCCAATCCACCAATGAGTTCTGGCATATTTTCCACAACGGTGAAGAACTCTTCTTCATCCTCAGCAGGAGGTGGAGGGGGTGGGAGATTAAGAGGACCGTCTAGGGTAAGATCGGCATCAATGTTAATGTCAATATCTTCGATGATCTCATCGTTGGGAACCTCAACGGGGACCGGTGGGCGTGGTGGAGGTGGAGGGGTCTCCATCTGTCTAGTTTGAATAATCTCTTCCATTTCCACGATCTCTTGCTCATTGAGTACAATCTCATCTGGAGGAGACGAGCGAAACTCGAATCGTACTGCAGCGATGAAAATCACTAAGGCAATAATGAGCCCTAGTTGATATAATACGCCATAAAATCGGCGCAGATCAGCATTTGGTTTCTTGCGTTCAATCATAATCTAGTTTGATTAGCGTAGTTCAATGGGCCCTTACATATTGACGGCACAGTTGAGCTTTTAGTATACACGATTTCATTCGGTTCTCCAACGCCTTAACCCAAGATTTAAAGAAGTAGCAATCCCAGCACAAGTGGCACCGGCTGCATTAGCGACCATGTCTAATACTTCAAAAGAGCGTCCCACTGCAAGTGTCAGTTGCAAGCCTTCCACCAAGGCGCCAAACAGGGTACCGACGACCGCAGTTAGGGCAAATAGGTGCACTCCCTTCCATTTTCCATCCATAAACGATCCGAAGAGATAGCTCCAGAAACCGAAAAGGCTGAAATGTGCCATTTTATCGAGGAATCCACCAGGATTCACAGAGGGTCTGTCCATGGGGGTAAGTGTCAACCACAAAAGCGCTAGAGTGAATAGCGTAAATCCCACCCAGGACCATGTATTTGAGGTTGTCACCGCGAGAGAGGATTAGTACGATCTTGCAAAAAGGACAGGACGCACTTCAGGTGTACCTGTCACCATGCAAGGCGCTAGTGAAGGTGTACCCTCTTGGGTTGATCCTTGAAGCCCTAAATAGTCATTAAAGTGAGCACCTAAGTCACCACCAAGTGGGATGCATCGAATGGTTGCTTTGGTCTCCTCTTTGATTTTTTTCTCAGTCTCTGCGGTGCCATCCCAGTGGGCTATGACAAAGCCTCCATGCTCTATGGCCTCTTTGAACTCTTCATAGGTATCCACTTTGCGGGTTGACTCAATCATTCTTGATCGCGCCGAAGCTAAAAGATCTGCTTGAATGGTGTCCAGCAACGCTACCAAGCCATCTAAAAAGAGGGTTGCATCGTCTGTTGGCATGCTTTCTTTGGATAAGGTGTCTCTTCTAGCCACTTCAGCGACCTGCCCATCCATATCTCGACGACCGATAGCAATACGAATAGGAACACCCTGCGCTTCATGTTCTGCAAATTTAAAGCCGGGTTTGTACTGCGAGCGATGATCAAATCTACACCTCACACCTCTAGATTTGAGGCCCTCTATCCAAGGTTTGCAATGAGCTTCAATGGCATCCAAGTCTTCCTCAGATTTGAAAATTGGCACAATCACAATCTGTAGAGGAGCCAGAGCAGGAGGGAGGACGAGCCCCTGATCATCGCTGTGCGTCATAATTATCCCCCCAATCAATCGTGTTGAGACGCCCCAACTGGTTGCCCAAACGTGCTCCAACCCACCCTCTTTGGTTTGGTAGGTCACATCAAATGCCTTTGCAAAATTTTGTCCCAAGAAATGAGAGGTCCCAGCCTGAAGCGCCTTGCCGTCTTGCATCATAGCCTCAATACAATAGGTATCCTCTGCACCTGCAAAGCGCTCCGATGCTGTTTTGACCCCGGTGATCACAGGCATGGCCATCGTCTGTTCAGCAAACGTTTTATAGACCTCAAGCATTTTTAGCGTTTCATCAATCGCTTCGTCACGGGTTGCATGAGCGGTATGCCCCTCTTGCCACAAAAATTCCATCGTGCGCAGGAAAAGACGCGTTCTCATCTCCCACCGTACAACATTTGCCCATTGATTAATCAGAATAGGTAGGTCGCGATACGACTGTATCCACCCACGGTAGGCATCCCAAATAATGGTTTCTGATGTGGGACGGACAATAAGCTCTTCCTCAAGCTTTGAGTCAGGATCTACATCTACTCCGCCATCTGTCGCACGCAAGCGGCTATGAGTGACAACTGCACACTCCTTCGCAAAACCCTCCACATGCTCTGCCTCTTTGGAGAGAAACGATTTTGGGATAAAGAGGGGGAAGTAGGCGTTTTCGTGGCCTGTCTCTTTGAACATATGATCCAAGGTCGTTTGCATAGACTCCCAGATGGCGTACCCATTGGGACGAATAATCATCGAACCCCGAACCGGAGAGTGTTCAGCTAACTTGGCCTCCCGGATCACATCCAGATACCATTGAGCGTAGTCAGTTTCTTGTGAGGTAATGCGATTAGCCATGCGAGTCGTTCTTGAATGCGTTTTTGGTTGCACTAGGTGTGGCTTAAGGTGCGTCAGGACGCACTTTTCTTGAGAGTTAAGATAGGATTTTCTTTAGAGCCATTGTTTATGCAAAAAAGTCCTTAATTTTATAGGCTCATTAAGATTTCATAATGGCGTGGTAGCTCAGATGGTTAGAGCGTCGGATTCATAACCCGGAGGTCGGCGGTTCAATTCCGCCCCACGCTACTCATTCCCTTCTTTCTCTAATTATTGAGACGACTATGAAGACGCTTCCCTTACTCTTTCTATCCATTCTATGTTCGCTTTCTACACAACTTTATGGACAGTCTATCTATATCCATGCGGGTCAGCTTATCGACGGTTATACAGACAATCCTTTGCAAAATGTCACTGTGATCGTTGAAGATGGGCATGTTGTTTCGGTTGAGAAGGATTTCTTGAGTCCAGATAATGGTTCAGAAGTCCTTGATCTATCCAATCATACACTCATGCCTGGCTGGATTGACCTGCATGTTCACTTAGAAAATGAAACGAGTCCAACGAGATATCTTGATTCGTACAGGCTAAACGACGCTGATATAGCGTTTCAGTCGGCAGTTTATGCCGAAAAGACATTGATGGCAGGATTTACAACGGTACGTGATTTAGGTGGTACTGGGGTGAATATCGCATTGCGAAATGCTATTAATAAAGGATACACTCTTGGTCCTAGAGTGATCACAGTGGGAAAATCAATTGCTACAACTGGAGGTCATGCAGATCCAACGAATGGGTGGAAAAATGAACTCATGGGTCGACCTGGTCCTCCTGAAGGAGTGATTAACGGACCTTTTGAGGCTAGAGAGGCTGTACGTCAACGATACAAAAATGGTGCAGACCATATTAAAATCACCTCTACTGGGGGTGTTTTGAGCGTTGCAAAATCAGGCCAAAACCCTCAGTTCCTGAATGATGAACTTGCCGCCATTGTAGAAACAGCAAACGATTATGAAATGCACGTTGCTGCTCATGCGCATGGTGAGGAGGGCATGTTGCGTGCGGTGGAGGCTGGCGTGCGAACCATTGAGCACGGTACCTACATGAGTGAGCGTGTAATGGATAAAATGATTGAGAAGGGTGCATATTACGTACCGACGATCTCAGCAGGTAATTTTGTCGCAGAAAAGGCTGAAATCGATGGATATTATCCTGAAATCGTAGTACCAAAAGCGAAGGCAATTGGACCCCAAATTACCAGCACGTTTGCTAAAGCATATGCCTATGGTGTACCCATAGCGTTTGGAACAGATGCAGGAGTGTTTCCTCACGGTGAGAATGCAAAAGAGTTTGGCTATATGGTTGAGGCCGGGATGCCGGTAATGGAAGTCATTCAAAGTGCCACATCAATTGCTGCAAAGGTCTTAGGGCTTGAGGAGGAAATCGGGCATGTAGCTCCAGGCTTTATAGCTGACCTTGTGGCTGTTCCAGGAAATCCGTTTGAATCTATTGAGGTGATGGAGCGCCCATCTTTTATTATGAAAAGTGGCGTAATAATCACCCAACCATAATGTTAACTGGAGTTAGTATCCACTAATTAGAATTAATGCTACTCAAACGAACCCACACATGTGGTGAATTGCGACTGGACGATCAATCCAAGGATGTTGTCATTAATGGATGGATTGACGGTCATCGTGATTTGGGGGGGCTTGTGTTTGCGGATGTTCGTGATCGTTATGGTGTGACGCAGATTGTGATTGATGAATCTGATGAGGCTATTTCTGACCAAATGATGCAGCAAGCGGCAAAACTCAGAGCTGAAGATGTGGTTGGATGTCGTGGCGTTGTGCGAGAGCGTGAATCAAAGAACCCCGAGTTACCTACTGGGGATATTGAAATTGTCGTCACCGAACTCGTTGTGTATTCAAAGTCCGATGTGCCACCATTTGAGGTCAAAACGGACGTACAAGCATCAGACGACTTGCGACTACGATACCGCTACCTCGATCTACGTCGTCAGCCCCTGCAGCAAAAGCTGCAATTGCGTTCGAGGGTTGCTCATGCTATTCGTGGTTTTTACCACCAACACGATTTTGCCGAGATTGAGACGCCTGTTTTGATGAAGTCCACACCCGAGGGTGCTCGTGACTATTTGGTGCCTAGTCGTGTGAATGCTGGAACCTTCTACGCATTACCCCAAAGCCCACAAACCTACAAGCAAATGCTGATGGTTTCTGGCTTTGATCGATATGTCCAAATTGTGAAATGCTTCCGGGACGAAGATTTACGTGCTGATCGACAGCCTGAGTTTACCCAGGTCGATGTGGAAATGTCTTTTGTGGATGAGGAAGATATATATACGCTTCATGAAGGGTTAATGGGGCATTTGTGGTCCACCTTTATGGATGTTGAACTGCCTAAGACATTTCATCGGATGACCTATGAGGAGGCGATTCACTCCTATGGGTCTGATAAGCCGGATGTACGTTTTGGTTCGCCCATTGTAGATCTATCTGAAGTGCTCTCTTCCACAGGGTTTAAGCTGTTTGATGGTGCTGTTGCAGCTGGTGGGCATGTTCTCGGAATTCGTATCCCTGGGCAGGGTTCCCTAGGGCGTGGAGCCTTGGATCGATTTATTGAGAAAGTGAAGCATGCGACGGGTGTCCCGGGTGTGATTTATGCGAAATGGACAGATGAGGGGCTGACCAGTAGTGTTGCTAAATTCCTTACGGAGGATCATCATCAGGCAATCATGGAGGCATCCGGAGCAGAAAAAGGGGATCTAGTCCTAATCCTTGCAGGCGAAGGGATGCAGCTTTTTTCCCACATGGGCACCATGAGGTTGCTTGCTGCAGATGAGTGGAACCTGCGCGAGACTCATCCATCCTCATTTGGGCCGTGGGCCTTTTGCTGGGTCACTGATTTTCCGTTAGTAGAGTGGGACGAAGAAGAACAGCGCTATTTTGCGTTGCATCATCCATTTACGTCACCCCATCCTGAGGATGTTGCTCAATTGGAATCCGATCCTGGATCTGTAAGGTCCCGAGCGTATGATTTGGTCCTGAACGGTAGTGAAATAGGTGGAGGGTCTATCCGGATACACGAGCAGGATATGCAGCGCAAGGTCTTTGACTTGCTCGGTATTGGAGAAAAAGAGGCGGAAGAAAAGTTTGGGTTCTTATTAAAGGCCTTTTCCTACGGAGCACCCCCTCATGGCGGAATTGCGTTAGGGCTGGATCGCATTTTAATGATTATGACGGGCGCCGATTCCATCCGTGAAGTGATTGCCTTCCCCAAAAATCAGCGTGCACAAAGTTTAATGGATGCGTCACCAAGTGCTGTATCTACCGAACAATTAGATGAGCTTCATATTCGGCTTGCTGAGGGTGTGAAGCCCCAAGAGACCGACCAAGAGTCGTGAGCGCTTCGCCCACTCAGTCCGAAGTACAACGAGTGGTGGGATTGGATGGATGTCGTGCAGGATGGATAGCTATTTCGCTATGGCTCCGCACCAACCCTGATGTTTCGCCAACGAGTGAGGTAAGTCATGTGGAGTGGAGCCTGCTAATGGGGCAAGAGGATCTTTTTGATCTACTCCAGAACTGTCATCAAGCTTGGATCGATGTCCCTATAGGCCTAGCCTCATCTACGGATGTGGACGCACCCAAACGGGCGTGTGATCTTGCTGTGCGTGATGCTTTGGGATCCAAGCGCTCCTCCATCTTTACGCCACCCATTCGTGAGGTACTTGATTTTGATTCGTATCACGAGGCAATGGCCTTCCAGCACCAGCTTATTGGCTCGAAATGTTCGATTCAAGCATGGAATCTTATGCCCAAGATTCGACAAATGGATGCTCTTTGGGATAGGCTCGATAATGCGGATGAGCGTCTGCATGAAGCACACCCAGAATGGCAATTTCAGTGTTGGGTACATGGGATGCCTGCATTATCCACAGACCACGCGCCAGGCCACTCGCCAGGCAACGTACCAGACCCTTCGTTTGAACGCTCTCAAAACCATCCATCGCTTGCCTCTAAGAAAACGGCCGAGGGGCGACATCAACGACTTGTATTACTTGAAACTCAGGGGTTTGTTGAGGCACCTTCGTGCTATGAGAATTGCATGACTCAAACAAAGAGAAAGGATGTCCAGCCTGATGATGTCCTGGACGCCATGGCATTAGCCTGGGGCTGCTATCAGGCGGTGAATGGTGCTGGGAGGGTTTTTCCAGAAGTGGAGTCCCCTCGAGACGCAAAAGGACGGCCTATGACCATCCATTATGCAAAGCCTTAAAGCGTCCGTCTAATCTTCGCTCGTGTCTAGAAGTTTTAAATTCTTTTCTAGTCGATTCAAGCCATGGAAAGCAGCCAAACGGTAAGCTTCACTAAAGGTTGGATAATTCATCACGGACTGTGTGAAATAATCAATGGTCCCGCCATTTCCCATGACCGACTGCCCTGTATGAATTAGATCTGTTGCGTATTCACCCAGAATATGTACGCCAAGCAACTTGTGACTTTTTTTCTCAAAAACGAGCTTTAAGACCCCTAATTCTGTCCTCGAAACATCCGCCTGGGTCACGTTTTTATACTTTGCCCGTCCAGCGGCAACATCAAAGCCACGCTCAATGGCTTCTTCTTCCGTAAGCCCAACGCCTGCAATTTCTGGGATGGAGTAGATCCCGTATGGAACTAACTGATTTTGTTCTGCATTAAATGCCGTATCCCCCTGCATATGACACGCAGCTAAATAGCCTTGAACGAAAGAAGCAGAGGCAAAAGACGTTGTCCCCACGACATCCCCTGCGGCATAAATGGAGGGCTCGGCTGTCTGGTATCCTTCGTTGACCAATATGGCCCCTTTTTCATCGAGCTGGACACCCACATGCTCAAGTCCAAGTCCCTCTGTATTCGGTATGGTAGAACCAGCATGCAGTACAAGATCTGTTTCCAGAATTTGAAGACGATCGGGTTCTGGTTCACTATGGAAGCCAACCTCTGTGCAGTTACGTAGTGGGTTTTTGGTAATGTGATCGATCGTAGCAGAGGTGAACAAACGTATGTCAAGGTGATCGAGTACCTTTTGCATCTCCTTCTTGATCCGACGATCTAGAAATGACAATAGCTCTGGCTTGCCACACAAAATAGCCACATGTGTCCCTAAAGAAGCAAAAATAGTCGCGAACTCGTACGCATTTACAGTGTTGCCAACGATGGTCAGTCGACGTGGGATGTGCGTGAGTGTGAGGATCGCCCGTATGTCGAGGACGGTTGTTCCGTTGAGTTCAAATGTTTCGGGTAGAGGCTGCCGACTGCCTGTAGCGAGCAATATATGGGTTGCTTGCAGTGTGGATGTACTTCCATCAGCATGAGTGACGTCGATCGTATGGGGATCCTTCAGTGCGCCATGCCCTCGGATGATTTGCACATCATACCCCACCAAATCCTCCATAATCTTCTGTCCTTTGGACTCCAAAATGGATGATTTATACTGGATAAGGTCTTCCATTTGAAAACGCTCAAAGGGTTTACGACCTTTTTCGTCCCCAAACTGATTATGAAACTTGAAAATGGTTTTGGCTGCCTCTTTGAGAGCTTTGCTAGGAACGGTACCTGTGTGAATCCATGTCCCACCTAACTCGTCACGTTGGGCTTCTACCACAACCACACGTTTATTCATTTTAGCAGCTTGGACGGCACAGGAGTACCCTGCAGGGCCACTTCCGAGAACAATAAGGTCAAAATGTTTGGAAGAGGTTGACATAACGTGAGGGTTGGTGAATGCTTGCTAGCGTGGAGGCACAGTAATAGATAATACCGTGGAAAAAAGATAAGGGAACGTGGACAACTTGACACTCGTTTTTTACCTTATAACAGTCAGTTGAAACAATTCAATAATTCTAAGATTATGGCTTTTACACTCCCCGACCTCCCGTATGCATATGATGCTTTAGAGCCTCATTTTGATGCTAAAACGATGGAAATACACCACACCAAGCATCATGCAGGGTATGCCTCGAAGGTGAGCGCCGCCCTTGAAGGACATGCCTTGGCAGAAAAGCCCATCGAAGAGGTTTTGCAAAACCTTGACACTGTTGACACTTCGATTCGTCAAGGTGTAATCAATAATGGAGGTGGATATGCCAATCATAATTTGTTTTGGACCATTCTATCGCCAAACGGTTCCGGATCACCATCAGGCTCTTTGGCTGAGGCAATCGATGCTGAGTTTGGATCCTTCGATGCATTCAAAGAAGCCTTTGCAAATGCGGCATCGACACGTTTTGGTTCTGGATGGGCTTGGTTAGTGGTGGATGGACAAGGCAAACTTCATGTCACCTCAACGGCCAATCAGGACAGCCCCATTATGGATGGACATACGCCTATTCTGGGTCTTGATGTGTGGGAACATGCCTACTATTTGCATTATCAAAACCGTCGTCCTGATTACATCTCTGCGTTTTGGAATGTCGTGAACTGGGAGCAAGTCCAAACATACTACGACGCTGCGCTGTAATCTGGAGATAAGGTCTGTGACGTCGCTGCATGGGATAGAAACTGCGATCCAAACATCGTGACGTGCGATAGACGAACCGCGCCTACTTTAGTGTAAACCAAACCTCTGTTTCGCCAAGGGAACGCCGAATGGCATGCCCTTGGTCGGTAGGGGCGCGACGCTGGGGACGACGGCCATAGCGTCCTTGCCCGTAGCCACCATATCCATAGCCACTTCCATATCCTTGCCCTACTCTTGATGAGGGTTGGGTAATGTCTTCTTCACTGCGAAACACAAACATGGGGGGTTCGATTGCAATCCCCATGACGAGTTCATCCGACTCCACCTGAAATGGCGCGGTACGGTCCAGGGGAATCATCCATTCCAAGGATAATCCCGTTTGTACGGTGTCCAATCCTATCACCGTACCCTCAGATTGTATCATCGATAATGGAACATTGGCAGCATCCTGAGTTGATTTCTTATCGTATTTCTCCTTGAGGGTAGTTGTTTGATAAATCCTTGACTCACTTGCCTGGAGATCATCAATATTTTCCCTTTTGCTAAGCCACTCTTTGTCACGCAAAAAATCATCATAAAATCCTGGATTATCCCTTAGCAGATTGAAGGTGCCCGAAGGATAGGTTACACCTCGGGCTTCGGGATTTTCTTTATCAGAGCTCAAATAAAGGGTGAGTCCCGAGCGTTTAACGGCCTCCTGTAAAAAAGGACTGGCTACGTTGATATACACATATAGAACGTCCCCGGCTGGATTTTTGGAGGCATAGATATGGAATCTATCATCCATCAATAACCGAGTAGATTCCAGATCCCATTCAGCAGGCTCGCCATCTATCGTCATGGAGGTGTCCATAGTGGATAATGAAGCCGTATTTTTGCTTCCTGAGCAGCCTATCAATCCGAGTGTGATTAAGGCAAAGGCAAATGAATGTAAAAGAGTGCGTGGTTTCATAGGGACAAAATCTTCAATTTTGAGTAGTTTTCATATTCAATACAGAAATCTTGTGTAGATCATGATTGTATTGATCAGCAACCTCTAAACACTAGGACTACCGTTATGCAATTTGGTTTTGGCACGGGCCCCGACACGGCGTGGATGCGCGAAGAACTCACAACTCAAGGTGTGAAAGAGTGTACCACAACTGCAGAGGTCGATGCAGCTTTCAAAGAGGCCGAAAAAGGGACAACGTTGCTTGTGATTAATAGCGTGTGTGGTTGCGCTGCAGGGAATGCTCGCCCTGGTTTGAAAATTGCCCTCGATCACTGCGATACACATCCCGACAGAATGTACAGTGTCTTTGCAGGTCAAGACAAGGAGGCAACAGCCCATGCAAGAGCAAAGTTTGCTGATTATCCCCCGTCATCACCTGCGTTCGCCTATTTTGTCGACGGCGAAATCAAAGCGATGATTCCTCGTCACAGAATAGAAGGTCGCACGGCAGAGCAAGTTGCCGAAGATCTCAAAATGGTCTTTGAGGGCTTGAAAAGTGAGCAACCCGTCAGGTAAAACGTACCCTATAGCACTGATTGTCGTTACCTCCCTCTTCTTTATGTGGGGATTCATAACGGTATTGGTCGATGCGCTCATCCCGCGACTCAAAGAGATTTTTGAGTTAACCTATTTTCAGGCAGGACTCATTCAGTTCTCCTTTTTTACGGCCTACTTTGTCTTTTCGATTCCAGGTGGGGGTCTCATATCACGGATTGGATACAAGCGTGGTGTCGTTGTTGGGTTATTGACGATGGCTGTGGGTTGTTTGTTGTTTATTCCAGCAGCTGGGCTGCGGGTGTTTCCTATCTTTTTGCTTGCCATGTTTGTGTTAGCTGCGGGTATCACCCTGTTGCAGGTTGCAGCCAATCCTTATGTCAACACCCTAGGCCCGGAAGACTCGGCTGCCTCTCGCCTTAATTTGAGCCAAGCCTTTAACTCACTGGGCACAACGATTGCGCCGCTGATTGGTGCTGCGTATTTGCTTGGCGATGTGGTGGCATCCCCCGAAGAGGTGGCCTCCATGACGGAAGCCGCAAAACAGGTTTATGTGGAAGCCGAAGCTATGGCTGTGAGGCAACCCTTTACGGTGATTGCCGGCATCTTGGCTCTCTTAGCGGGTGTGTTTGCCCTGTTTAAACTGCCACGCATTTTAGATGATGGGCAAGAGGGTATGTCTGGGTACATGGATACCTTTCGGACACCTCATGTCATGTATGGTGCCCTGGCGATCTTTGTTTATGTTGGCGCAGAGGTCTCGATTGGGAGCTACTTGGTCAACTACTTTTTGGAGCTTGATGTCCAATCCATTGTGGACGCTAACGGATGGATGGGCTCCCTTGCCAGCACCCTCTCAGGATCGGACCCTTCAAGTATTCCTGCAGCCCGATTAGCAGGCACCTTTGTTGTGTTTTATTGGGGTGGCGCTATGGTGGGTCGTTTTATTGGCTCCGCGCTCCAGTTATTTATCCGCCCAGGTACGCTATTGGCTGTGTATGCCTTGGTGAATGTGACCCTTCTTGGTGTGACGATACTGACGACTGGCGCCGCATCGATGTGGACCGTCCTGAGTATTGGACTCTTTAACTCTATTATGTTCCCAACCATTTTCTCCCTCGGAATTGCCAAACTGGGTAATCGTACCGCTCAAGGCTCAGGAATTCTGTGTACCGCTATCGTGGGTGGAGCTCTTATTCCTCCTCTTTATGGCTGGGTTGCAGACATATCGGGCGGCCTTGCATTGGCGTTTGTCGTCCCTGCCCTGTGCTACCTCTATATTGCGTGGTATGGAGCGAAAGGTTCGTCGGTTAGGCCATCGCCAGCGGCTGGATAAAATAACTGCCAGCTAGACCTGTGGCCTTACGATTCAAAAGTCCCTTAAGATGTTTTGGGCATACTCTCTACATGCAGCGTTTGAGTAGGAAACGCAAATTCAACGCCCAATTCCTCTCCCAGTTTCATCACATTTATCAAAAAGGTATGACGCGCGGTTAATTCCTCAGTCCAGGTTGTCACGTCGAAGAAAATATTCACCAGTATATCTAGACTGTAGGCACCCATATTGTTAAAATGAACTTCATGAGAGTCATTCCAGATTTCGGGGGTCTCTTCTACAATCTTGCGAACTCCTTCCACAAAAGACTGAATTTTATCCGTTGGGGTATCATAGGTCAGTCCAATATTGGTGCGGAAGCGACGAACCTGTCGTCGACCCAAATTATCGATATCAAGATCAGCGAGTTTTGCGTTGGACATAGTGACTTGAGAGTTGTAAAACGTCCGTAGGCGAGTTGAGCGGAACCCAACCTCCTCCACAGTCCCATCAATCCCACCTGCAGAGATTACATCACCCACTTGAAACGGTCGATCAAGAAACAGTGTAATGGAGCCAAAAAAGTTGGCCAGCGTGTTTTGAGCCGCAAGAGCAAAGGCGAGCCCCCCAAGGCCTAGTCCTGCAATGAGGCTGGTGACGTTTACGCCATTATTCTGCAGAATGAACAACACCCCAACAACAATGACAATCACTTGAATCGAATTTCGGATTAAAGGAACAAGTTGATCATCAAAAGAGCTTTCTGTTTTAGCAGTGTATTCAAGAGCGCGCTCAGCAATAAACTCGGTGAGACGATAGACCAAGACGATTGTGGCGATGGAGGCAAAGACCGCGAGAACTTGTGTTAGGCGAGTGTTAAGCTCTGGGTCTAGCTGAAGCAATGTGCTCGTGAGGCTCAAGATGATAAAGAGGAGCCACCAACGGATCGGTTTTGCCATAGAGTCGACAAAAGCCTCTGTAGTCCCTTGTTCAAATCGCTTAAGAAATGGCCGAAGATATCGACTCACAAGCGTCTCAAAAAGCCACGATAAACTTGCTGCAATCGCGATCCAAATCGCCAAGGCAGCGAACTGCCAAAGCTCGAATCCAAATAGATCTGCTCTAAAAAAGGAAGGAAGGGAGTCTACAACTTGAACAACGGCAACTGAGAGGGTAGATTCAAGGGGGCTTTGAAGTGATTCTACGCTATCTAAGGAAACGCTCGATGGTTCAGAAATTGTTGAAACTTGTGTTGAGTCTTGGTCGTAGGACATTGTATACTATGGTTCAAGGGCGTGTCTCGAATCAATCGCTGATTCGAAGTGTCAACGTGTGAAATGTAACATTCTTATGGCTAATCAAAATAAAGAGAGCGCAAGTGGCGGTCCAAATTTTCAAGAAGCAATTCAAAACCTAACGGGCAATCTGCGCAACTTCATTATCGGTGGTGCAGTGATCTTGATGGGATTCCAGTCATTCTATACTGTGGGTCCAGAGGAGGTCGGTATGATTATGAGGTTTGGTGAGTATATCCGAACCGCAGAATCGGGTCTACGATTTAAGATTCCATTTGTAGAACAAGCTCGTATTGTACCTGTAGAGCGTCAATTAAAGCAGGAATTTGGCTACCGTACCGTTCGGGCTGATGTGGAGTCGACCTATCGAAAAGCAGGGTACGAAGGGGAGTCACTTATGTTAACGGGTGATTTGAATCTTGCCGATGTCGAGTGGGTGGTTCAATACCGTATTGCGGATCCATATCAGTTTTTGTTTAAAGTCCGTAATCCCGAACAGACACTTCGAGATATGAGTGAATCCGCTATGCGTAAAGTTGTGGGAGACCGGACTGTCAATGAAGTACTGACGGTTGGGCGTGCAGAAGTTGCCTTGCAGGTGCAGAGTCTACTCCAAGCGTTATGTGACGAGTATGAGATGGGCCTTCGAATTGAACAGGTCGTTCTTCAGGACATTAACCCACCAGACCCAGTAAAACCTTCGTTTAATGAGGTTAATGAAGCCCAACAGCAACGTGAAACCCTCGTAAACGAGGCCTTAGCAGATTACAACCGCATCATTCCACGAGCTCGAGGAGAGGCTCAACAAACGATTCAACAGGCTGAAGGGTATTCTATTGACCGTGTGAATAGAGCAGAAGGTGAAGTGGCCAGTTTTAACGCGCTTTACAACGAATACATCAAAGCACCAAGCATCACCAAAAAGCGTATTTACTACGAAACGATGCAAGAAATCTTACCTAAAGTTGGCAACAAAGTGATCGTGGACGAAAACGGTAACAACGTATTGCCTTTGCTGCAGTTGCAAGGTCAAGGACTGGGTGTTTCAGGCCCAACTAGCGCAACAAGAACAGGCTCATCAACACCCGTAGCCTCTAGTGGAGGATCACAATGAAATTAAATCGCTCAACATCGATTCTCTTGGCGGCACTTTTTGGCGCCATAATCCTGATCTCTAATTCCGTGTACATCGTAGATGAAACCGAACAAGTGGTCCTCACACAATTTGGTGCGCCCGTGGGGGATGCGGTTACAGATCCAGGCCTAAAGTTTAAACTGCCATTTGTTCAAGACGCGAACTACTTTGACAAACGATATTTGGAGTGGGATGGTGACCGAAATCAGGTCCCAACCAAAGACAAGAAATTTATTTTTGTCGACTCCTACGCACGCTGGCAAATTACCGACCCGTTGCAGTTTTTCCGTCGATTGGGTAATGAACGGGGTGCACAATCTCGTCTAGATGACATTTTGGATGGAGAGACTCGTAATGCGGTGGCAAATCATGACCTAGATGAGCTTGTTCGCACATCCAACCGTACACCCGTTGCGGATGATGAACTATCAGAATTACTCTCCGACTCCCTTGATACCATTCAGACAGGCCGTGATGCTATTCAAGATATCGTCCTGGAGCTGGCCAATGAACGAGCAGCAGATCTTGGCATTCAAGTCCTTGACTTCCGCTTCAAGCGTATTAATTATGTGGAAGAGGTGCGTGTAACCGTGTATGATCGAATGATCTCTGAGAGGAATCGTATTGCTGACTTGTTCCGGTCGGAAGGACAAGGGGAGGCGTCACGAATCAATGGAGAGAAAGAGCGTGATCTACTTCAAATCCAGTCTGAAGCTTTCCGGGAAGCCAAGGAAATTCGAGGGGATGGAGATGCAGCAGCAGCGGCTATTTTTAATGAATCGTACAATAAATCGGCTGCAGCTCGAGAATTGTATGACTTCACACGAGCCATGGAGGCGTATAAAGTCGCTTTTGATGAAAAAACGACCATTGTCATCTCCAGCGACAGTGAGTTTTATAAGTATCTTCAAAGTGTAGATTAGTGAGTGCTGGTGAGAAACCAACATCAGACCAGAGGGATTTTTTCTTTTTCTTCCTCGCAGGGGTCTTTTTAACCTCACTTGTCCTTGGGAATGTGATTGGGACGACAAAGTTTGTCACGTTGTTTTCTCTTTCGTTGCCAGACTGGTTGCTTTCCATTACGCCTGAATTGGTTCGTAATGAACGGGTTTACTCCATGATTGTCCCCGTTGGAGTGATCGCCTATCCATTCACGTTTCTAGCGACAGATTTAATTAGCGAGCTTTTTGGTCGAAAAAAAGCTCAAATGGTGGTCTGGATTGGCTTTTTTATGAATATGTTCATGCTCTTGTTGATGAGCATCAACCACTGGCTTCCAGATGCGTCTGGGGTGAGTGGAGGCACGTCATTGTTTGAAGGGGTCTATGAATTTATGATCAAAAACACCATTGCGAGTATGATTGCTTATCTCACGGCGCAAACGGTGGATGTACGGTTGTTTCATTTTTGGAAGCGTCTCACAAACGGTAAGCACTTATGGCTTCGAAACAATGCCTCGACCATGGTTTCCCAATTGGTGGATAGCTCGGCTATTTTGAGCATTCTTTATTTTACTGGAGGCTTGGGGTCTGAGGTGACAACCCTAGGAGCTCTAGGCATCTTGATTGTGAACTCCTACCTCTTCAAATTTTTCTTTGCAGCGTTTGATACCCCGTTGATGTATTTGGGAGTGCGAGTATTCCGAAAGTATCACGAAGACCCTGATTGGCATTCCAACGGCTGACCTAATGAAATCCTATGTGACGATCTTGGGGGTGAGTGTTTGGTTGAGCTTCGTGTTCCACGCATCGCTTACACATGCTCAAAACGTTTCACCTGCCGTGGGCGCTCCAGCCAATGAGTCCACGCAAGCGTTCGATTTGGAGTCGCTTATTCCAGGTGATTGGCTGTCCATCTCATCCTTGGAACAAGTCGTTGAGATGGAGGTCGCTGCGTCGGGAATTGCCTGGATTGCTACCACAGGAGGAATTTTTGGGGTTGAACTCTCTGAAGGTTTGATTGCGGATGTGTTTACGACCAATGACGGACTACACGCAACAAACCCTACGACTATGGCGCTCACGTCCGATGGCGCGGGGTTGGTGATTGGTTACCGCGACGGAGCTTTGGACATTGTTGAGTTAGAAACTCGTCAAGTAAGAACACTTAATGATATTGTTCGGTCTACCCGTTTTCCAGATAAATCTGTACGGTCTGTCGCAGTGGGTGGGGGCGCCGCGTATATCGCTACTGGATTTGGTATCGTGGTGTATGATGCCAATACATGGCTTGTACGTGAATCGGCCCTTCAATTTGGCGCATGGCCTCTTGGTTTGGGGGTTCAATCGATGGATATTCGCCCTGATGGCTCGATTTGGGTTGCGACGTCTGAGGGTGTTGCGACGGCGCCCTCTGCCTCCTCGCTGAACTTGCCAGCGTCTTGGCAAACGTGGTCGATGGATGAGATTGGGAGTACCCCATTTACATGGATTCGTGCATTGGATCAAGGTATTGTAGCGGCCACATCAAGTAGTGTAACGCAGTACAAAGACGGAGTTGGCTGGAGTGAATGGATCCAAGCGGGGTCGATGGAATCCTTCGATGTGGTCGAGGTCCTGGGTACGGATCAACGAGTGCTATTACAGCGCGTCAGAATGTTGGTCTTCCAGGGTGATAATGTGCTCAAAAATATCCCCTTTGAAGACCGATCGGCCAGAATAGTACTTGGTTCCTCCACTTCAAACGCATCGAGCTCTGGTGAGATTACACTCCTTCGAGGATCGCTGACTCGAGGAGTGATCGAGCATCGATTCGATGGGAATTGGGCCGAGGTTTCAACGTCCACGATGAGGTTAAATACGCCGGCAACCAACGCTCTAAAGTCCATTACTATGACGGCCAATGGTTTCCTGGGTGCAGTGTCGGAGACATTCGACAATAATTTCATCTCGGATCGAAAGAAAGGGATGACGGTCTATTCAACGTCCACGGGTTGGACCAATGTGAATCAGTTTACCAATTCCACCATGGCCGAGGCGAATTTTCAGCTTTCGTTTCAGAGCGTCGCGACCGAGTCCTATGCTTATGTTGGGAGTTGGGGCTCTGGCATTGCCCGGATGGCATTGGATGCAGTGGGTACGCCTACTGGAGATGTGACTCTGTTTAATGCGGTGACCAGCTCTCTTCGTGGCTGGGAATTGGACAACGATCAGTATGTAGTGATTTCTGGACTTGAGACCGATAGTCAGGGCCGTTTGTGGACGGTGAGTCGATTTGCCTCTCGAGCTCTAGCGTTTCACGACGAGGGATCGGCAGACTGGACATTGGTCCCCAAGGTCTCAGGGTTGAGCTCCTTGGACTTATATGAGGGGCTGTTTATTGACTCGCGCGATTGGAAGTGGGTATTTTTGAAATCAGCCAGCCGAGTGGGTCGTGGGGTCATGGTGCTTGATACAGGTCCAGATCCTACGTCACCCCAAGATGATCAAGCTGTGGTGCTCAATGCAGGCTCTTCATCGGGTAATCTGCCCGATGCCACCGTAACGGCTGTAATCGAAGATCAACGGGGAGAGATATGGATAGGTACGGAGCGTGGCATTGCAAAATTGTTGTTTCCGGACTTACTACTGGTGGGCGGTGTGGCCGAACGGACGGCTCAGTGGCTCATCGCTGAAAATCCAACAGGTCCATCACCGTATCTTCTGCGAGATATTAATGTGACAGCAATGGTCGTCAATGGGGCGAACCAGAAATGGGTTGCGACGGCGAATGATGGGTTATGGCTTTTGAATGCGGCTGGAACAGCCATTCTTGAACACTTTACACAGGAGAATTCTCCGTTGCTGAGCAATGCCATTCAAGACCTAGCCTTTGACCCATCGACTGGGAATCTATTTGTGAGTACGAGCGCTGGTGTCCAGCTCTATCAGGATCGCGCAAACCAAGGTGCCTCTAAACTTGATAATCTATCGGTGTACCCAAGTCCTTTCTCTTATGAACGACATGAAGAGATGATTTTGGAAGGGTTGCCAACTCGGTCTCGTGTCCGTGTCTTGACCATCGATGGGCAGCGGGTCAAGGGAATGGATGCAGAGGGTGGCCGTGTGCGTTGGGATGGGCTCTCGGATGATGGGAAGCGACTCAGTACCGGTGTGTATATCGTGATTGCTCTTGATCGAGACGGAAAAGAACGTGCTGTTGGAAAAGTAGCAATCGTTCGTTGAGTTGCGTATCGTGAACCGACGTTTTGATTGCCCCAGGCCATGACTCCATCTACTAGCTCGCAAACCCTTCCTATGATTAGTGTTGTGACGGTGAATTTTAACACCGCACACCATGTATTGCGAAGCTTAGAGACACTATCTGTGGACTCACATCCACGCATTGCTCAAGCCATCATTATCGATAATGCCTCCAGTGATGATTCCAGAGAACAATTATCTCATCTTCAAGGGAAGGTCCAGATTGAATGGAATCAACAAAACATCGGCTTTGGACGGGCCAATAATCAAGCCATCGAGCAGGTTGATACCGCTTATGTTTGTCTGGTGAATCCGGACGTACGGTTAACCGATAAATCGCTCACCACCATGGCTGAGTATTTAGACACCCATCCCGATGTTGCTGCGGTAGGGTGTGCGATGGTGAGTCGAGATGGTGAGGTGGCAGCTGAGTCGTTTCGGTATCAACCCACCAAAACAGCGAGTATAGCCAAATATTTGCATGTCCCAAAAGCGATAAGGCGAGCGTTGGGGATGCCCGATTATTACATGGATTTGGACGCTCTGAAAGATCAATCAGAGCCTGTAGTGGTGGATATCCTCTCGGGGGCCTGCATGGTGATACGAGTAGAAGCGTTTCGTGAGGTTAGCGGGTTTGATCCTGAGTTCTTTTTGTACTGGGAAGACACCGATTTATCGGTTCGATTACGCCAAAGTGGGTGGAAGCTCCATGTACTACCCACAGTGGAGGCCATTCACTTCAAAACCTCAAGCCAGTCACGTCAATCTTTGCAATTTTGGCTCCAATTTGGCCGGTCGATGGGGATTTATTTCAAAAAAAGGACCCAAGACTCGTTATAAACGCCTCGTGACATCCTCAATCATGGACCCTACCCATGCTTGATAGCGGTTTTCAGCAATCGCTTGACGCGCTTCTGCCATGAGCCACAGGTAAAACGTAAGATTATGCTCAGAGGCTAATTCCATGCCCAAAAGCTCATTACACCGAAATAAATGGTGTAGATAACTCGTGTTGTAGGCTTGGCATACATCCGATGGAAATTCAGGGTCCAGCGGCTTGTGATGATTGCGCCAATGAGCATTACGAAGGTTCACAATGCCATGGCGAGTGAATAACATCCCGTTTCTGGCATTGCGTGTGGGCATGACGCAGTCAAACATATCGATGCCCCTACGAATGGCTTCGAGTAAATTAGCCGGTGTGCCAACCCCCATTAGGTACCGAGGGCGATCTTCTGGCAATACATCGGTATTCTCGTCGGCAATCTGCATCATCACCTCAGTTGGCTCACCTACGCTCAAGCCTCCTATAGCTAATCCTTCAAAAGGAAGGGACGCCATAAATTCGGCAGAGGCTTTGCGCAGATCCGAGTACGTACCACCCTGTACAATCCCAAATTGTAGTTGATTGTGTCCGTAACGAGGCTCACTTTGCTCAAAAGCGTCACGTCCTCGCTGGGCCCAACGGTGGGTAAGTTCCATCGACTCTCGAACATACTTGTAGGACGCGGGCCATGGAGGGCATTCATCCAGGATCATCATAATGTCCGACCCCAAATCTCGCTGAATATCCACCACATTCTCTGGCGTAAACCAATGTTCTGAACCGTCAAGGTGACTTTTGAACTTTGCTCCTTTTTCTTCCAAGGAGCGCATATCTGACAGACTAAAGATTTGATACCCGCCCGAATCTGTCAAAATCGCGCGATCCCATCCCATAAAGGCATGCAATCCCCCCACCTCTCTCATCAAGTCCACTCCTGGCCGTAAGTAGAGGTGGTAGGTGTTGCCAAGGATAATGGGCGCATTAATCCGTGTCTTTAAGTCTTCACGACTCACCCCCTTGACCGTCCCAAGGGTGCCAACGGGCATAAAAATAGGCGTCTCAATGGTCCCATGATCTGTGTGAAGGGTCCCTAGGCGTGCTTTGGAGGAGGCATCTGTGTGGTGGTGCTCAAAAATCTTCGGCATAGTAAAGGAAAGGTAAAACATAAAAAATGATTATACTTCAATCCTTCTA
This sequence comes from Bacteroidota bacterium, assembly GCA_027621355.1. GTDB lineage: Bacteria > Bacteroidota > Rhodothermia > Balneolales > Balneolaceae > UBA8296. Next base: position 27,758 of record JAQCBZ010000005.1, on the reverse strand, counting down.
TCAATTAGAGTGTCAATCTGTTGTTCGGACTTAATCAAGAAAGAGAGGTTGCTTATACAGCCCTTGCTGATGGCTTAATGCTATCGTTTGTCTGGTTGCTCTTTGCGGGCTCAAATCAGTGGGTGACACTCTATACCCCACTCGGGTTTCCTTCTTCTTTGTATCTCGTTGGATTCATTCACCTCGTTGTGTGGATGACGATAAGTCTGTTTGCCGGGATGTATAAAAAGCTCTTTTTGATTTCGCGGATTGATGAGGTTTTTCGTGTTGGAGCTACCGCATTGATTGGGGTTTTTGTGTTTTTGGTGCTCCGATTAAGCACCGTGGACCTGACAGCATCTGAGAGTGTATTTTCGGCGATTTCGATTGTCATCCCTTATGTTGGATTGGTTGGGGGTGGGTTGCTTGTGAATCGCCTGGTCATCCGTACGATACAACGTGCCTATGCCAAGCGTGGAAAAGGGCTTCATCGCGCGGTGATTGTGGGCACAGGAGGTACAGCCAAAATGATTGGGCAACAACTCGATCAATACAAAACTCTAGGGATGCAAGTGTTAGGGTATTATTCTGTGAATGGAGAGGTGCCTGAGGTGGACAAAGGGGATATCCTTGGTGATGTGGAGGAATTCCGTGCTATGGCGGCGGAGATGAGAGTTCAGGATGTTATTATCGCGCTTGAGAAAGAACAGCAGGAAAAGTGGCTGCCGGTTGTCTCAAGTGTCGATGACCCTAAGGTAACACTCAAAATGTTGCCTGATTTTCATCAGATGGTTGGGGGGTACGCCAAGACGCACCAGATTTTCGGCCTTCCCTTGGTGGATATTCAGCCTGCAGAGATGCCCACATGGGAGTGGTTTTTAAAACGTTCGTTGGATGTTTTGGTCTCTGCAGTCGTATTGGTGGCGCTCCTCCCACTGATTTTGATCCTTGCAATTGCTGTCCGCTTAACGTCGGAAGGTCCCGCGATTTATAAACAACAAAGGTTAGGTAAACATGGGCGCGAGTTTACCATGTACAAGTTTCGGTCGATGGTCAACAATGCTGAGGCCAATACTGGGCCCATTTGGGCAACAGATGATGATCCTCGTGTAACTCGAATAGGGTATTGGCTGCGAAAAACGCGTCTCGATGAGATTCCTCAATTCTTCAATGTCCTTTTTGGGGACATGAGCCTTGTGGGACCTCGTCCAGAAAGGCCTCATTTTGTGAAGAAGTATGAGCGCTCTATCCCTTTATACAGTCGTCGGCTTCGGGTGAAACCAGGGATCACGGGGTGGGCGCAAGTGAAGTGGAAATACGATGAATCTTTTGATGATGTAAAAGAGCGCACGAAATACGATCTTTTCTATGTAGAGAACATTTCGTTGCGACTCGACGTAAAAATTCTCATGAACACTCTATTTGTTGTCCTTCGAGCGGAAGGGAAATAGGGTAAAAAAAGATCAGACACACTCGCCAATCCAACATGGCTTCCGATACTCTTGTAATTATCCCGACGTACAATGAATCGGCTAATGTGCCTAAGGTGCTGAGTGCGTTGATGTCACTGGACCGAGAAGTCGATGTGCTCATTATTGACGACGGTTCTCCAGACGGAACAGCCGATGTGGTGCGTGAATGGCAAGTGAGCTACCCGGAACATATTCATTTGCTTGAGCGTGAAGGAAAGCAAGGCCTGGGGACAGCGTATGTTGCGGGGTTTCGATATGCGTTAGAAAGAGAGTATGAGTATATCTGCGAAATGGATGCGGATCTGTCTCATTCCCCTGAGGATATTCCTCGCTTGGTGGCTGAGGTGGAAGCAGGGCATAGTGATGTGGCCATTGGATCCCGCTATTCCGATGGGATTTCTATTATTAACTGGCCATTATCGCGGTTGATCCTGTCATACTCTGCAAATTTGTACGCACGAGTAATCACCGGACTGCCCGTCAAAGACACAACGGCTGGTTTTAAGTGTATTCGGAGGGCCGTACTGGAAACGATTGATCTTTCAAAGATTCGGTCCAATGGATACGCCTTTCAAATAGAGCTTCATTTCCGTGCCTGGAGAGCTGGATTCAAGCTATCAGAAGTGAGTATCATTTTCCGCGAGCGAGAGGAGGGCGTCTCTAAGATGTCGAAGAAGATTGTTCGCGAGGCGATGTGGCGAGTGTGGACTATGAAGATTCGCTCCGTTTTTGGGCTTCTTTGACGCAGGTGCAGCGTCGGCCATATTTCATACAGATGGGATGAAACGAAGGGGTAGCAAAACGCGCTTTGCAAGGGCCTCGTCCATGATGGATCATTAAGTGAGAGAGATCAGCCCAGCTTTCTTGAGGAAATAATCCCATTAAATCACGTTCAATACGGGCGGTATTTTCTTTTTCTCGCGTGAGCCCAAATCGGTAGGCCAAACGCTTGACATGGGTATCGACCACAACGCCTACATTGATGTTGAAGGCATTACCCAGTACCACGTTGGCGGTTTTTCGTGCTGCGCCTCGAAGGGTCAACAGCTCATCCATGGTTTGTGGCACCTCGCCGTTGAAGTTTTGGACCAATGAATCGGCTGTTTCTTTTAGGGACTTGGCTTTGTTTTTGTAAAATCCTGTCGTTCGGACGAGCTCTTCCAAGTGCTTGATTGGCGCCTCGGCCATGAGCTCAGGGGTTGGGTAAGCCTCAAAAAGAGCTGGCGTGACTATATTGACACGGACGTCTGTGCATTGGGCGCTCAAAATGGTGGCGCATAGCAATTCGAAGGCATTGCGGTGAATGAGCTCGCAATGGGGATTTGGGTATTCAGCATAGAGATCTGCAAGGAGTGCTTCCGCCCGATCTTTTTGTGCCCGTGTTTTGCGTGCTTCTTTCATGTAGGGATGTGTACTTTGTCATAATGTATGAACGTTACCGCTCAATCTCGACTTGGGTTCCGCTAGGCCTTTTTGCGCTGGCCTATGTCCTGAGTTTTATGAACCGTCAAATTGTGGCGGTGAACGGGGCGGTGATTCGAGAGGTGTTTGAGTTGAGTCAGTTTCAGCTTGGACTTCTGTATGGAACAGCCTTTTCTGTGGTGTATGCTCTGAGTGGCCTTGTTATGGGCTGGTTGGCGGATCGGTGGTCCCGCGTAGGGCTCATCACTATAGGCGTCTTGGGTTGGAGCGCTGCGTCGTTATCGGGTGCGTTTGCCCAAACATTTGGGATGCTGGTTGCAGGTCGTTTGGCCCTGGGGGTGTTTCAATCAATGCTGAGTCCGGCCGTGCATGCCTATATGGCCGATCGATTTGACGTCTCTCGCCGTGCGACGGTGTTTTCAATCTACTCCTCTGCCATTTTTGTGGGAATTGCCCTCTCCTTTTTGATAGGAGGCTCTGTAGCTCAATGGTTGGACTGGCGTTGGGCGATGGCGATTGTCGCAGCCCCTGGATTTGTGATTGCATTGGGGCTCTGGAGAGTGGCAAAAGCTTCTTTTGACGTGGAGCGCGAGTCGTGGCAGGAGGATGGTGGTGGGGGCGGTGATGAGAATGACACTCAGGCGAACGTTGAGCCGGGTGTTAAGGTCTCGGCCGAGGCAAACGCGCCTCTGGGGCCAACATGGATCATGAATCCATCACTATGGCTTCATCTAGTAGGTTTCTCCGCCATGGCCATGATTGGTTATACGATGTTGGCGTTTATGGGCAGTATACTCGCAGAAACGCACGACCGCCCCGACCTGATTCCGATGCTGGGATGGTTTTTCTTTGGTGTCGCTGTGATGAATATCGTTTCTGGTCGCTTTGCTGATCGACTGGCCAACCGGTCTGGAGCTTTGCGCTACATCCCAGCGTTGGTTGCCTTACTAGGTGTTCCAAGCTATGTGGGGGGAGTATTCGCAGCCTCTCCAATGGTAACATTTTGGCTATTTGGCCTCGGCCTATGGTTCTGTTCGTCTTATAATGGATTGGCTGCAGGGCTTATTCAGATGTATGTCCCTGACGCTGTAAGGGGCCAAGCTAGCGCGCTCTACTTATTTGTGATTTCAATGGTGGGTTTGGGTGTTGGACCGGCCTTGGCGGGGCAACTCGCTGACACATTTACCACACAAGGATTAGGGAATCAGGCACTACCCATGGCTTTGTCTATTGTGATTGTGAGTGCGTCTATTCTAGCCGCCGGGGCGTTTTTGATCGCGATACAACGGTATGGTAAAGATGCTCTAGAAGAGTAGGAGGCTACTCATTCTCCTTCAAGGCACGGACAAGATCTTGAAGTGATTTCTTTGCGTCTCCAAAGAACATCTGATTTTGTTCAGCACCAAAGAGCTCGTTTTCAATCCCAGCAAACCCTGGCTTGAGACTACGTTTAAAGACAATCGTCCGACCTGCTTCTTGGACGTTCAGTACAGGCATGCCATATATCGGAGATCCTGGATTCGATTTAGCCGCTGGATTCACTACATCGTTGGCCCCAATAATGAGCACAACATCCGTCGTTGAAAACTCACTATTAATCTGCTCCATGTCATAAAGCTGATCATATGGCACGTCGGCTTCGGCAAGCAACACATTCATATGTCCTGGCATCCGACCTGCGACTGGATGAATCCCATAAAGAACCTCAACTCCTTTCTGCTCCAATAATGTAGCCACCTCTTTGACCACATGCTGTGCCTGAGCAACAGCCAACCCATACCCTGGGACGATGACCACTTTATTGGCATATCCACACTGGATGGCGATGTCGTCTGCATTGGTTTCCTTAATAATCATATCTGTGGCTGTTCCAGCACTATCTGCCCCACCAGCAGTGCTATCCCCTCCACCAAAACTACCAAACAAGACATTTAGCAGCGATCGATTCATTGCCACACACATAATGTTGGTGAGAATCAATCCTGCAGCACCCACAAGGGCGCCAGAGACAATCAAGAGTGGATTATTCAATACAAATCCAGCCATTGATGCAGCCAGACCCGAGTAAGAATTCAATAATGAGATGACCACAGGCATATCCGCACCGCCAATGGGTAATACCGTCAATACCCCTAGCAATAACGAGCCTCCAAGGATGATCCAAAACAACATCTCCATCGATGGATCCCATGCAAATAGGCCTGAAGCGACGAGCATGGCTGCCATCAACACAATCGTCAAGATATTTTGTGCAGGAAACGTGATGGGTTTCCCTGTGATGAAACCGTTAAGCTTTCCAAATGCCATCAAGGATCCTGTCAGTGTAATGGAGCCAATAAGCAAGCTCAATCCAATGGTGACAAGTGCATCAGGACCCAATCCTGCTGCACCCACTCGTTCCCATTCTCCCCATGCGACAAGTGCAGAGGCTGCTCCGCCAAGCCCATTAAACAGCGCCACAAGTTCTGGCATAGAGGTCATCGCAACGGATCGAGCCAATACCGCACCCACAAGCCCCCCGAGGACCATTCCAGCGACGATCCATTCATACCGTAGGATTTGTTGATCAAACAGGGTGACGGCGACACCTAAAAGCATCCCAATGGCCGCCAACTGATTACCAGATCGAGCTGTTCCAGCCGAGCCAAGGCGTTTAATCCCAATGATAAAAAAGCTGGTAGCGACCAAGTAAAGCAACATGATCGCAGAGTCCAGAAAAGAGGAGGTTTCAGCGCCCATGGCTTATTTTTTCTTTTTAAACATTTCGAGCATTCGGTCCGTCACCATAAAACCGCCTACGACATTCACCGTAGCAAAGACGATGGCCAAAAACCCCAAAATTCCAACAACCCAATCGGCGGTCGATTCAGGCAGCAACAGCGGGAGACTCCCTGTAATGAGCACAGCCCCAATCAAAGTGATTCCAGAAATGGCATTGGCCCCTGACATGAGGGGCGTGTGAAGTGTTGGTGGAACCTTAGAAATCAGCTCAAATCCAACGAATGATGCCAAGACAAAGACAAACAGGTTAAAAATTAGATCCATAGTCGTTCATTAACTCGTTTTGGAAGTTTTTTCAGTGTCCGCCGCTGGCGATGCAGTTGAGGATTCTGCCGAGGATTCCGTTGGTTTTACAGCTGTAATCAGCGCAGCCTCGATGATGTCATCACTATAATCAAGGTGTATTGCACCTTCTTGAATCACCAACTGAAGGAGTGCGTGAATATTCTTGGCATACAATTGAGATGCATGGTACCCTAGCGTGGCGGGCAGATTCACGGGGCCTACAATTTTGACCCCATGTTCTACCACGGTTTCATTGGCCTTGGTGTACACGCAGTTTCCACCTTGTTCGGCGGCAAGATCTACAATCACAGCCCCTTCACCCATGGCTTCAACCATATCTTCAAAGATTAATTTAGGGGCAGGTCGTCCTGGAATTAAAGCCGTGGTAATGACGATGTCTGATTTTGCGACATGCTTGGCGAGTGTTTCGCGCTGAATTTCTTTGTTGCGATCGCTTAGTTCTTTGGCATAACCGCCAGTAGACTCGGTGTCTTCCTCCTCAAGAGGAATCTCGACAAACTTAGCTCCTAAACTTTGCACCTGTTCTTTGACCACAGGGCGAATGTCATATGCTTCAACCACCGCACCTAGCCGCTTGGCTGTCGCAATTGCTTGAAGACCCGCCACGCCAGCACCCACAATCAACGCTTTGGCAGGGGGAACGGTTCCGGCAGCCGTCATCATCATGGGAAGGTAACGATCCAAGGTTGACGCGGCAATGAGCACCGATTTATATCCGGCAATATTACTCATCGAGGATAATGCGTCCATCGTTTGAGCTCGACTTGTGCGAGGAATCGCATCCATAGAGAGCGCTTGCAGGCCTCGCTTGGTAAATTCTGTGATTCGTTCAGGGTGGGCAAGTCCCCACACAAAACTGATCACTAACGCCCCTTCAGGCAGTAAATCGAGCACTTCAGCAGAGGGCATTTGTAATGCCACAAGGATATTGGCCTTTGAAGTTGCCTCTTTGGCCGTTTTTGCAATGGTTGCTCCCGCCTCTTTGTAGGACTCATCAGTGCAGCTGGCCATAGCTCCAGCACCCGTCTCAACCACCACGTTAACCCCTTTCTCGACCCACTGTTTCACCACATCAGGTGTCATGGCAACCCTGGTTTCTCCATCTTTGGCTTCATGAAGAATGGCGAGCAAAATAGGGGAAGATTTCGGAGAGGAGACTGGATCTTGTGTCAAAGCGAGCAATGAATTTTCGTACCTTTACTGTGAAACAAAGTAACGAAAGATTCAGTTCAAATGGAAGAATATCAAGGAGAGACACTCGACGTCGTGATCGTTGGAAGCGGGCCTGCAGGCCTGACAGCTGCATTGTATGCTGCACGGGCAGATTTAAAGCCATTGGTAATAGAAGGGCCTGAACCAGGAGGTCAATTAATGCAGACGACCGATGTGGAGAATTACCCAGGGTATCCTGAAGGTGTGTTGGGACCCAAAATGATGGAAGATTTCCGTGAGCAAGCTCGCCGATTTGGCGCCGACTGTCAGTATGGATTTGTGACGGATATCGACTTTGATAGCCATCCATACAAATTAACAGTGGACGAAAAGACAGAGCTGTTTGCCAAGGCGATTATTATTTCCACGGGTGCATCGGCTAAGTGGTTAAATCTTCCGAGCGAAACACGCCTCAAAGGGAAAGGTGTCAGTGCTTGCGCAACCTGTGACGGGGCATTTTTCCGTGAGCAGCACGTGGCTGTAGTTGGGGGTGGCGATACTGCGATGGAAGAGGCGACCTTTTTGACAAAGTTTGCCAGTAAAGTCTCTGTCATTCATCGCCGTGATGAGCTTCGGGCCTCCAAAGCGATGCAAAACCGGGCATTTGAAAACCCAAAAATCGATTTTGTATGGGATTCTGAAGTCGTAGATGTTCATGGCGATCCAGTCATGACGGGACTAACCGTTCGTAATCTAAAAACGGGTGAAGAGACACTCATGGATGATGTGACTGGGTTATTTGTAGCCATCGGTCACAAGCCAAATACCGATTTATTTAAAGGGGTCCTCACGATGGATGATGTTGGGTATATCCAAACCAAAGAGCACTCCACCCATACGGATCTACCAGGTGTATTTGCCTGTGGTGATGCCATGGATGCGACGTATCGTCAAGCTGTTACCGCCGCAGGGTCGGGTTGTAAGGCTGCGATTGATGCCGAGCGATGGTTGGCAGAAGCATAATTTCAGCCATCCATAGATTTTCAGACAAAAACACATCTGAGTTGTAAGGATTCTAGTCCAGGTCGTTCTGAATAGGTGTTCTTAAACACCTTGACACGTTACTCAGAACCATGATTGTCCAAATTTGGAGCGCAACCCCCACAGGGATGCATGGAACCCTTATTCAAGTGGAAGTCAATGCCACGGGTGGGCTGCCAAGATTTTATTTAGTCGGCCTACCCGACCGAACCGTTAATGAATCCCGAGAGCGAATTGAGTCTGCTCTCAAGTCATCGGCCACACAGTTTCCAAGGGGTCGGATTATCGTGAATCTTGCCCCTGCAGATGTGCATAAAGAGGGGTCGACGTTTGATCTTCCGATTGCAGTGGGCCTGTATGGCGCCAGCCACAAAACGTTAATGGATCGCTTGGCGCCAGTCCTTTCTCAAACAGCCTTTATTGGAGAATTGGGACTCTCTGGACAGTGTCGTTCGGTGCGTGGCGTGTTGCCAATCTGTTTGGAGCTCAAAAAACATGGCTTTGAGCGCATTGTGTTGCCAAGGCAACATGTCGAGGAGGCGCGACTTGTCGAGGGATTGCATGTGAAAGGGATTGCCTCGCTTCGGGAAGCCTTTGATTGGCTTCATGACGGGTGCCCCTTGGAATCACGAACCGAGGTTCAAACGATCGGTTTGGACGAGGTCGATGCGCATGATCGAGAGTCTGGTCGAGTGCCTGATGCATCTGCCCATCCTTTTGATTCGATTGTTGGCCAAACACTTGCTAAACGCGCTATGGTCATCGCAGCTGCAGGTCACCATCATACGCTCATGGTTGGCCCTCCAGGATGTGGAAAAACGATGCTTGCCAAAACTATGGTACATCTATTACCCCCTTTGAATGCAGAAGAGAGGTTAGAAGTGATGTCCATACACTCTATTGTGGGAGCGTTTAAAAGGTCGAGTGGCGACTTGACTGGATTTGCAACAGGCCAACTGAGCGCGCGTTTGTTTAGAGAACGTCCATTTAGAGCGCCGCATACTTCAGCGACTGTTGTCAGTCTTTTGGGTGGAGGTACAAAAGCGACTCCTGGAGAGTGTTCGTTGGCGCACCATGGAGTGTTGTTTTTGGATGAGCTAGCAGAGTATAAACGAGGGGTATTGGAAGCATTACGACAGCCAATCGAGCATCGGGTTATTACATTAACCCGCCAAAAGCGTACAGTAGATTATCCAGCGAATGCACTGGTGCTAGCGGCGATGAACCCGTCCCCAGAGGGACAATGGCCAGACCCAATGCTACATGATGTTGCTCAAGAGCGAAAAGCACGATTGTATCAGGAAAAAATAAGTGGACCATTGAGAGATCGTTTTGATCTCTTTGTGGAGATGGACCGGGTTTCTAGCCAGGAGGTGCAAGACCCATCTGAAGAGTCGAGAATGGATTTTGGGGAGTTACGCAGTCAAATTCTTGAAGCGCGTAATCGTCAAGCGCATAGGTTCCAAACGAGGCAGAGTCATGATCAAGGGGGCGAAAGGTCCTCTAGTATAGGCCTGCTCGCAACCAACAGCACAATGAGCGCCTCGCAAGTCAAATCCCTTATCAAAAAACATCGGGATGTGGATAAAGTCCTCCATCAAGCGATGTCGACATTTGGTCTATCGATGAGAGCAAGGCACCGACTTCTCAAGGTTGCCCAGACGATTGCAGATTTAGAGGAATCAGATCAGGTCACACCCTACCATGTGGCAGAGGCTTTGATGTTTCGACCCAAGAGAATGGCTAAATCCGATCCGTGATCCACGCAGGAGCATAGCGGAGCACCCATCCTGCCAACATCCACCGAGGAGGGATATACGCTCGAGCTTTTTTTCGCCGAATGGCTATAAACAAATGTTTTGCTGCCTCGTCTGCAGAGACGACCCAAAACATATTTCGCTTCCCTTCGGTCATGGGTGTGTCAATATACCCTGGCCGTACGTCTGTGACGTGAATTAAGGCATGACTTCGGCGTGCAAGTTGCCGGTATCCCTGCATATAATTGGACACAAACGCCTTGGATGCACAATAGGCTGCCGAATCGTAATACCCAATCAATCCAGCAACCGAGGAGACCCCCACCAAATGCCCCCATCCTTGTTGCTCAAATCGCTCATAAACCCGCCGAAACATGGCAGCAAAGCCAACGGCATTGGTTTGAACAACACGTGCTTCCACTTCCACGGCTCGAGAGCCTTGATAGTTTGACACCCCAGCATTTAACACGCAGATATCAATATGCCCCAGTGCGGTCTCCAATGCCAGATATGCATCCCATGCATCATCAGGCTTAGTGATATCCATGGTTTGGATATAGATTTCGCCAGGCGCCTCCTCGATCTCACGCTTTATGGCCCCGAGACGCTCCGTCCTGCGCCCTGTTATTCCAACAGAATGTCCTTCACGTACAAGAAGTTTGGCTAGAGCCTCACCGATTCCAGAGGTGGCTCCAAGAATGGCGTAATTCATGTCTAGATTGCGCTACAGCTACGCCACCAAAGATAGCAAGGGTGTAAAAAAGATCGCCAGCAACCGTGTTCTGGAAAAAAGGAATAGCAGCTACATAACACGCGACCAATCCTTCGATTGTTTTTGGGTACATCGTTCCACTCATCCAGACACCAAAATTAGAGACTGCAAAGAAAAGAAACGAGCTTGTAAGTGACGCTCCCACAAGCCGAGTCATAGATACTTTTCGTAAGGCGATAAACCCGATTAGAGCAATTAAAATCATCGCCCCATAGGTCCATATCATCCCTGAATGGACCAGCGTTACTCCATCATAAAAGCCCCGATAGAGGGTGTTGTTCAACACAAGATCGCTCAACCAAAACGCCAAAAGAGGTAATACTATGGCAAGACCCCGATTTTTCAGCGAGGCAGCCCCAAATAGGGCAATCCCAGCCAAAGGACTCATGTTCAATGGATGTGGCAATAGCCTTGACATCACAGCCACGCCAATCACTAACAAAATTCCCCAAAAAGGGAGTGAATATTTTTGATTCATTATACGTTAAAAGTTGAGTCGAAGAAGTGCTTTAAACGATAAGTTTAAACTACAAAAAAAGCTGCTCAACAAATAAAAAAAGCCATCCGGTGATCGAATGGCTTTTGAGATTTTACACGTCCATCAGGCACGCGAAACTACAAAGAGGTTATAGCTCTGCGTTGACCTCAACGAGTAGCTCAACATCGACTTCGTGGGCCACTATAATATTAGCAATCCAGTCTCCTTGACCCACTTCATAGTCCATGCGATTAATCTGGAATTCAGACTGGAAAGCCGCTACGGTCTCATTTTCATTAAATGGATTTTGAACAAGACCCAATAGCGTGAAGGGTAATTCAAAGTCTTGGGTTACATCACGCATGGTGAGTTGCCCTATGGCGACAAACTGATTTTCGCCAACAGCCTCAATAGACTGGCTTTCAAACGTAATGTTGTTGAATTCCGCCACATTGAAGAAATCTTCGCTTTTGAGGTGGCCATCGCGACGCTCGTTGTCTGTGTCAATGCTGTTGACATCAATAACGACACTCAACGAGCTGTTTTCCAAGTCATCAGGACTGAACTTAAGGTCTACGTCGTACTCCTTGAATTCACCTTGAACGGGTGTCACTTGGAAGTGCTTTACCGTGAATCCAACGTTTGTGTGAGACTTGTCCACATTCCATGTGGGGGGATCCAACTGCAACGGGCTGAAGCCCAGCGCAATCGTTAAAATGCTTGCTAAAAAGATATTCATAGTGGTTTAAGCTTTGTGATATTTCATTCATTAATTTGAACTAATAAAACTTAATCTAGGTCAAGAATCGTTCCTATCGGAACGATAGGTCAAACGACTCACAAATACCCTTTTGGTGTAAATCGCCACGGAAAATAGATATCGTCTCCGGCTTCCTTATAATTGAGCCCGACCCGTGGTGAAGCTTCTATTTGTAATGGATCCACCACAAACTCGTCACGCATTAATTGGAAATCTGAGGATCCTACACCAACCAAAGGCCTGCGATTATGTTGCATGGTAATTCCTAATGCCTTGGTCACCTTGCCTGGACCCGAAGTCATCTGAAGCCGTTTTTTTGGCGATTCTAAATCCTTTTGGGTCCGTTTCATGCGTGCAGCAACCGTGTCCAACCCCTCGATAATAGCAACCCCTCGAATCAATGCGGCGTCTGCGGTTCCCTCCTGATTGGTGACAATGTTCATCAGATGGTGAATACCGTAGCATACATACACATAGGCGGTTCCTCCTGCGGCGTACATTACCTCGTTGCGAGGAGTTCGACGTCCATTGGCAGCATGACAGGACCGATCTCCCGTGCCTGCATAGGCTTCTATTTCGAGAATGCGCGCCACAACACGCTCTGAACCCTCACCTGAGACAAGGATTCCCCCAAGCAATTCTCGGGCCACATCTACCACAGGCTCCCGTTGAAGTATCTCCACCGGGATAGGCTCAAGTGACCCTTTATAACTTTCCCATACGTCCAGTCTCATCTGTTTTGTACCTTTGAGGTTATGGAAGTGTCAAACTCATCTTTGTCGAATTCTGCATCAGCTAATGGACCCTCTGGCAAGTCGCCAGGCATACCTTCCAAGAAGGTTACGCCATTAATGAGACAATATCAGGAGGTAAAAGATGCCTATCCAGAGACGGTATTACTGTTTCGGGTAGGGGATTTTTATGAGACGTTTGGGGAAGACGCAAAACTCGTCTCCAAAGAGCTTGGCATTACCTTGACCAATCGCAATAATGGGGGGGATCAAACGCCTTTGGCTGGCTTCCCTCATCATGCGGTGGATAGCTATCTCCCTAAGCTTGTGAAAAAGGGGTACAAAGTGGCGATTTGTGATCAGACAGAGGATCCAGAGACGGCCAAAAAAGCGGGAAAAAAAATTGTCTCTCGTGAGGTCACAGAGGTAGCAACGCCTGGGGTTACCCTCTCGGATCATGTGTTGGACCGAAGCCGTAATAATTATTTACTCTCGCTTTACCCAGAAAAAACCTCAATCGGAAAGTCCGTAGGGGAATTGCGAGTGGGTGTAGCCTACGCGGATGCTTCAACGGGGGAATGTGGTGTGTGTGAGTACTCAATGGCCGAGCTCACTCATTTTAAGCAGTTTTTGGAGCCTTCGGAGGTGATTCTTCCTGAATCATGGCGTCGACAAGGCATCATGGGGTACGACCAAGTTCCTAGCTCATCGGTTGGAGAGTGGGTATTTGAAGGAGATGCAAGTTATAAAATAGTGACTGAACACTTTGGCACCCATTCGCTGAAAGGATTTGGATTAGAACAGCTACCTCTAGCCCAAAAAGCGATGGCGGGGCTTCTGAACTATCTTCAAGAGACCCAAAAGACTGCACTGCGCCACATTCGTACGATTCGGGTGCTTGAGCCTGAAGAGTATATGACCCTCGATGATGTCACGCGACTGAACCTCGAGCTCACACAGCGTTCGGCAACTCGAGTCGAAGAGGGGGCACTTGTGTCGTTACTTGATCGCACCGAAACACCCTTTGGGGGGAGGTTACTTCGCCAATGGCTTCATCGCCCTTTGCGTGCCCTCGATCCAATCCAACAGCGTCTAGAGCGAGTCGATGCCTTGGTACAGCATCATGAAGTGAGGCAAGCATTACGTCAAGCCTTGCAAGGATTTCCTGATGTGGAGCGTATCATGACACGTGTGGTATTGGAGCGATGTTCACCAAGAGACCTTGGGTCGATTCGAAGTGCCTTGGGCCGAATCCCACCCATGATGGATCAATTTGCTGCCAGCTTGAGCCAACATCAAGGTCTTGCGCCCTTGCAGAGCGTCATCGAACATATCTCACCTCATGAGGATTTGTATGCGTTGCTAGACCGTCACCTTGAGGAGGAACTTCCTGCACAGCTTGGCGACGGTTCAACGTTCAAGGAAGGGGTTCGTGCAGATTTGGATGAAGCCCGTGCTTTGTCGCGCGACTCCAAGGGGGTCTTGGCCAAGATGAAACAAGAACTGATCGAGCAAACAGGGATTTCTTCACTCAAATTAGGCTATAACCGTGTTTTTGGGTATTACATCGAAGTAACCAAAGCTCGGAAAGAACCTATTCCGGACTCATTTATTCGGAAGCAAACGCTGACCAATGCGGAGCGGTACATCACCCCTGAGCTCAAAGAGCTTGAAGAGCGCATTTTGGATGCGGAAGAGACGACTCAACGCCTCGAGCGCGCCCTTTTTGAGGAGCTTACTAGCTTGGTATCAGACTATGCTGAAGCGCTTGCCCGCACCACCGCGGCTCTTGCAGAGCTAGACGTATACTGCAGCTTTGCAGAGGTATCGTTTCGACAAGGATATTGCCGACCCGAAGTGCATGAGGGTACGTCTCTAAACATTGTCAAAGGGCGTCACCCGGTTGTGGAAACCTTGCTAGGCTCTGATGAGCCCTTTATCCCTAATCATTTGACACTCAATCCTGCATCCCGGCAGATTATGATGATCACAGGTCCAAATATGGCAGGTAAGTCGGTGATCCTGCGACAAACCGGACTCATTGTACTCATGGCTCAGTTGGGGTGTTTTGTCCCTGCGGCAGAAGCGTCAATTGGGCTGGTTGACAAGATTTTTACACGAGTGGGCGCGTCGGATAATTTGGCGGGCGGCGAGAGTACGTTTCTGGTCGAGATGAACGAGGCGGCTAATATTCTGAATAACGCGACCCCTCGATCGCTGATTCTTCTTGACGAGATTGGTCGAGGGACGTCAACGTTTGATGGATTAAGCATCGCATGGGCCATGGCAGAATACCTCCACGAAGAGCCATCCGTGGCTGCCAAAACACTTTTTGCCACCCATTATCATGAGCTAAATGAGCTTGCCGAACGCTATCCACGTATTGTCAACGCCAATGTGAGCGTCAAAGAGCATAAGGGTGCGATTATATTTTTGCGCAAACTTGTCGAAGGTGGGGCCGATCATAGCTATGGAATCCAGGTGGCTGCCTTAGCGGGACTTCCGGCACCCGTATTACACCGAGCTAGGGAAATCCTGCAATCCTTGGAGACCCAAGAATTATCGGTGGATAAGGCACGATCTTCCAAGCCTCAAACAGGGGCGATTCCACCCTCTACGACCATCGCCCAAATGGCGCTTTTTGGTGTTAATGAGGGTGCAAGTGGACAGTTTGGCCTAAGCTCATCCGTAACCCCCGCAGAAGAGGCTTTGTTGGACAAAATGAAAGCCCTCGAGATGGAGCGGCTCTCACCCATCGATGCGTTTCAGTTGTTATTGGAGCTCAAGCAATCACTCGAGGATCGAAATCACGGGGAGCGTAATCGCGAGGACCACAAATGAAACACAGTGCCAAACACATTGCCGACCGAATCAGGTTAATGATTGCCACCAAGCAGTTTCAGATGGGGGAGGCTATGCCATCGACCCGGGAATTAGGGAAGCAGTTGGAAGCAAGTTTTCACACGGTCCGCAAAGCTTATCAATCTCTGGAGCAGGAAGGGTTGCTAGAAGGGCGTGTGGGGGTGGGATTTATCGTGAAAAGGCAATCGACTCTACTTGACAAATCAGCTCGCCTCGAAATGGGTGCGGAGAAAATGCGAGCGGTCATCGAGGAGCTTATTGGATATGGGCTTGACGAAGGGGAGCTTGAAACGCTTTTCGAAGAGCAGTTGCTTTATCAGGAATGGCCCAATCGAATTCAACGTAGTGTGGTCATTGCTGAGACGGAGGAGCTTGCCAATATGCATGCTGAGGCCATTAAACGGGAAGTTGGGGTGCGGGCGGAGGCCATGACGATCACAAGTCTAGACCCTTCTTCTCCCAAAGTGCACAATTACGATGCCCTTTTTATCCCGATTCATCTGTTTAATCCCTACCGAGTCCATGAGGATGAGTTACGTCTTATTCCGATGATGACTCAATTCGAGCAGGAGGCTCTTTTGATGATTTCTGAGCGGCTCAACAACGAAACCTTAGGTTTGGTAACGACCCAAGAAGCGACGTTGCCGTATCTGCTTCAAATGCTCAAAAGTGCCGTTCAAATTGAGGGGTCCTTTGTGGCCGGGGCGACCTATGGAAAATCGCTACCCTTGTTTGTAAGGAATTGTGATGTCATTGTTCATACTACGACAGCGGCAAAGCTCGTCGAATCAAAGTACCCTTCATCACAACGCATTGCCTTGCGCTATACCCTTTCGGAAAAAACCAAAGAGATGATACGCTCAGAGTATTGGGATTGATGACAGCCACCCCCAAAAAATCTTTTGATCCCGTCGCTTTGGCCAAACAGTCTATCCAGGCTCTTGAGGCTGAGATTGATACATTGCGCGCTTATCCCGCGATGGTGGAGTGGCGAGACGGCGCTCGCGTGGGGGCTCGGGAATTTAAATTTAGGTCGATGCATCCTGCACTTCGCTTCGCTGAATCCATACGGGGCTTGATTCCAGGACAAGAGAAAGAAGACCAGGCCGAAGTCGTCTCTATGGAGCATGGGGAGACCGTACTTCGGTTTACCCATTTTGATCGACCGGTTTTGTCGAATCTGCGTCTTGAGTGGGAAAATGAGTTTGTGCCACGCAAAACGCGTGATGAGATGGTAGGCTTGACCAAGCAGGAAGAGTGGCTTCAGCGGACTGAGGTGCTGGGCCTACTGAGTGGTTCTGAGCAAGAACAGGACGCTTTTGCGGCTTCTGCGTCCCCTCCCATGATGGATCCCATGCTTAATGCATCCCAAAAAGCAGCCATTCATGCAGCCCTATCAAAGCCTTGTATTTATCTTTGGGGGCCTCCTGGAACGGGAAAAACAGCCACTTTGGGACATATTGTAGCGCTGAGTTTAGCCCAAGGGGATCGGGTGTTGCTTGTCTCAAATACCAATCGTGCTGTCGATGTTGTCCTGAAAAGCGCATGCTTGGCACTTGAACGAAATCAAGTGGCCATTCAGCCAAATCGATTAACCCGTTTTGGCGATCCTGTCATTGATGATGATCAAATTCAAGGATTGGCCTTTTCATGTCAATTGGAGCAGATTCAGGCTGAGAGGCGAGATCAAGTCAGTGATGAGATTCAGTTGCTGAATCGAGCCACCAAAGCCAAAGAGGCTCTGGACAGAGTGGCTAAAGGAAAAAAACCCTCTTCGACGGTCCAATTAGAATGGGAGCTTGTCCAGGAAGCGCTCAAGCCTTACGGGAGTTTGGACGAACTCGAAGAACTCATTGATGAGTCTGTCTACACACGAGAGCGCACGGAGTTTCGGCGTAAATCTCTTGTGGCTACGACCCTAGCCAAGGTGAGCACGTCGGATTTGTTTCGCCAACATGAGTTTGATGTGTTGGTGGTTGATGAAGCCTCTATGGCCCATATTCCTCAACTCCTTGTCGCGGCGTCTCATGCCAAGAAAAGGGTCATCGTAGCGGGTGACCCCATGCAATTACCCCCGATTTCTGTGGCAGAAGAGCCAGAAGCGAGGGCGTTTATGGAGCTTGATATTTTCAGCTTGGTCTCCGAAGCCAAAACGTCTAGTGCGTTGTTTGACTGGCATGATCAGCACCGGGATGTCACCTTCTTTTTTGACCAGCAATACCGAATGAAAGATCGTTTGGCAAAGGTCATAAGCTCCGTGTTTTATGATGGACGCCTTCGTACAGAATTGGCCGAAGATCAAGCTGATAGCCCGCCTGATGAGCAACAATCCCTTGCCATAGAAAATCCGCCTGCAACCATCATCAATACCGAGTCAAAAGACCCTTATGTCATCCAAGAGGAGGGAGAGCGTGGATTTCGTCCCATGAATCCTGTCCATTCCGATGCAGTATCCAAAACGATTCTCAAAATCCTCGAAAAGGGGTGGTCTCAACACGATATTGGAGTCATTGTCCCGTTTCGTCATGTAGCGAATCAACTAATGCGCCGATGGACACAAGAGGGATTAGGCGATCTCGAAGTGGGGACCATTCACACGTTTCAAGGGCGGGAAAAGCCCATTATTATCTTTGATACCGTCATGAGTGGGGATCGAAGCTCTTCAAAAGGGGAGCGCCATTATACGGTTCGACCGCTTGATGAGACCAAAAATGAGAACCCATTGCATGTCCAACGACTTCTCAACGTTGCCTGCTCACGCGCCAAGGAGGAGCTCCTCATTTTTGCCGATATGCGACATATTCGAAAACTTTATCATGACAAAACCTTAGGAAAGCTCATTACACGATTGTCTCAAGTAGAGGATGTGTAGTCTTCTTGGCGTTTTTTCACCAGCTTTACCCCAGGTAGATAATCTTCGGAATGCGCCGCCAATGTCATCTCCCGTTTGCCAAGAGCTCCTTTAGCGGAACCGACAATCCATCCCGCTTCAATCAAGGTCTGTCTGCATGCCGTTGAAGCAGCATACGTCCGCAGGGTAGCATCCTCAGTGGACCATTGACGCAGCTGCTCAAATAATTCCAAGGTCCACCCCTCTGGATTCGATTCTGGTGAAAAAGGGTCGTGAAACAACACATTTGCCTTCGCAGGAGGGGTGGTCAACGCCTCAAACGGGCCTAAAAAAAGGTCTACGGTGATATTTGGGATGAACAGGCCAAGAGAGTGCCAGCTATTCTGATCCTTTTGCCCTGTTCCAAGTCTATCCACAAAGGATTCCCAGGGCGCTTGCAAACCCAACGAGCAAGCGTGATTTAATGTCTTTAGCGTTTCAGTAGGCGCCATAAACCCTTCAACACTCATATAGCGAATCTCGCTTTTGGATCGGAGTCGCTTGACCCAATCCGTCAGAATCAAAAGATTCAGCCCCGTACCAAATCCTATTTCAAGAACGGTAATAGGACGGTGGCAAAGTAAATCGGGAATGAGCCCTAAGGGCTTAAAAAAAACATGCTGACTTTCTGCCAAGGCTCCATTTGGATTGTGATAATGCTGCCCAAATGCGGATGCAAAGAGGGTATCAGACCCATCTACTGTGGGCCGAATCTCAAACTCATGCATTGGGTCTTTTTTGTTCATTGGCACGGTTGAAAAGTTCGATCACCTCCTCTTTGGTCCAAGGTCCTGAGACAGGAAGGGTCTTGCCATTACCATATACATTCACGGCATAACTGGCAATCGACTCAAAGGCCTCTTCTGGAATCCCAATATCCTCCATGGATTGATATAAATCCACACCGCGTAACCACTCTTCGAAGGCCTCAATTCCAGCCAACGCTGCAGCTTGATCCTCTTGAGGCGTTACCCAAAAGATACGGCGACCAAATTGTGCAAGGCGATTCACGTGCTCCTTTCGATCGAGTAACATCCGAAAATAGGCTGGAAACAAGGTTGCCAATCCGCGTCCATGTGCCAATGCTGGGTGGTATCCACTCATGGAGTGCTCAATCGCATGGAGCGGAAAAGGGGAAGGCTGTCGCCCAGCCACCTGAATGGAATTTAAAGCCATTGCGGAGACCCACTGGAGCTGCCCTCGGTAGGCAACATTGTTGAGATCCTTTAAGAGGCGAGGCAACACATCGATCACGGTATCCATGACCCCTTCAGAATAGCGATCTGCAAATGGGGAGGCATCATCACCAAGGATATAATTCTCAAAAACATGCGACAAAATATCCGCCCCACCATCGGCTGTGACGTGAGCTGGGAGACTGGTATGAAACTCAGGGTTTAGCCATGAAACCAGGGGCTGCAAAAAAGGATAAGAAATGGCGCACTTGCCTTGTTCCTCAGGCTTTGAGATCACCGCATGAGGCGTTAATTCAGATGCTGTTGCAGCCGTCGTTGGGACCGTAAAAATAGGCAACGCCCCTTTCATGGTACCACGTTTTGGCTGTCCCGTAACAAAAGGCCAAACATGGGCCTCATCCTCGTGAATGAGTGCGGCAATCGCCTTCGACGCGTCCATTACAGACCCACCTCCAATGGCCAAGACACTGTCAACACCCGCCGCTTTTCCCTCAGCCGCCGCTCGATCCACTGTACCATCGATAGGATTAGGTTCTATGCCTCGAAAGAGCGTGTGTTGAATCCCTGCCGCGTCAAGTCCTGTGAGTACGCGGTCGACTAAGCCAATACGCTCCACCGATCCACCCCCTATGACCACTAAGACATGGGCTCCGTTGCTGGCAATCGATGAGATAAAGTCGGCTTCTTTTTCGGGTCCAAACAAAAGACGGGTCGACATATGTAGGGCAAAGGAATGCATAATGTGTGGGTTAGGTTGAAAGATTCGACGTATTTTGAACAACCCTCATGTGTACACCGTTCGGGATTGGAGCCGATCAAAGGCTCGCGACTGTCCCCATAAACAACACTTGAACGCTCGTGGTTTATCCACGTTTTACTATGTCCTTAAATAATGAACTTACGGCACAAATTGCGCAGCACCTAGTCGAACACCAATTCGAATGGATAGAGATGCGTCGCGGATTTCATCGCCGTCCAGAAGTGAGCTATCAGGAGTTTGAAACGACTCAAACGATTATTGATTTGCTAATTCAGTGGGGATGGCACGTGGAACGACCTCTTGAGACAGGATGTGTCGCCACATGGGGGAGTCCAAGAGAATGGGCTTCTGATGCAAAAAAAATAGCTATTCGTGCCGATATTGATGCCCTGCCCATGCAAGAAGAGGGGGAGGCCAAGCAAGCTTTTCTTTCCGAACATGCAGGCGTCGCACACTGTTGTGGTCATGATGCGCACACCACCATCCTGTTGGGTGTTGCGCAAACAATGGCCGCTCTTTACTCATCAAAGCATCTAGATCCAGCAGCACCTCATGTCGTGTTGGTGTTTCAACCTGGCGAAGAAACCACACCTGGCGGAGCACGATTATTGATGGAAGAAGGGACGCTCCAACGCATTGGAGTTGAGGAGATTGTAGCCTTACACACAGCGCCGTTTCTACCCACAGGAACCATCGCCCTCAAAGAGGGAATGTTGATGGCTCGTCCGGATGAATTTGAGCTGACCCTTCACGGAAAAGGGGGGCATGCAGGATCGCCTCACGAGTGCATTGACCCGATCGTGATGGCTTCTGATGTTGTGAGCCAGTTTCAAACCATTGCGTCGCGTCAGAATCATCCAGCCGACCCCGTGGTGGTCACAGTTGGCTCTCTACATGCAGGCCATACCTTTAATGTGATTCCTGAAACGGCCGAGCTGAAAGGGACCGTTCGGACCTTTAGTGCTGAGCAAGCAGCCCTTGTGGAGTCAGCCATGAGACGCATTACCGACGGCGTCGCCGCATCCTATGGAGGGCAAGCGACCTTTACCTATCGTCAGGGATACCCAGCGGTGATCAATCATCCTGATCCTACAAAACACCTCCACCAAGCGGCCACTGCGTCAGCATTAAACATCCAAGCCTTGGATAAACCACTCATGGCTGGGGAGGATTTCTCCTTCTACCAACAGTCGATTCCCGGTGCACTGGTTTTTTTAGGTTCGGGCAATGCTGAACCATCCATTGACTCACAACATATGTGGCACCACCCAAAGTATAATGTGGACGAAGCCGCTATTCCGCATGGTGTTGCCTTGTTTATCCACTATCTTGCAACTCATTCCACGTTTGGCGCGAAATGACCAGCAAATCCAGTGCAAACCTGTACAAATTCCTTCTAATACCCTCGAATCAAACCTAGACTTATGAGTTTACTCGTTGTTGGATCGGTTGCTTATGATGGCACCGAAACCCCTTTTGGCAAACGTGATAGAGTCCCCGGTGGCTCGGCTACATTTTTATCCTTAAGTGCATCGTTTTTTACGAATCCTGTCCATCTAATTGGCATAGTGGGCAAAGATTATGCGACGGAAGACATTCAGCGTTTCGAAAAGCGAGGCATTGATTTGGAAGGCTTACAACGGGATAATAGTGGCGATACGTTTTATTACGCCAGCAAATACAGTTATGATCTCAATCATCGCGAATCCTTACAGACCGATCTCAATGTTTTTGAACGTTTTGACCCTGTTTTAACCGATGTGGCCAAAAAAGCGAATGTGGTTGCACTGGGTAATATCGAACCACGCCTGCAATTGCGTGTGTTGGACCAAGTAGAAAAACCCAAGTTTGTGGCAATGGATACCATGAATTTTTGGATTGAGGGGTGGAATGAACAACTCAAGGAGACCATTGCTCGCGTCGATATGTTGGTGGTAAATGACTCCGAAGCTCGAGAGCTCACGGGTGAACATAGCTTACTCAAGGCAGCTGAGGCTATATTCGCCATGGGACCCAAGCACCTTGTGATCAAAAAAGGGGAGCATGGGGCACTTTTATTCACCGATGGGGAGCTGTTTTCTGCGCCTGCATACCCCATTGTCGATATTTTTGATCCAACCGGGGCAGGTGATGCCTTCTTGGGTGGATTTTTGGGCTGGCTTTCCTACACCGATAATTTTAGCAAAGACAACATGCGTCGTGCGGTCATTTTTGGGTCGGTGATGGCTAGTTTTACCGTCGAAGAGTTTGGCCCTGAGCGTCTTGATAACCTCACCAACGATGAGATTCAAGAGCGCTATTACGAATTCCAAGCCCTAAGCGAGATCCCTGACCCGCAGCATTAAGGGCTGACAACAATGTTTCTTGCCACCGGAAATCCAGACAAACGGGCTGAGCTTCAAGAACTTCTGACGCCACTGGGCATTCCATTGCAATGTATTGCTGATCTTGCTGAGCGAGAGCGTTTGGATGTTGTAGAAGATGCGCTCACCTTATTGGGTAATGCCATTAAAAAGGCGCGGTTTTGGGCACAACGTCAATCTACAGACGCCATCGCGGATGATACTGGCCTCTTTGTAGAACTTTTGGACGGGGCTCCAGGGGTCTACTCGGCTCGATATGCGGGTCTAGAGGCAACCTATCAGGATAATGTTGCCAAACTACTTGAGGAGGTGCAAACCGCCTTAAAAACCAGGGGATTACCCCTATCCACACCCATTAAAGCCCATTTTGCGACCGTAATGGTCTGGGCTCGCCACGTAGATCAACGGATTCAAATTCATGCTGTTGAAGGGCGATGTGAGGGTGTACTTGTCCCAACGCCACGTGGAGCCAAAGGTTTTGGGTACGATCCTATTTTTGTGCCTAACACACCTGCCGAATCCCATAAAACGTTTGCCGAACTCACGCCTGACCAAAAAAATGAAGTGTCCCATCGAGCCCGAGCCGTACGGATGCTTGTCTCTGTTATTAAGGAGCAGACGTTAAAGACTCGCTAAAAAAAGCAGACATCAAAGAGCAGTCTCTAAAGAAACGCTAGAAACGACTTAGCGAACAAACATGTACATTCTCGACCCCGTCAATCCCTTGAATAGCCGCTAAATCATCTTCGTCGAGCGCTCGGTCTACTTGCAACACGGTTAATGCTCGTTCCCCTTTAGAAGAGCGACCCAAAGACAAGGCACCAATATTGATCTCGCGACTGGCCAGGGCTCCTGAAACAGACGCCAACATCCCTGGAATATCCTGGTTTTGGTAGACCAATAATTCACCCTCCAGACGAAGTTCAATCTGGAAATTATCGATCCCAACCACACGTGGATCCTCGCCACCAAACAGCGTCGCAGTGAGCGTATGGTACACATCATTCTCCTCCAGCGTGACACGCACGAGGTCATTGTACTGCCCTTTGGCGGTCGTCGTTGTTTCCGAAACCGAAAATCCACGCTCATTTGCATAGGTACGAGCATTAATCAAATTCACACTTCCGCTAATGTAGGGAGTTAGCATCCCTTTCAAGATCCCATCGGTTAGTAAGTCGGCAAATTTGGCACATTGCCCCGTGTATTCCACCTTCAGGTCACCAGCATGCTCTTTAATGAGTTGACCACACATCGCCCCAAGCCTTTCGGCCATCACCAAAAACGGTTTTACATCAGGATTCGCAAGCAAAGCTACAGATTTGGCATTCACGCTGCCTTTGTAGGATGTGTTTTCGATTGCATCGGCAAGTTGATGCGCAATCTGTTCGGCCACTTTCTCCTGGGCCTCCTCCGTGGATGCACCCAAATGAGGCGTGCACACTACAGCAGGATGGGCCAACACTTCACGAAGCTCATCACTTGGGGGTTCCACCGAGTAAACATCCAGCGCGACACCCGAGACAATCCCTTCATCTAGGAGTTCAGGTAAATCCATCTCTGTAATGATGCCTCCACGTGCACAATTCACCAACCGAACACCAGGCTTCAACAACGTTTTGTTTTTTGCAGAAATCAGACCACGTGTCTTATCGGTCAAAGGAGTATGGACCGTCAGAAAATCGGCAGCCCCCAAGACCTCTTCTAGGCTCATGAGTTTAATGCCAAACTCATCGGCGTGTTCTTGCGTCGCAAAGGGGTCGAAGCCGACTATCGTCATACCAAACGCAGACATCCGTCGGGCAACCTCTGATCCAATCTTGCCAAGACCAATAATACCGAGCGTTTTACCATACACTTCCGAACCCATAAACGCCTTTCGATCCCATCCTCCCCCTTTGACTCGAGCGACAGCTTCAGGAATATTCCGTGCAAGCGATAAAATCATGCCACAGGTATGCTCAGCCGTCGAAATCGTATTGCCATCTGGCGTATTCATCACCAATACACCACGAGTTGTGGCCGCTGCAAGATCAATATTATCGACGCCTACGCCAGCACGTCCAATGACCTGAAGATCGGTTGCATGCTCGAGTAGCGCTTCATCCACTTGGGTGCCACTGCGCACGACAAGTCCGGCATATTTACTAATTTCACGTTTGAGGTCGTCCTCACTCCAACCCGAAGGTTGATCGGCTTCATATCCACGTTCAGCCAAGGTTTTGGCGCAAACTGGATCAACATTATCGAGAAGTAAAAAACGGGAGGATGAGACGGATGAGGAAGAGCTTTCTGGCATGGTAGAGTGGGCGTTCTTATCGCTTAAAGGTCCGATACAAATTCAAGAATGAGGGATTGAAGATCATCCAAGCCAACTTTGTGGTCAGATGAGACGGCAAGAACCGGTACATCAATATTCATCTCCTCGAGCACACTCTCCACTTGGCGAGTGGCCTTGGCGGATTGATTCGCCGACAACTTGTCCATCTTTGTACAACAAACCGCAAAAGGGCGGTCATTAGTTGCCATCCAGTAAAAAAATTCTTCATCCAAGGCAGTGGGAGGATAGCGACTATCCACTAAATGGATGATAAGCCTCAGGGTATCACGCTTTTGGAGATACTCCCGAATATCTCGTCCCCATTGCTTGCGTACCGCAGTTGGCACCTTGGCAAACCCAAAGCCAGGCAAGTCAATGAGATAAAAAGGCTCTGTAGCGCCGTGACGAATCTCATAGTAGTTCATCTGCTGCGTTTTGCCAGGCGTATTAGACGTCCGTGCAAGTTTGCGCCGATTGGTGATTGCATTAATCAGTGACGACTTGCCAACATTGGATCGTCCTGCAAAGCACACTTCAGGAGGCCCCTCGGGTGGGCAGTCACTAAGCGCAGGTGCTGAGGTAATAAACGTAGCATTTGCAAAGGCCATCTTAGTGGTCGTTGGCGTCTTTCGAAGCCTCTACATGCACAGGAACAGGATATTCACCTGTAAAACATGCAGTGCAATAGGTATGGCCGGAGTCATTGGTTTCCAGGACGGTTTGGACCAACCCTTCAGCTGAGAGGTACTTTAATGAGTCCACCCCGATTTCGGCTGCCATGCGATCGACATCCCGATCAAATTTATTCGCCATTAATTCCTCAGGGCTCGGGAAGTCCATGCCATAAAAACAGGGGTGGGTAATGGGAGGGGAACTTACAAGAAAATGAACCTCAGCAGGATTGGCCGCCCGGACCATGTTGACCAAATGCCTCGAGGTTGTTCCACGAACCACCGAATCATCCACAATGATAATGGATCGTCCTTCTAGCACGCCCTTGACAGGATTAAATTTGGTCCGCACTCGCTGCTCTCGCATCCCTTGTCCTGGGGCGATAAAGGTCCGTCCAACATAGTGATTCCGAATCAAGCCAATGTCATACTTGCAGTCAAATCCGAGTTTTTGATTCTCATGGGCGTATCCTAGCGCAGCTGTGTTACTCGAATCGGGCACAGAAATCACGATAGGTCGTCGATCGGAAAGACCAGGTGTGACAACTTCATGGATTGGATATTCCTGAGCCAATCTCTTGCCAAGTGCGCGACGAACCTTGTCAACATTTTCGCCAAAGATTTTACTATCTGGTCGCGCGAAATAGACATACTCAAAAATGCACTGGCTTGTCTTCGTACCTTGTCTTGGCGTGAGAGAACGCGAAAGGGGCTCCCCCTCGGATGCCTTACGATCAATAATGATCACCTCCCCAGGCTCCACCTCACGAACATATTCTGCCTCGATAATATCAAACGCACACGTTTCACTGGCCACTAGATAGGCATCATCCTTTTTCCCCAACGCCAAAGGTCTGAATCCGTTTGGATCGCGAACGGCAATGAGATGATCATCGGTCAAGATAACAAGGCAGTAGGCTCCTTCTATTTGGCCCAACGCATCCATAATCTGTTCAATGACCGTGTCTTTTGTGCTTCTCGAAATCAAGTGTAAAATCAGCTCCGTATCGCTGGTAGATTGGAAGAGTACTCCATCTTTTCGGAACCGATCGCGAAGCTGTTTGGCGTTGCTGAGGTTGCCATTATGACCAATGGCCAAGTTTCCACCTTTGTAATGGACCCGAAACGGTTGAATGTTGGCTGGGTTTTTTGAGGACCCTGAAGTTGAATACCGATTATGTCCAATAGCAGAATCACCCTTGAGCACTTTTTTGAACACCTTCTCTTTTTCAAAGACACTCAATACAAGGCCAAAGCCATTATAGCTTGGCATGCTGGGGCGTTCTTTCACCTTATCCCAATAGGAAGAAACAATCCCTGCTGATTCCTGCCCGCGATGTTGTAAGGCGTGAAGACCATAATACGTAAGGAGTGACGCTTCTGGGTGGCCATGAATCCCAAAAATTCCGCAGTAATCACTCGGTTTATCCATTCAGAAGACGTGTGGAAGGGTGAATGGAAAGTTGTCGGTGTGAATCACGTCGACGAGTCGTGTCTTAAGTGTGAGCGAGAGACGGGATTCGAACCCGCGACCCCAACCTTGGCAAGGTTGTGCTCTACCAGCTGAGCTACTCTCGCGTATCCTATAGGGGAACAATAAATATACGACGCTACGTTGTACGCTGCAACGTCTCTTCACGACCGGGACCGGTACTCACAATGGTGAATGGCACGTCCAGCTTCCCTTCAATCCATTCTACATACTCCCTGGCTGCTGCAGGTAATCCTTCAAACGTATCGATATTGCGTGTAGTATCACCTTTCCAGCCTGGAAGGGTTTCATACACCGGAACTACGCGGTCTAAATCACTCAATCTTGTGGGGAATTCGTCCACTCGCTGGCCGTCTAATTCATACGCGACACACACTTTGATTTCTTCAAAGTGATCCAGCACATCGAGTTTGGTCAAAGCGATTTCATTCATACCGTTGAGTCGTACCGCGTACCGAAGCGCAACCAAATCGAGCCATCCGCATCGTCTTGGACGACCTGTGGTAGCGCCAAACTCACGCCCCTCTTTGCGTAGCAACTCCCCTGCCTCGTCATC
>JAQCBZ010000055.1 GCA_027621355.1 Bacteroidota bacterium | reverse complement strand
AATTCAATCCAATATGAATGTTTTCGGGCTTAGTTCCAACAAGCTTTCCATATCCAGCCTCTACAACCTCCGGACGCTCAGTAACATCCCTGAAAATAAGGATTGGCAGTCCAAGCAAAGGCGCTTCTTCTTGAAGGCCCCCGGAGTCACTTAATAACCCTTGAGAACCCGCACAAAGCGATAGAAAGGGTAGGTATTCAAGCGGATCTATGAGATGGATTTGTGGATGATCAGAACATACCGCTAGTGGAGGATGTGTCAATGGATTTGGATGCTTAATCACCACTAGATGTTGAGATGGATGCCCATTGAGAACCTCCACTAGAGTTTGCGTGACTTGATGCGCTGCTTCACCTTGAGTCTCACGTCGATGCAAGGTCATGACCCAATAGGGGGTAGGATAAGCATTGAAATCCTGAGGAGATAATCTCGTTTTGAGGGTCTTGAATGCATCCACTATCGTGTTTCCGACCTGATAGATGGTGGAGGCGTCAATACCCTCTGATACCAGGTTAGATGTAGCCTGTTCACTTGGGGTATAATGCCAGTGTGCTCTTTTGGAAATAGCTTGTCGATACCCCTCTTCAGGAAACGGCTGCGATAGATCATACGTCCGCAATCCAGCCTCCACATGACCTACTGGAATCCCTAATTGATGCGCAACATCTGCGACACAATACGCCGTCGCCGTATCGCCCTGAATAAGCACACAATCCATTCGGTTCTTGTGAAACCACTGCAGAGCCTGCAGCGTAATTTCCCGCTCAAGCGCCTCAAGTTGTCCATCTGTAGGCGGCAAGGATAACTCAACGGGTTGCACACCAAAAAGTTCACCAGTCCCTTTACCCAGGGTAGCATGCTGTCCAGAATGGACAAAATGCACCTCAAACCGAGAATCCTTCTGTAGTTCCATCACCAATGGAGCCATTTTTATGTACTCGGGCCTGGTTCCAATCCAAACTGCGATATGTACTGGATGAGGTGTCATGATTTAAGCATCTGAGTACTGGACAGTGTGTGTTGAAGACCCTGAACAGAGTTTGTGATACATCGCTTCTGTCTGAATCCCCACCTCTGACCAATCCAGTGCTTTTAATTTTTTGAATAAGCTCTTAGAAGGGGGACTTGAGAGTGCAAGATGAATGGCTTGTGAGATAGAATCTTCGTCAAATGGATCTAAATAGTGCACCTCTGACCCAAAAACCTCCTTTGTTCCACCTGCTTGGGTAATGGCTATGGAGCAGTTCGATAAACCCGCTTCCATCGCGGCGATTCCAGGAGTTTCAAATTGACTAGGGAGCACAAACGTCTTGGCTGCTCGATAGATCGACTCAAGCAATGGGTCATCAGGAGTTACTCCATCGATCCAGTGAATCATGGGATCATCTTGGAGTTGAGTCTGTAGTGGGTGCTCTGATCCCAGTCGCCCCATCAAAACTAGCGGTGGCCAATTCAATCGACTATGTTCTTTTTTGTAGACCTCTAGTAAAGCTTGAACATTTTTGCGTGGCGCTTCTAGATCCCCCACGTATAAGAGATACTCATCAAAGCCAAGACGCTCCACCGCGAGCTTTGGAGTTGAAAGCTCAAATCGCTTAACATTCACACCATTGGGAATCACGGTGATTTTCTGAGTGGAAATCCCAAATGCTTGGCGAATTAAGCGTCCTTCAGCATCAGTATTGGGTGCAAGATGCGTGGCTTGATGACAGATTCGATATTTAGCGTTCAAATCGGGTTTATAGCTCCAGCCTACTACCTGGGTCAGTTTCTGAATCTGCAGCGCTCGACGAAGGGTGGAAGCTGATCTATTTGAATACATGACCGTTGACACAACAACAGGAACCTCATGATTCAAGGCTCTAGATACATCACGTTCAAGATCTGGAGAGGCACCAAAGATGTGAATAATCTCAGCAGAGTGGTCATGATCAAGCATTGAGGTTGTCACTTCAATGGAATGACCTAAGTTTTCAAGGGCAACTTTTGTTTCATGCAGCTGCCTGCTTAATCCCCCATGGACTTGAAACGTCTTCGGTGATGTCAAAAATAAGATATTCATTGCGTTCGTTGCCCTAACTCATCCAAAATAATGGCTTTCCACTGCCAGAATGGGTTCTTAGGGGGCGAGTAGGATCCTGCAGATAGGTCTTTCCCGGATAATGGCCTAGGCAGTGAGTCCTCTTTGATCCATTTCACACGCCACGGACTATCCTCTATCTTGTTGTCATGAGGCATGGCTCTAGATCGCTGAACCCACCATGCAGCCCATTGTTGCATCGTCCACGTTTCAATTAACCCACTAGATTTTTGCTCAGCTACCTGAGCAAAGAGTTGTTGAAGAACTCCTGAATCCCCTTGCATTGGATGATGATAAAAGATAAAGGGTTCGCCGCGAGTCATTGCTTTGGTCCACTTCTCTAGAAAATAACGCTGTATGTCTTGCTCCGTTGCTTTTGAACGTCTAAAGGAGCCAGTACAAATGGGGTGAATTGGCACCTGGAGGGGTTCATGATCACTCGGCCAGTGTGGAAGATTATCGCTATCAAATCCAAAGTCTGAAGCATAGTCAAATAGATGATTGCATTGTCTATAGACCTCGGCAATTTGAGAATTGTATCGACCAAATGGCATCGCAACACCTACTGGCTTCAGACCTGTTTCACGCTCTATATCAGCTTTAGCTTGCATTATATTCCTCAACAATGCTTCCGTTGATCCTCTACTTTGATGTCTAACCCCATGAACAGCCACCTCAATGTCCGGATTGACAAAGAGGCCCAACCACCCCTTATGAGCTTCTGTATGCAAAAACCAGGTTGAAGGCATCTCATGAGTTTGGCATGTATGTATCAACGATTGCACAGCTTCTTGGGTGCCATAATCGCTATCCACTCGAAACATAAAGATGTTATTCACACCTTCGGGATAAAGGGCTTTGCGCACAAGAGGACGCCCTGACCATAAACATGCTTGAATCATAAGAGTATGCAATACATGCCTCATCAGGGAATAAGGAGTCTGGTGAATACGCTCAGTTGGTCGGACCGAAGTAAGGGAGCTTGATGACACCATGGGCATCGTCGCCATCCAGGAAGCATGTTGCTGCGAGGTTGTCCAAAAGGGTAGACCAACATGGCAAGTTTGACGAATCTCATCAACCCAGATGCTTTTTTGAAGGCTTTGCCCTTTGGGGAAAGCGCGTACAGTCAGCGGGTGTATAGGTACATCCCACAAGGTCTGTAGCCAGGGGGTGTCAAGGAGTTGCTTTACGGTCTTTGAGTGCGTTGAGAACCCTTGCGCTGAGGCTAGGAGCCCAGATAGGTCAATCGTTGGAATTGAATTGGCAACGTCAATCCATTGCCGATCTGTTTCGTTAGGAGGAAGTAGGAGCACATCGCAAGCGCTATCGAGAGTCCCAAGAAGCGTCCAATCTACACCTAACTGCTGTAAAATCATCACAACTCCCTGATGATGCCTTGTTAAACCAAATTGAGTCGTTACACTCATGAAGCACACAGTTTGTCAACGATTTGCACCATCTCCTCTAGCGATGAAAAGGTGTGTAAATGTTCCGTACGTAAACCATGTATAGATTGAAGGGAAAGCTCCCTTAGACAACCTGTTGCAG
>JAQCBZ010000021.1 GCA_027621355.1 Bacteroidota bacterium | reverse complement strand
CCAACCGAGCCATTGCTTTTCCCAGGCAGACATATTGGGGGGAAACAATCCAGCAATAGCAAAAATGCCTGCACCATCCATCAAGCCAAATCGCCCAATTCCAGACTCTCCTGTTTGCGTATTAAACAAGTCAGGCAGTCCAAAAAAGCTTCCAATTTGAGCACTGAGCATCCCATTAATCGACAAAGGGACTAAAAAAGGTTCATTATTAATGTAAAACCCCTTTCTAGTTTGAGTTCGAGGGATCAGCATACCATGGATTACCTCTAAACCAGGAACGCCAGTAGAGATCGCGCCACGAAAACCAACGCCTCCAAAGCCCCCTCCATTCGGTGAAGCCTCCAGATCTACGAGTGCTTGCTGATCTAAAAAAACAGAGGGGAGATCTTGAGGAGTTTTTTCCAAGGTGGTCCCTGTCAACTCAATGTCTCGACCAATGCCAGCGTGAACCATCACAAAGATGATCTTTTCTGGAGCGATGCCTTGGGCTAGAATGCTCTGAAGGGTTGACTGATGACTCCCAAGGGCACCAGACAGCAACCATGCCTCATGGGTTAATTCTGCAATGGGCTCATTGGTGGGATTTTCGCCTACGGGGGAGTAGGCTTCCATAGGTTTTGATACACGCACAACCTCCGGCAACACGAAGGTCTTGATGGAGACACGACCGGCCGATTGCTTCGCAAAATAGGTAGCTGCAAAGTCAAGATGACTTTTTACATAACCAGCATCATGCGGAAGAGGGTCAATGTTTGTGGTTAACTCTTCTAGATATGGAATCGATCCCGGTCCAAAGGTGCCGTTTCCTGAGGTAAAGGGATTGTTATCTGGCTGAAACTCCACGCGGAGGGCGACCAGTGCATACTCGCCCTCTACAGGAGATGGCATAGGAGCCATATTGACTTGTGCCTGAGCATAATGGGGCCAACAGAGTAGCGAGCCTATCAAGAGCCCGCTGAAGAGCATCCCATTATTAACAGCTTGGACGACGTTCCATGGTAGTACTTTGCTAAATCTACAGGAGAGACGTCGTCTCAAGGTCATTCACTCTACAGCTTACAGGTTGAGCAACACGCTCAAACGGATGGTGTCGGCAAGGGGGTGATCCTCTTCTATGGTATAAATATAACTGAAATCGACCCCAAACATCGCATAGCGTAATCCTGCGCCAAGGGTTACAAATTTTCGATTTCCATTATACTCATGCTCTGAGTAATACCCACTTCGAAGCGAAAACAACTTGTTGTATGTATACTCAAGCCCAACACCGATCATCAGTTGATCCATAAAGCTAAGTTCAACCGTTTCGATCCCTGTATTACGCTCAAAAGGTCCCCATGACTTCACGAGGGCTTTCAGCACAGGCATACTTTGAAACGTGGTGTCCCCGTTGGCCACGACTTGTTCGTTGCGAGCCATCACTTTTGAGATGTCTTGGGCAAGCGTCAGAGTATTTACACCATTTTGATCAAGCTCCATCGTGAAAGCCCAACCAAACCGCAGCATTGTAGGAAGAGGGTCTTTTTGGGCATTATCCGTGTACTGGACACCCGGTCCAATGTTTGACAGATTTACCCCTGCCTGAAAACGACCAATTTTGTTCCCAATATTCAGCTCATTGGTACGGTACATGGCAGCCAGATCAAGCCCAACACTCGAACCAGGATTGACACGCTGCCCGCCGACACTTCCACTAGCAAGAGACGAATAGATAAAGCGAAAGCCAGTCCCAAGGGCAAGATTATCGCTCACTTCATATCCATAGGAGAGTCCTGCAGCGAGTTCATAGCTATTGAAACGGCCCAGTTCAAGCCCCGTCTCGTCGGTCCGAGTTTGTTCACCAAGGTTCAAAAAGGTGATATGCCCACCGATGGTTCCAATCCCATCAACATGAACGGCACCTACGAGATAATCATAGAAGAGGTTCGCGTTGAAAGCAGGCAGCCAATTGGCATGTGTGATACTCACGTTTGTTTGGCGCTGGAACGCAAGACCTGCTGGATTCCAAAAGATAGCCGAAGCATTATCGGCAATCGCCACGCCGGTATTTCCCATCCCCGCTGCACGCGAGTCGGGTTCAATTTGTAAGAAAGGGACAGCCGTAATTCCTACTTGGGCATGTCCAAGACCTGTGCAACTCAAAAAGGCTGCCAGGAGGCAAAGTCGACGAATCATAAGACGTTTGATTTCAATTTTATTGGTTGATAACGAAGCACACCTTCAATTATTGAAGGATGACGAGCGTTTCTGTTTTTTGTCTGGATTGTCTTCCTTGGCCGGTATCTGCTCCAACCCGAAGCACATAAAGATAAGTACCGTTAGCCAGGCGATCATAATCCCGGTCGCGACCATTCCATTCAAGGTAAGCATATGCACTGGATGTTTGTAAGGTTTCTCTGAGATGCATCACCGGTTTTCCACTTAGCGTGAAGATGCGAACATCGACGTCTAGGGGGACTCCCGGTTGATTATGCTCGAAATAAAAGCGTGTAAACGAATTCATCGGATTAGGGTAGTTTGCCACTCCCCGAATCTGTAATTCATCGGATGTAGCCACGTCAAACGCGATGGCCTCCTCCGTTGGATTATTGAAAACGTCCCATGCTCGCACTTCAAGCGTGTACGCCCCTTCAGGTAGATCCTGAAGTGGGTATTCGATTCGACCTCCACGGTAATCGTCAAGGTTTGCTTGGAAATAGTCATTCAAGACGATCTCCTGTGTTGGTTGTGTATCGATGGTAGCTATGATCTCATGTCCTATACCTGTTGCGGATGTGTTGACCCCGGTTTCGTCGCGCAACTCAACGAATAGGGTTGGGTTTGGGTTGGTTAATGTGCCATTGACAAAATCGGGGCTATTGAGATAGACATCGACCTGTGGGCCTTGTCCATCGTTTTGGACCTCAGTATTAACCCCTTCAAATCGAAACGCATTCGTTGATCCTGAGGCATCACGTCCAAATGCAGGGGTGCCTCCCATGCTGGACACGCCCTCGGTTGTAGCCGAGGTCACGTAGCCCAAAAGGCGAGCCGGTTTTTCGTCAAATCGTACGTCTCGGGGTATCCGAAACATTGTTTCAAATTCACCTTGCACCACAGAAACCCGACCCGTGTATAGCAAATCCGTTTCTGCAGTGTAGGCGCAATTTTCGAGATAACAACGTCCCTCATTGACCCACTCACGATCTGGGAGGGAGACCTCACGCTCTGCATCGAATAGTCGCAGGACCATTTCGCCATTGAATGACGTTGAGGTCAATCGGCTCAAAGGATCAATTACCCGACCCGTCAAAGTGACCTCATCCAA
This sequence comes from Bacteroidota bacterium, assembly GCA_027621355.1. GTDB lineage: Bacteria > Bacteroidota > Rhodothermia > Balneolales > Balneolaceae > UBA8296. The sequence continues at coordinate 17,133 of JAQCBZ010000021.1, read as the reverse complement.
CGCTTGCAGTGACACTAAAGGGTCTTCGGAAGCGGGATCGTCTGTTAATGATTCCCCATTAAGCGTCTCAAAAGCTAGCTGTTGTTCTGGTAGTCCCATGCGCATGGTTGGGTCTCCTAATAGAATAAACTTGCGAGAATTAAATCCAGCACCCTCGGAGGTATTTTTCGTCCGACGGTAAATCTCACCCAACGTTCGGGGGTATCCATCGGTATCTCGCTCAATCATAGCACGGGTTAACTGAATATTGAGCCCAAAATTATTGGCCCCTGGACTTGCTGAGGTGTAGACCACTCTTGTTGTGGTAAATGAGGCAATCGCTCCACCATTTGGGGTTAACAGGATCTGTTCAGCACCAGATTGAGCATCCGTGTCGTCATATCGACCAAATTGGCAGGTTGCCGTCACAAAAATGGATGGCTTAGAAGCATTCGATAGCAACGGAATCACATCGGTGGTAAAGAGTTGCTCATCTGCTAATACAAACTGATTTCCATGGCCGGAGTAGTTCATCACCAAAGATCCTTCATTAAATGCACTCAACACATCTGCATTGGCTTGGGGAACCCGGCGACCACCCCCAGTATTCTCAACCGGGTAGGATAGCATGTAAATTCGGTCCACTTTCAGGCCAGACGCATTCGCATCAATCACTTCAGCCGTCCCCTCTGCATTAAGGGCATGAAGATCTCGGTTAATCTCTACCTCAGGAAAATCATCATCGGATACAAACGTAAACTTGGTTCTCCAGTCCCCTTTGGATGGCATGGACTCATAGGTCTTGAGCTTTTGTAGCAGAATGGAGGCTTCCTGCACCGATTGAACGGGCCATCTGCCTACGCCCATGTCAATCCGTTCATTGGACGAACCTGGGGACCAACGACCCTCACCATTGTTAAGTAGGACAAAAAAGTCATCGCTGCCATAACTATTGATGCGATTCAGAGATTCTTCACTCTGCCACGTAACCACACGATTTTGTCGGTTCGATTCCACGATACCCCGCGGATCAAAGGTGGCGTCACCAAACAAAAACAGCGTCTTTGGCGCTCGTCCAAGATCTTGGGAAGCACCGTCCCATACATGCTTTAGATAATCACGGATGGCCACTGGATCGACAGCACCTGCACTAAATTCATGAAAAATGGCTTCTTGTGTCACGACATAAATCGAAAGATCACGAGTCGACGCGCGATAGGAAGCCCATTCGTTTGCCGCGTCGAGTAACCCCTCATCGGTCACCACAATCACATCGGCATCGGGATATACTCCTCGAAGATTTTGGTTTGCAACCAACTCAGCTTGCGTTAAGGCTTGGGGTGCTGAGCTCACAAGGATCGAGGGCACATCCGCATAATTTGAGGCTTCATCTACATGAATGACCGACTTGGTTTGCCCAGAAACAACTTCTGAAGTGACAGGCAGCCATCTTGGTGACATTGGATTGCTTATCTCCAAGGCAAATGGATTGCTTTCAAAACCTCCCACAGCATATCGCACGGGTTGCCCAGACGGCGTCCCTTGAACCCCATAAAAATGGAGCAGGCCATCTCGAGCGGTTAAGGTGCTTCTGAACTCCACTCTAGCCCAGTCTAGGAAGGCTTCTCCAGACGCATCAGATGTAGACATCGAAGCGTTCAATTCATAGACGCCATTAGTCGGGGTAAAGGTGCGCACTCCAGATAAGGTTCTTTGCACCCCTGAGGCACCCTCTTCGGAGGTATAACTAAAAATCTGGGGAATCGTTGCATTCCCAGCGTTCTCGCTGTTCACAAATTGAGCCACGGTCACAGGCGCAAGAGATCGGCCAACCCATTGAGAGGTCACTCGCATAGAGCTGTTGGCTACAACATGGGTCTCTTCCACTTGAAAAATACTTGCAGAGGAAGCGGCACCCGTTGCCTGCAGTGTCTGACCTAACCACTGTCGTCCAGATCGAATCTTATCCTCTGATTTGCGAAGATCCTCCTCAATCCATGCAAGTTGACGCCCTTCTTCACGAATGAGTGCATCGGTAGGGGCTCCCATATTCATTCGAAGGCTTGTACTGGAATCACCCTCAGGGGTGCAATAAAGGTATGTCTGAGTGGAACTATCATGCACACGGTGCTCGAGCGTACCATCGGCTGCGACTCGCGTTACAGAGGGGCCCTCCACATAGACCCATGCTTGATCATTGCTGTCAAATACTCCATCTCCACCATCATTAAGGTGCAAAGGAAGCTGTTGGAAGGAAATCCTTGGGGCTGTGTTTACCTCAGGTAATTCCACGCCAGGACGGCCCCAACATTGCAGTTGATCGGAGTCAATTCCTGTAAATGAAGCCGATGCCTCTGTGAGCTCAGAGGGGCGTAATTGGTAAAGACCAGACTCCTGAATCCCAAAACGAATCCATGTTCCTGTAGCAAGAGGAGAATCTGTTTGTTGACGGATGCCAAAAGCACGCCCTGCAACCCCCACTCCAGATGGACGTTGCGAGTCTAAGAACACACGGATTCGGGCACTGGTTAATATAGTGGATCCATTCCATAATGAGACTCGTAGCTCTGAATGCTCACCTGCAAAAGGGATAACCTCAGCTATGGGGAGTGCCGAAGCAATACCGAGTGCAGCGGCTTTCTGTGTGATCGCAGAAAGGTCCTCAACACCCCCTTGATCAGGTGCAGATTGTGTAGGCACCTTTCGTGTCGTAGAAAGGACCTCAAGGTCTCCTTGCACAGGGGCTTCAAGTAGCATTGAAAGTGGGACTGAAAGGACCCCGTCTGGATTTTGAACCTCCACATCAATCCAATCTATACCGCGCTGAACTTCCTGAAGGGTTTGGGCGATAGTTTTTGAGGGACATACACACACAACTCCAAGGAGTGCTAGACCCAACAGAGAGCACACATGTTGCAAGCGACGCTGATACCACATAAAGGGCAGTACAAAAAGCACCTGTGTGGAAGCCTGCAAGGGAGCCTGTAAATAACTATACAACAATCGAATCATCAAAAAGAGAGCTTTGTAAGCAAAGCTCAACTACGAGTTAGGGTTTTGTAATGCGTCGTAGCGTTGATTCGATAGGCAGAAACTGCGTGTTTGAAGGGTTAAAACACAAACATACACCCTTAATTTTAAAAAAACAATGATCAAAGCCTTTCTACAACCATAGCAGAGGCTCCACCTCCACCGTTGCAGATGCCGGCGCACCCCATAGTCTTGGAGTGCCATCCAAGGGCGTGAATAAGGGTAACCAAGATGCGAGCTCCCGAACAACCGATAGGATGTCCAAGGCTCACAGCACCGCCATGGACGTCCACGCGGTCAGGATCGAGTTTTAGCTGCTGATTGTTGGCTAAGGAGACGACAGAGAAGGCTTCGTTAATCTCAAAAAGATCGATATCAGACGTTTGAAGTCCTGCTCGTTGCAAGGCCTTGGGTATCGCTAGAGAAGGTGTGGTGGTGAACCATTCAGGTGCTTGAGCGGCACTAGCATGGCTATGAAGCTTAGCCAAAGGTGTTACCCCAAGCTCTTTAGCCTTGGACTCACTCATTAGTAATAACGCGGCAGCACCATCATTAAGTGAACTCGCATTGGCAGCGGTCACCGTGCCATCTTTTTCAAACACAGGCTTGAGTGTCGGGATGCGATCAAATTGCGCTTTTGAGAGTTCTTCGTCATCTCGAACCATCGTCGCTTCGCCCTTGCGTCCAACCACTTTTACCTCAAAGCGTTCTGCATCGAAGGCCCCTGATTCCTGTGCTTTTTGCGCTCTTTTGTAGGATTCAATAGCAAAAGCATCCTGATCCTCACGAGAGATGGAACATTCGCGGGCACAGAGTTCAGCTGCTGACCCCATGTGATAATCATTATAGACATCCCAGAGTCCGTCCCTGAGAATCCCATCCTCTGCCTGAGTGTGGCCCAATTTTGAACCAAATCGTTGAGAAGGCAGATAGTAGGGGACCTGACTCATGCTCTCCATTCCACCCGCCACGATGACATCTGAATGCCCCAAAGCAATTTGATCCATGGCCACCATGACCGATCGCATACCAGAGGCGCACACTTTGTTGACTGCTGTAGCGGGTACAGTATTTGGCAACCCTGCTTTGATGAGTGCCTGACGTACAGGGGCTTGACCTGCCCCGGCGGTCAAGACATGACCGAAAATCACTTCATCAACCTGCTCACCTGGCACACCCGCTGATTTGAGAACTTCATAGATTGTCATGGCTCCGAGCTCTGCCGCCGAGAATGAGGACAGAGCTCCACCAAATGAGCCAATAGGGGTTCGTTTCGCCGCAACGACGACTACAGGACGCATGTAGCGTTTAAATCCCTGCTTTTTCCATCGCTTCCTGTGCCTTTTCTGGCATATTCAGCGTGGTATAAATTTGGAACAGTGATTGCCAGTACTCTGGATTGCCTTCATCGAGCTGAGTTGCTTGCTCGTAGGCCACACGTGCCATATCAAGAATCTCACGAGCTTGTGCATCATACTCGTCCGCTAAGTCATAATCTGCTGTATTGTTACGCTTGTCAAAATACAATGCTGACTTATTCTGATAGATCACGCCCAGGATATTGAAGGTGTTTGCAGACGAAGGGTCCAACTCTGTAGCGCGAGTCACTTGCTCGATTGCCAGATCGGTGTATCCTACAATATCGGCCTCAAGCGCATCAGCTTTAGCCTGGAGCTCAGCGAGGGCTGCTTCTGCGTCTGATTTTGCACTTCCTGAGAGGCTGCGAAGCGCTTGAGATTGGTCATAAAGCTCCACATACATCTCACTAATCTGATCGGTAAGTTCGGTCACGGTTTGATAAACCTGTGTTCCCAAAACTAGACGATATTGTGGATTGGTCGGATCTGAGGCAATAAGATCTTCTACAATCTCAATCGCCTTGTCTGTTTCCCCAGTTTGGAGGTAGGAATCTGCTAAGTACTGGATAAAACGCTCATCTGTTGGGAAGGCGCTTTGAGCCTCTGACGCCAAATCCCGAGCGTTTTCAAAGCGCTGAGAAGCCAAATAAAGGTTGATCATGTAGTTATAATCATCCACATCGGGAGTTGGAAGGAGTTCCATGACCCATTCATACGCTGTGGTTGCTGACTCGATGTCGCCAACTCGGTAGTATGCAGAGGAGAGCACGGAATATGAAATAACACTATCAGGAGCCAAGGTTGTGGCATTGAGTAAGTGATCTACTGCCACTTGGTTTGGATCTGCATATAAAGCAGCAATTGAATCAACCGTCAAAATCTCTACAGCACTATTATGCTCGTCAGCCCAAATTGCACGGATGATGTTGTCTGCATTGTCTGCTTCATCAGGCACATCTTCTGCTGCACTAAACAAGGACTTTGCTTCTTCCATGGTCGATAATGCATCGGCATAGTATCCACGGCGTGCGGCAACGTCTTCGCTATCTTGACCTAAGGAGCCAAGCGCAACAGCTTTATAATACTGTCCGACACCACTTGTAGGATTTTCTTCGATGGCCAACTCAGCGGAAGCAAGAGCGGCTTCATAATTACCAGAACCGATATTATCCTGCGTCTCTTTGACAAGTGGACTTACTGACGTACATCCAACAAACAGGATAGCAACAGCAAGAGTTGAAAGGAGTGAAAAAGGTTTCATAAGAGTGGGTTTTCAATCAAATTAATCGTAGACATGAAAGGTAGGATTTGACCATAGAATTCACAAAATAAATGGTGGTCAAGATGATGCCCATGTCGTATTATTGACAAAACGATCAAACAACGAATGGTTGGAGCCACAAACTCATGAGAAAAGCGATTCACACGGACCACGCCCCGGCGGCGATTGGACCCTATTCCCAAGCCATTGTACACAATGACTTGGTCTATATTTCTGGGCAAATTCCCTTTGATCCAAAGACGATGACCTTGGTTGGAGAAGGAATCGAAGAGCAGACACATCAGGTTATGAAAAACCTCGGCGCGGTTCTTGAAGCTGCTGGATCGTCATTTGATCATGCCATCAAGTGCTCGATTTTCCTGGCGGATATGGGTGACTTTGCCACAGTTAACGAAATCTATGCCAAGAGTTTTGGAGAAATCCCGCCTGCTCGTGAAACCGTCGCGGTCAAAACGTTGCCCAAAGAAGTACTTGTGGAGATTTCTATGATTGCTGAGGTACCAGCGTAGTGTTTATTGCTCGGATACCTGCGTAGCACGTCATCAGGAAAACAAACCTTACGGCACTACCCACCGATAAGAGCTTCGATGCCCATGTTGATCTGCCAGCTCTAGGGTGAAAATATCTCCAGAATTGGTTTTCAAATTGGGATGGTAGGCTGTAAATGACTCGTCCTCGAAGTCGTAAATAGGTAGGACCCCTCGGTTATTTTGCCACATCTTCACGGATTGGAGGTTCAACGAGCTCTCATCTTCAATCAAAAACGATACCGTGCGTCCAATGACGGGATCCTCTCGCATATGAATCATTCTGAGTGCAGGAGGTTCTCTATCTTGCACCGTCTGTAGTGACCAAAAATCGCGCGAGGAGGTTGCAACAGCTTGTCCTGCACGTGATACCCCCATGGGAGAGAGGGTTAGACCCCCGTTTGGTGGGTCAAAGCCAACCCATGCAAGCCCAAGTGTAGAATCTGCGTCACCATACACACGTACGTCTGCTCGATGTCGAAATCCAGTCGGGGAAGAGTGCATAAACACATGATAGGCGCTGTCACTTGCAAAGCTAGTAAAATGGATCCGCGTCGGTTCTAATAATGCATCCCGAGGAATAGACATCACAAAACGTTCATCCACAGACGTGATGACGTGTCGTTTGTTTTCATGCAAAACGGTATCCACGGTCATATGCTCTACAAGGGACGGGGGCATAGATCCTAGCCATGCTGCGCGTAAAGAATCGATACGCCAGCGTTCAACACCCTTGGCGCTCTTCCTCCAATCCTCCCAATGAAGCGTTGAGTCATGCAATACCTCAAGCGCTACACGGCTCACATTCCCCCGAAAATCTTCAGCCTCCAGGGTGAATCGTTGACTGGAGCCATGTTCCCCTTCAAGCACCAGCTCATCTGCACCAAGGGGTGTAGTGTACATCTCAAATCGATTGGTCGGCAACACATGTAGCCGCTGATACCCCCCATGGCCTGATCGAAGGAGGCCATGATGTCGATCCGCGACCATATCAGCTGTTTGGTCAAAAGAGAAAGAATCGGCTTTTGACTCAAATAGCACATTATCATCCTCTAGTAATCGTAATCGATATACAGCATAGACATTCACCCCCCCCTCGGCTTGGTCAAAGACGTCAACAGAGAGCCTGAGGCGTGCCTTTTGGGTCGGAACCACGATTAGTTTGCGATCCTTTGTGCGGAGATCTACAAAGGTTTCGCCCATTGGAGCCGTTTCCAGAGGATTATCAGCGGCCAAGAATTCAGCGTAGAGAGAGGAAAAAAGGGGCGCTAGGCCATCTCGAAGAGGCGCCTCGAGGGGAACAAGAAGAGGGTTGATAGGGACTCCTGATGGTGAACGAACTTCAAAGTGTAGGTGGGGAGGCCCTACCCCTGTGGAACCAGAATAACCAATGAGTTCTCCTTTCCTCACACGGATTTGACGCTCTCGTGGCAGGTAATAGTCTAAATCGGTCTGTAAAGAAGGCATTCTGACGCGATCGCCCAGTGCTTGGATATCATCCGTGAAATGAGATAAGTGCGCGTAAAGTGTATGGCTCCCATCCTCATGGGTCAGCATCAAGGCATTGCCATAACCAAATGGCCCCATCATTAGACGGGACACAACACCATCGCGAGCGGCTAGGACTGGGTGACCCTCCTCAGCACGGGTAGAAATATCAATGGCAGAGTGTAGATGAGCACTGCGTGTCTCTGCAAAGGTGGAGGTGAGATAGGTGCTTGCTGTGGTAGGCCATGCATATGAGGCTCCTGGTGTCATCCATGATGGATGGGGTGAAGAAACAGGTCGTCCGACTGCGGAAGGTTCGAGGGCCTGTCCAATGACCGGAAGGGTACTGGCTGCAATGGCTCCGATTACAAAGGCTATACGACGTCCAGCACGGACGATACTACCCACCGATTGGGGCGTCAACGACATCAAGGGAGAGAGAAGATGAAGTCTCATGGAGAGTTGCTTGAAGGGTGTCTCCAGCTTGGAGCTTGGCAACACCTGCGGGTGTACCTGTAAAAAGTACATCTCCTGGAACCAGCGGGCAAATGGTAGATACATATTGAATCAACGCAACAGGGCTAAAAATCATATCCGACACGGACCCGATTTGACGCTGCTCACCATTGACGGAGCAGGAAATCGTCAAAGGCGAAAGATCCGTCGCATGCTGCACGCCTAATCGATCAAGAGACACAAATTCACCAACGGGAGCAAACGTATGGAACCCTTTTGCAAGCGTCCATGGGTGTCCCTTCTCTTTGGCCTTAGACTGAAGATCTCTGGCGGTACAATCGATGCCCACGGCGACCCCAGCGATTGCCTCAAAAGCTTCTAACTCCGTAGCATGGTGAAGTGGCTCGCCGATTGCGAACACCAATTCAACCTCATGATGAACATCAGATGACTCCGAGGGGAGTAGAATCTCGGCTTCTGGGCTGGGAAAGACCAAGGTGTTCCTAGATTTGAGAAACACCATAGGTTGTGTAGGAACTGGGTTATTCAGCTCCTTTGCGTGGTCTACATAATTTCGACCGATGCAAAAAAGAGTACCTGCACTAAGATGGGGAAGGCCGGGGAGCTCAAACATGAGATGCCTTCCTAGGGGGTTTAAGCAGGGTCGATATTGACAAGCTTCTTGCCACCGCGATCAGAAAACGTTACGGTGCCATCTTCCAAAGCGAAGAGGGTATCGTCACCCCCAATACCAACATTGAGTCCAGGATGGAATTTTGTTCCACGCTGACGAACAAGAATATTTCCAGCTCGTACAGTCTCACCACCGAATTTTTTCACACCAAGGCGTTTGGATTCAGAATCGCGACCGTTTTTGGTAGAACCTTGACCTTTCTTATGTGCCATGAGTTGCCTCCTTTATCTTCGAATCGTATTACGATGTAATTTTCTGAATATCTAATTGAGTGATAGACTGGCGGAAACCATTTTTCTTTTGGTATCCTTTGCGTCGTTTCTTTTTAAATACAATCACTTTGTCTGCTTTGAGCTGATCAGCAATCGCAGCTTTGACGCTTGCACCTTTAACCGTTGGCGTACCAACACTCACTTTACCTTTCTCGTCAGACACTAGATACACATCATCAAATGTAACCGTTTTGTCTTCGGTATTTAATTTGTTTACAAAAATCGTCTCCTTCTCACGAACTTTGTATTGATGACCGCCAATTTTTACAATTGCATACATAATCTTACAGACACTTTGTTGTTGATCACATGTTGAAGACTTTTCAACAGTCGAAATTCAACTTATCTTAGCCTATCAATATAAGGTCATTCTTCCGAAAGTTCAATATCCAAACCCCCATGAAAAATAGAGTCGATATTCATGAGCAAGCCAAGCACCTAAAAAATCGCCGTCGCCTCAAGCACGACGGGGGAAGGGCGTGGATCAAGGACTCGCAGTTGCATGATGCCATTCCAGGACGAAATGCCTACATCACACGACCCGAAAAGGAGCAACCTAAGTTAGTGGATGACTCGTCTGTCGGGAGCACGAAAGAAGCCTGAACGATTCACATGGCCCACATAGCCGCCGATAATGGTCACCTCTTCTGCTTCCCGTGGCGTGAGCTCTATATCATCAAACTCATCATTCGCAGCGACAAGGCGTAGCCCCGACGGCTCTTTATAGACACGCTTGAGCGTTGTCTCCCCGTCGTACATCACGGCACCAATCTCACCATTACTCAAAGAGCCCTCGGCGATAAGGACAAAATCGCCGTCAAAAATCCCTTCGTCTTTCATACTCATGCCCGATACTCGTAACGCAAAGATTTTGTCTTTATTTGGGAACAAATGCTCCATGGTTACATGTCCGAGATCAGCCTCCACGGCCTCTTGCATCAGTCCAGCGGCAATGAGTCCACGAACTGGAATGCCTTGTGAGTCATCGACGCCAGTTTCAAGCCCATGTTTGCGAGCCCAGTCAGGATTGAGATCATATTCATCATCTCGGGTGCGCACCAACACCTCTTTACGCATGAGCGCTTGAATGTTCTGTGTTACACTGTTGGGTGACTTAAAGCCAAACTCTTCGGCGATTTCTCGATAAGTTGGCCATACATTATAGTGCTCCCGGTAAGCCAAGATGAAATCGAGGAACTGGCGTTGCTTTTTTGTGAGTTGTACAGAGTCCATGTGTAAAATATATACACAATCAGGGACACATACAACTTACATATCATACGCGTTGGATTACCCTTTGGGAACAAACGCCTGAATCCCTGTGATTTCTCGACCCAAGATTAACCCATGTATATCGTAGGTCCCTTCGTAGGTGTTCACCGACTCAAGATTCATGACATGATGAATCACCCTATAATCCCCAGTCACCCCATTGCCGCCATGCATGTCTCTAGCGATTCTCGCAATATCCAAGGCCTTTCCAACATTGTGCCGTTTGGCCAACGAGATCATGGCTGGGTCCACCTTGCCCGCATCGCGCAACTGACCCAGGCGCCATGCTAGCAGTTGCATGGTCGTGATGTCGGTGAGCATGTTGGCTAGTTTTGTTTGCGGTAACTGATTGGCCGCAAGAGGATGACCAAATTGTTTACGCTCGCCTACATAGGTCCGTGAGCGTTCATAGCAAAATTCAGCGGCTCCGACCGTTCCCCAAGCGATTCCGTAGCGTGCGGAATTGAGGCATGTAAAAGGACCTTTTAACCCACGGATCTCGGGAAACATGTGTGTCTCAGGTACAAAGACGTCTTGAAAGACGAGCTCACCCGTTTCGGAGGCTCGTAAAGACATCTTGTCTTTAATATGGGGAGTAGAGACACCTTTCCAAGAAGTTTCCACAATAAATCCTCGAATCACGTCTTTCTCCTCTTCCTTCACCTTAGCCCATACAATAGCCACATCAGCGATGGGGGAGTTTGTAATCCAGGTTTTGGCGCCATTCAACACCCAACCACCGTCTGTTGGAACCGCACGCGTTACCATGGAGCTTGGGTCAGATCCATGATCGGGTTCCGTTAACCCAAAACAACCGATCATTTCAGCGCTTGCAAGCTTTGGGAGATACTGCTGCTTTTGCTCTTCGGTGCCAAACTTTTCAATGGGCACCATCACCAGACTTGATTGTACCGACATAAAGCTACGATACCCTGAATCGACTCGTTCCACTTCTCTGGCAATCAGTCCATACGCTGTTTGACTTGCTCCTCCACCTCCATACTCCTCAGCAATGGAAGCACCCAGCAATCCCATGTCTGCCATCTCTTTCGGAATCTCTGGATCAAAAATCTCATCTTGATTACCCCGTAGTGCTCTAGGTTCTAAATTTGCCTGGCAATACTCTCGGGCAGCCTCCATAATCATGCGATCATCTTCGGCGAGCTCATCCTCGAATAGGTAAGGGTCGTGAATGTTAAACATAAAATATTAGGCTTTTGTGGATTCCAGCGCATGGATGAGCGCAGGGAGAATTTGGTAAAGATCACCGACAATTCCAAGATCGGCAAGATCAAAAATGGGTGCTTCAGGATCTTTGTTAATCGCTATAATGGTGTGGCTTTCAGACATGCCGGCCACATGCTGAATGGAGCCTGAAATCCCAAGTGCAAGATATAAACGGGGTGCCACCACCTTGCCACTTTGCCCAACCAACAGAGTGTGTGAATACATCCCGGATTCAAAATGAGCTCTAGAGATCGCGATTTCGCCCCGGATTAGGGACGCAAGCTTGGCAACAAGGTCTTTGCCCGTTTCGTCGTTTATCCCACGACCCACGCCAATAATGATAGGTGCTTCCGTTAAATCGACGGTGTCACCCTCTGGCGCCACAAGTTCTTTCAGGACCTGGCCTAAGAGATCACTTTCGGGTGCTTTGTAGCGGTGGAGGGTGGCTTCCACGGGCTTCTCAATGGGCTCAAACAATCCTGCTCGAATGGAGCAAAGAATGACTGAGCCTTCTGCGTGTACTTCGGACATTACCTTGGAAGCATAGGTTGGCCGTTGCGCTATGCAATGGTGACCATCCCATGAGAGATCCACAACATCTGGGATCACAGGGGCATCGAGGCGTGCACCACAAGCGCCAAGAATATCTTTTGTGAGCTCTGTATTGTCAAAAAGTAGCAGGGTGGAGTCTTCTGAAGGATCATTTGCATCCAGTTCCGCGGCCGAATGGGTCATGAATTCGTCTACAGTATCGACGATGCGACGTCCTAGAGATACATTCACACCCTTTGCCTCGGAATCTACCTCAAGTTCCATCAACCGAAGGGTAGCAGCTCCATACTGCGCAGCCTTTGAGGAATGTTTCTCGGCTGTGGGTCCCACAAGCCATGCTTCGACGTGGGCACTCGATGATGACGCAACCGCAGCTGATTTGGTGAGCACCTCAAGGGACGAACTTCTGAGCTCCTCCTGAAAACATGGGATGACAGCACAGACCCTCATGAGCCCACCCCCGTTTCTGGGATGGATGCTAATCCTTTCATGAGGGCGTCGACTAGCGTCTCAAGATCCCCCTCCACAAGCTCTCCTGCCGCCCGTTCTGGCATGGGTTTGAGGGACTCGATGGTCGTAGCAGGCGCAAGCGTGGAGAGTGCATCTCCCCCAGGCAATTGGTCAATTCCAACCAGGTGCATCGGTTTTTTCTTGGACGCCATAATTCCTTTGAGGGTCGGGATTCTAGGGTCATTCAAATTATTGGAGCAGGTAATCAAACATGGCATTGGACTAGCAATCCATTCTTGGGCAGAGTCTCCTTGTCGTTTCACCCAAAACGCTTCTTCTTCAAATCGAATGCCAATCGCGTTGGTTGTCCAAGGCCAATGTAGATGGTCTGCAAGCATGCCTCCGGCAAGCCCAACATCTGTGTCTTGAGATTGACGCCCCATAATCACAGCATCTGGACCAAATTGCTGGACAAATGCAGCTAAAATCTTTGCAATCACGGCTGAATCGGCATCTTTGGGTGCGCCAGTCAGCAGCGTAGCCTCGTCTGCGCCCATAGCCAAGGCTTTGCGCAAGGTTTCGGACGCTCGCTCGGGGCCTACCATTACGACATGCACCCGAAAACCATGAGCTTCGGATAGGACCAAGGCCTCCTCAAGAGCTGATGCATCATAGGCATTCAATACAGGCCGAGGATTCGAGAATTGAACACCGCTTGCAGAAAAGCTCAGATCGGAATATGTATCCGGGGTTTCTTTGGCACAAACAAGTATCGTTCGGTCTTGGCTCATGTCGGAATATAGGAAAAACGCTTCCGTTTGGATATGCCAAATAGAGGTCAATTCATTTTGTATCTTTCCGCTGTTCAAAAAATTTAGCGTGTTGTACTCCATGGCTGAAATAGCCCTTCCTGAGGTAAAACTCAATCTTTATAATGTCAAATCTCCAGTGCAAGCCACGGTTGTGGAGAATCGAATTGTGACCAAAGAGGTGAGTCCAAATATTGTGCGGCATCTCGTTTTTGATGTTTCTGGGACAGAGCTTGAAGGGCAGGTCGCGGCAGGCCAATCTGTGGGTGTGCTAACCCCAGGAGAAGATGCCAACGGTAAACCTCATAAACTTCGCCTTTATTCTCTTGCGTCCCCATCAAGAGGTGAAGGTGGTCACGCTCATTTGATTAGCACCACAGTGAAACGAACGATTGAAGAGATTGAGGGTAAACTCTATACAGGCGTCGCGTCTAATTATTTGTGTGATCTTCAACCAGGGGATCCAGTCATGCTTACGGGCCCAAGCGGTCGCAGGTTTTTGCTCCCTGAGCGTGCGCATGAGTACCAGTATCTTTTCTTTGCTACAGGTACAGGCGTCGCGCCGTTTCGAGGGATGATTCAAGAGTTAGACTTGTCCAAAACCTCAGCCACCCTTGCGTTTGGATGTGCCTATCGAACCGATGTTTTATACGCTGATGAATTTGACCCTCTTGCCAAGGATCATAGCTCATTCCATTTTTTAAAAGCAATTTCTCGGGAAAATCGACGCGCGGATGGGACCAAGGCCTATGTTCATACACTTCTTGAAGATGCCCCTGAGGCAGTCCGTAAACAAGTCGCGTCAAAGAACACGCTGATCTATATTTGTGGGTTAAAAGGGATGGAGTGGGGGATCTACAAAACACTTCTTCAGCAAGGTCATTCGAGTTATTTTGAGCCAAAGAGTGAAGAGGGCGCTGCATGGTTGAAGGACGTTGCCTCAGGTGCTACAAAGATTAACGAAGAGGACTTTAAGCAAAACGTCAAACCTGGGCCTCGACTCTTTGAAGAGGTATATTAATCCATCGGTATGAGTTCGATATCCAACCCAATGACATCCAACCCATTGACATCCACACCCATGACATCTCACGAGATCCGTCAGTCGTTTTTTGATTTTTTTGCGGAGAAAGGCCATGCCATTGTCCCTAGCTCTCCTGTGGTTCCCTCTGATGATCCTACATTGTTGTTCATTAATGCAGGGATGGCTCCTTTCAAGCCTATATTTCTAGGCCAGCAGGCGGGTTTAATGGTCCAAGGAAAGGAATTTCGTCGCGTGGCTGATACGCAAAAATGTATCCGTGTGAGTGGCAAGCACAATGATCTCGAAGAGGTTGGCATAGATACGTATCATCACACCCTGTTTGAGATGCTTGGGAATTGGTCCTTTGGTGATTATTTCAAAGAAGAGGCCATCGAATGGGCATGGGAGCTCTTGGTGGATCGTTGGGGCTTGGATCCAGACAGATTGTATGCAACTGTTTTTGGTGGAGATGACCAGGATGGCGTTCCTGCCGATACCGAGGCTGAAGAGCTCTGGGCGTCCAAAACCTCGATTGCGCGAGATCACATTCTGCGCTGTGGAAAGAAGGATAATTTTTGGGAGATGGGGGATACAGGTCCTAGTGGTCCATGCTCAGAAATTCACATTGACCTACGTTCCGATGAGGAGCGTGCCAAGACTCCCGGTGCTTCCTTGGTGAATGCCGATGACCCACGGGTGATGGAAATTTGGAACCTCGTCTTTATCCAATTTGACCGCCAGAAAGATGGCTCCTTAAAACCGCTGCCAGACAAACATGTTGACACAGGGATGGGCTTTGAGCGCATCTGTGCGGTGTTACAAGGCAAAACCTCCAACTATGACTCCGATGTATTTGAAGGCCTCATCCAAGCGATTGCCAAGGATGCAGGTGTGACCTATGGCAAAGAGGAGTCACCGGATATTGCGATCCGTGTGATTGCTGACCATATTCGAGCTGTAGCCTTTGCCGCGGGCGATGGAGCGATGCCATCCAATGAAGGGCGTGGCTATGTCATTCGTAGAATTTTGCGGCGAGCGGTTCGTTATGGATGGGATCGGCTTGGATACACAGAGCCGTTCATGCATCGATTTGTAGCCCCATTGGCAGCTCAATTCAAGGATGTATTTCCTGAATTAGAGGCTCAAAAGTCATCATTACAGGACATTATCCGAGCAGAAGAGGCTTCATTTATCAAGACGTTAGGTCAAGGAATTGAGCGTTTCCAAGAATTAACCAAAGGACAAAACAAAGTCTCAGGCGAAGCCGCCTTTATGCTGCACGACACCTATGGTTTTCCCGTTGATTTAACCTCGTTAATGGCGCGTGAGCAAGGGCTTGAGGTGGACTTGGAGGGCTTTGACGCGCTCATGGCTCAGCAAAAAGAACGTGCAAGAGCTGCAGGTGCAACAGCAACAGCGTCAGCAAATGATGCCACAGATTGGCAACTCAATCCAGAGGCCTCTGTGAAGTCATTGGACTCACTAGGAGAAGTATTCGACTTTGTAGGCTATGATCACCTTGAGTGTGAGGTGCAACTGGTGGCCAAAGCTACGTTGTCGACGAAAAAAGGAGACAGACACCTTGTGCTGTTAGACAAAAGCCCGTTTTACGCAGAAAGTGGGGGTCAAACCGCAGATCATGGGGTGTTGGCGTCGCCCACTGAGACCCTCAACGTATTGGATGTCCAAAAGGGGCCTTATGGTTTTGTACACACTGTAGATCGACTTCCATCCTCTTTTTCTGGTCCTTGGACAGCGCAGGTGGATCGAGTTAGACGCACTGAAACCGCCAAGCACCATAGCTCAGCTCATTTATTGCACGCAATTCTACGAGATACACTCGGATCGCATGTAGTCCAGAAGGGATCTCTAGTCACGCATGATCGGATGAGGTTTGACTTCGCCCATTTTGAGCAAATTCCACAGGAAACGTTGGCTGATATTCAGCAGCAGGTGAATCTCAGAATCCAAGCAAACATCCCTTTGACAGAGGAGCGTGATGTGCCCATTGATCAAGCCAAGGAGCGAGGTGCCATGATGCTTTTTGGGGAGAAATATGGTGAATCGGTTCGCATGATTACATTTGACCCCGAGTTTTCGGTAGAATTATGCGCTGGAACGCATGTTCAGGCCACAGGAGAACTTGGATTGTACGTGATTACTTCTGAGTCTTCGGCCTCTGCAGGTGTACGTCGCATTGAGGCCCTGACGGGGGCTTCGGCATTGTCCTACGTTCAACGTCAACTTCAAGCACTATCGGACGCGCAACGACTTGTTGGCGGAGGTGCATCTAACCTTGGAGAGTCGATTCAGCAACTACAAGAGGCAAAAAAAGACCTGGAGACGCAACTTCAGTCCATCTCACAAAAACAACTCCTTGGACAACTTCCAGAATTGATGGATCAAGCCGTCGTTCTGGATAATGAGCTTCACTTGATCGCCTCGAAGGTGCCGGGCGCCTCCATGGACGGGCTAAAACAAATGGGATACGAGGCCTTGCGCCAAAAGCCAACGGGTTTAGCCATTGTGTTGGTTTCTCATGATACTGATCAAGGAAAAGTAGCCCTCATGGCAGCGATGACGGACGATGTGATTCAACGTGGAGGTCATGCTGGGACATGGGTGAAAGGTTTAGCCGCTCTGGTTGGCGGTGGAGGTGGCGGTCAGCCAAATCTTGCAACGGCAGGGGGTAAAAATCCAGATGGAATGGATG
>JAQCBZ010000020.1 GCA_027621355.1 Bacteroidota bacterium | reverse complement strand
AAGCCATTGCCGAGGGGCGGCAACCTTTTGAAGGAATTGTTGGATATGAGTCCTCAGTCATTCCTCAGGTTATGCAAGCGATTCTTGCCAAGCACGATATTTTGCTTCTTGGACTTCGAGGGCAAGCCAAGACAAAGCTTCTTCGACTCTTACCACAGCTTCTAGACGATGTAATCCCCTATGTCGAAGGGTCAGAAATTTACGATAATCCATATGAGCCCTTATCGGTCTATGGTCGTTCGCTTGTAGCACGCCTTGGCGATGAAACCCCAATCGATTGGTTGCCTCGCGCACACCGTTATGGTGAAAAATTGGCTACACCAGATACAACGGTAGCCGATTTGATTGGTGATTTGGATCCAATAAAGGCTGCGGCGAACAAATTATCCTTGGCCGATGAGCAGGTGATCCATTTTGGACTTATTCCTCGCTCAAATCGTGGGATTTTTGTGATTAACGAGTTGCCCGATCTGCAGCCTCGGATTCAGGTGGCATTGTTGAATATCATGCAGGAACGAGATATTCAGATTCGTGGCTTTAATCTTCGTATTCCACTCGATTTATCGATCGCATTTTCGGCGAATCCTGAAGATTATACCAACCGTGGTAATATCATTACACCGCTTAAAGATCGAATTGACGCTCAGATTATCACGCATTATCCCAAGAAGCGTTCTATTGCCAAAGAAATTACCCTTCAACAGGCATGGATTCAACGTGGCAAGGATGATGGCACGCCCGTGGTACATTTATCGCCTTTGATGCATGATATTATCGAGCAGGTCACCTTTGAAGCTCGTGAAAGTGATTATATCGATCAAAAAAGTGGTGTGTCTACTCGTTTATCCCTCACAGCAATGGAACAGGTGATCTCCTCAGCAGAGCGCCGAGCGGTACAGCATGGATACAAAGAGACACAGGTTCGCATGATGGATATTTATCAGATGGTGCCAGCGCTTACGGGTAAAATGGAATTGGTCTATGAAGGGGAGCAGGAGGGGGCTGTTCAAGTGGCGAAGCATTTGATTGGCAAGGCTGTGAATCAGGTGTTTAAAACATATTTCCCCGATCCACAAAACAAATCCTCCAAATCGGCTCGTGCACTCTATGGGTCTATTCTAGCTTGGTTTGCTCAAGGTGAAGAGCTGAATCTCACCGAATCTCTTGATGACAAAGCCTATATCAAGGAAGCTCAGCGTGTAGAAGGTTTACAAGAAGCGGTTGACGAAATCCTATCAGGTCTGGCTAAGATGGCTAAGGCGGATCACGAAATCATTACCAAAGAGGCCTTGGATACTCTATGGACATCCGCATGGCTTGATCTGGTATTGGAAGGATTGCATCAAAACTCTGTCCTTGGCAAAGATCACCTACATGAGACAATTGTGTATACTGATCTCGTCGGAAGTGTATTAGGAGGCCTTGGTGATGAGGACGGTGACCAATATAGTGATCAGGATGAGTACGAAGAAGATATCTAATCGTTTCGTAAGCTTGAATCGTCTGAATTAGCTATTCGTATTTGTCGCAGATTCCCTTATTTTTAGAAGCTATAATTTAATCGACAAAGGACGCGATTGTTTGGCCAAAGACGTTGATACTGATCAGTGTATCATGGCCCAGGCAAACGTGTTTACAGTGTCAGTATCCTGCAGCAACTTATGAAAAAAGGTATTCATCCAGAGTATAAAGAGGTAAAAGTCGTCTTAAGTGACGGTTCTGAGATTCTCACACGCAGCACTATGGAGGTCAAGGATGGTGTGTATAAGAGTGAAATCGATTCCAAAAACCACCCTTTTTATACCAAGAACCAAAATCTGACCAAGAAAGCTGACCGTATCGACCGCTTCAACAAGCGTTACAAGAAGTAGGGGGTCACTTAATGCCCATGGATGTGATTGGTTTTACCTGTGGGCCACTCTATGAGAATAGTTATCTAGCTATTCTTGATAACGGTCAAGCCATCCTCGTGGATCCTGGCTTCTCAACAGATCACGAGTGGGAGCAATGCAAGCAAAAACTAGAGGTTTCTGGGGCCTCGCTTTCAGCCATTCTGTTGACACATGCACATTTAGATCATGTGTTAGGCATTCCAGCTGTGATTGCTGAGTATCCTGATGTACCTCTGTATATGAGTGATCGATTTCCAGAATTGTGGCAATCCATTCCTGATCAACCCGCTATGTTTGGGGTCGACTTTCCGGTTCATCCCATGCCAATTGAACCGATTCGATTGGTTCACGGGTCAACGTGTGAATTTGATGGAGTGAGTTTCGAGGTTCGATATACTCCAGGGCATTCACCCGATCATGTAGTGTTTGTTGCCCACAAAGAGGGAGTGGTGTTTGCAGGGGATGTCTTATTCAAAGCAAGTGTGGGTCGAACCGATATTCCATTCGGGGATGGACATCTTCTCAAAGAATCCATTGAGACCCAGTTGTATACATTGCTCGATGAGTTTGTTGTCCATCCAGGGCATGGTGAGTCAACTACTGTGGGTGCTGAGAAGCAGTCCAATCCTTTTGTTCGCGCTCGCTAGTTGTGTGAGTGCGTTGCGCCACAGGAACCCATTAGGCTTTTGAGTTCACTCGGCTTTTGATTGAGCCAAGTTTTTTTCGCAGCGCTGGATGGCCACGTCAATGGCTGGATCCTTATGCTTTTTAGCCAGTTTTTGCCACATCTTCTTTGCTTCGGCCCATTTTTGCTGGGATTCTAGAATCTTTGCCAGCGTTGGAGTGGCAATTTTTCGATTCACAGATCTTATCTTTTGCTGAGGCTTCAGGGTTGGTGTGTCTGAGGCTTCTGTCTGCCCACTACGCAATCGACTTTGGAGCTCCATCGTTTTGAGGGCGTTGATGAGCTCATCCACACTATGGGATCCTTTCTCGGAGCTACTTGGAGCTCCTTCCCATGAAGGAGGGACCCATGCATGTTCCACTGCCCACTCTAACCCTTTTGGATGGAGTAGGAAGTAGGGGAGTGCCTTTAGAGACTCATCTTCGCCTGCGATACGTTTTGCTTTTTGGGCTGCATCCAACGCCAAATCCCGTTTGCCTTGGACTTCAAAGAGTAAGGTAAGGTCGAGGAATAATTCACCTGTAATGTGATTATCCTTCATAGATGCTTGAATGTCCCGAAAGGTAGATACAGGGTACTCTTTGGTTCGCTGTATCTTTTTGAGGAGTTCTACTCGTCTGTATGGATCGTCTGGGGAAGAATCTACCATTGGCTGACACTTTGTGTGAACATAGCTTCGGCAATTTGATTAAGGGCCTCTTGAGCAGCTTCGCGTTCCCCATCAATGGGATTGTTCACGATATCAAAGGTTGAGGTTCCTGTCAAGGTCGAGCTAAAAATAGGCTCATCTTTACCTGCATAGCGCATCGTGGCTTGCACCCGAATGGTCACCTCGTTGCGTTCGGCGGTCTCTTCTCCTGACACACTAAAGGGTAGGTTGGTATAACTTAGTAGTACCCCTTCAAGCGTGGCATCAGCCTCCTCAGGACTGTTGGCTAGACGCAATCTTGACCGATTGATGAACTCATTAAAACATTCGTCATAGAGCCATTGATTTAATGATCCAATCCCGCTCCCAGAGCGATCATCAAAAAAGGGGATAAAGAGCGTCTCTACTTCACTTGGGATGGATGTTCCTGTGAAAGAGTATTTAACACATCCAGATAGGCTCATGAATGCCAGAAAAGAGCCTATCATAAGGTTGCGAACAACCATTGAGGCTCTTGTGTGTTCACTACGACTACCTGTAGTATGGGGACTCAATGCCTTCATGAGTCAAGTCCATACTGGTCTATTTTCCTGTAGAGCGTCCGCTCACTAATGCCCAAGGCTGTGGAAGCTTTGCGTCGATTCCCTTCAAACGTTTTCAGAGCTCTCTCAATGACCGTGCGCTCGAGGGCCTCTAAACTTGGGAAGTCCCCTTCATTCCACTGAGCTGAGC
The DNA here is from genome assembly GCA_027621355.1 of Bacteroidota bacterium. Lineage (GTDB taxonomy): Bacteria > Bacteroidota > Rhodothermia > Balneolales > Balneolaceae > UBA8296. Next base: position 16,670 of record JAQCBZ010000020.1, on the reverse strand, counting down.
GTAGGTACTCCATGGGGTCTTCAGGGGCGTTTCCTCCCCACGGGGAATCACTTGAATCGACGTTTTCTGAGTGATGATCATCTTTATGTGAGTCATTAAAGCCTTCATCTGGATTAAATGACGGTCTATCTGAAGGTCGTAGGTGTGACGTGAGATCGTTTGGATCAATAGGATGAGACTGTGGGGCAGGCAGGGCAGGGGTGTAGGTGGATTGAGGCTGATTCCAGCTACCCATAAACCAGTTGGCCATCATTCGTTTGAGTTCGGCAATCTCTGTTCGAACGTCAAGCATGGCTTTGAGTAGGAACTGAAACTCACTCGCGTGATCGTTGCGTCCCGCTCGAAATTCATCGTCTTGTTGATACCCGCCTTGGCGTTCGGTAGCATGCACCGAAGGGAGGTGATCCGTGGATCCAAGATGTTGTCGCCCTTTGAGGTATTTTTGGAGTCGTGCCTTGTCGACGGTTTGAGATTTCTCTAGGACAATAAGTTGTTCGGCTACATTTTTGAGCTCTCGGATATTTCCTGGCCAACGATAGGACAGCAGCAACTCTTCCGCATCCTCGGTAAATCCCCTAAAACTTGAATCGTATTTTGCGGCAAACTCACTGGCAAACGTCCGAAACAGAGGCAAAATATCCTCTGTTCGTTCGCGAAGAGCAGGAAGTTTAATTTTTACCGTATCTAGGCGGTAGTATAGGTCCTCACGAAAGGTCCCTTCCTTGACCATAGCCCATAAATCTCGATGGCTTGCAGCAATGACGCGAACATCACTTTGACTAGCCTTAGAGGAGCCAACCCGGAAAAAATCACCCGTTTCCAGGACGCGAAGTAACTTGACTTGTACGTTTTTGGGTGTGTCACCAATTTCATCAAGAAAAATCGTGCCTCCATTTGCTTTCTCAAAATACCCCATACGAGCTTCGTGGGCACCTGTGAAGGCTCCTTTTTCGTGACCAAATAGTTCACTTTCGATAATGCCCTCTGGAATAGCACCACAGTTCACAATGACAAGAGGGCCCTCTTTTCTTAGACTCTGTGAGTGAATCGCTTTGGCAGTTACATCTTTTCCAACGCCACTTTCCCCTTGCAAGAGCACAGTTATGTCCGTTGGAGCGACCTGCTCAATCTGCCGAATCACCGTTTGAATGGCAGGTGATTCACCCAAAATCCCAAAGGTTGATTTGGATGCTGGTTTCATGTCGCTAAGATTAGGAGGTCGCTAATGAATAGGTCTGCTCTTCACGCCCAAAAAACGCCTGAATAGAAGATTTAGCAATAGGCTGCCCCATGAGGGTTGCCGACGTGGTCGAGGTGATTTCCACCTCTACATAATCTCCAGGTCCAACGCCATCCAATTTATCAAAGACCACCATTTTGTTGGTGTCGGTTCGCCCTGACCACTGATCAGAGGAGCGTCTAGATTCCTGTTCTATCAATACTAAATGTCTTTGGCCCACTTCCTCAAGATTGATGTCTGCCTGAATCGCCATTTGTTGGTTGATGATTTCAGTCAATCGCGCCTTTTTCACCTCATCAGGAACATCATCCTTCATTTTGCGATGGGCGTACGTGCGCTCGCGTTCTGAGTAGGCAAACATGTAGGCTAGCTCATATTTCACCTCACGCATGAGCGAAAGGGTATCCTCATGCTCTTGCTGTGTCTCCCCACAGAAGCCAGCAATCATATCGGTCGACAGTGTCAATCCAGGTATAATAGACTTCATTTTAGCAATGAGATCCAGGTATTCTCCCCGTGTGTAAGGGCGCTTCATGCGCTCCAGCATGCTTGTACTTCCTGACTGTGTGGGAATGTGAATAAAGTTGCAGAGATTAGGTCGCTCGGCAATCAAATGGAGGAGGGGTTCTGGAAAATCTTTTGGGTGGGGTGAGGTGAATCGGAAACGCACTTCAGGATTCACCTGACTGGCAAGATCCATGAGTCGGGTAAAATCGGTCTCTTCAAACTTGTAAGAATTTACATTTTGCCCTAACAGCGTGATCTCTTTGTACCCTTCATCGCTTAGTTGCTGAATTTCATGGAGAATACTCTCCACGGGGCGACTTCGTTCTCTACCTCGGGTAAAAGGAACAACGCAAAAAGCGCACATATTATCACATCCTCGCATAATGGAGACAAACGCGGTTACTCCATTTCCAGATGTACGTACGGGGGTAATATCTGCGTAGGTTTCCTCCAGGGATAACAAGACGTTGACAGCTTTGCGTCCATCTTCAATCTCAGCAATTAGATTTGGGATATCACGATATGCATCAGGCCCAACCACAAGATCTACCAAATGCTCACGCTCAATCACTTTTTCTTTGATACGCTCCGCCATACACCCAAGAACACCCACAGTCATGGATCGGTTTTGCTTCTTTACACCTCGGAGCTCTTTAAGGCGATTCCAAATTTTGGTTTCTGCATTCTCTCGAATGGCGCAGGTATTCAACAGCACAACATCCGCCTCCTCCGCACTATTGACAGGGCGTAGACCAGCCTCCAACAAGATGGCGTTGACCACCTCGGTGTCCGCAAAGTTCATTTGGCAACCATACGTCTCGATGTAGAACCGTTTGTTGTTCTCAATATTGCCAATGGTAAATTCCATACTTCGTTTGTTTTGCGTCAGTAATAAATCTGAATCCTAAAATTACGAATATTTGACTAGAAAGCCTGTTTTTAACCAAAAATAACTGACATTGTGTCAGGAATTGTTCTTGATAGTCGAGTGTTTTAAAGTCGTTCAAATATTTTCATTCCTAAAGAATCCAGCGTAAAAAATACATGAAATTAGGTATCGATAGTTTTGCTGCTGTACCCTATGACACCGCAGCCTCAAGTTCGCCCCAAGACCGTGCTCAAGCCCTGGAACACCTGCTCGACAGAATCGTCGCGATGGAAGAGGCAGGCCTTGACACCTTTGGCCTTGGAGAGCACCACCGCAAGGAATATCTCGATGCGTCCCCGCTGACGATTCTGGCCGCTGCTGCCGTGCGGACGTCTAAGATTCGATTGCTCAGTGCCGTGACGGTGCTCAGCGCTGCTGATCCGGTGCGAGTGTATCAGCAGCTGGCCACCTTGGACTTGTTGTCCAAGGGTCGAGCTGGGCTTGTGGCTGGGCGAGGCTCGTTTTCTGAAGCATTTCCTTTATTTGGACTCAATTTTCAAGATTATGATGCGCTTTACGAAGAGAAATTAGAGCTCCTTTTAGCCATTCGTGATAACGAAACCATCACGTGGGAAGGCCGATTCCGTCCCTCTTTGACACACCAAGCGGTTTATCCAAGACCCTATCAGTCCCCGATACCGATCTATGTTGGGGTTGGAGGAACTCCTCAGTCTGTTGTTCGAGCGGGTAAACTTGGCCTTCCGTTAATGCTTGCGATTATTGGAGGGGAGACACATCGTTTCCGCCCACTGGTTGATTTATACAAAGAAACGGGTCTAAAGCATGGTTTTAGTGAAGATCAGCTCACGGTTTCGGTCCATTCACTAGGCTATGTTGCTCCAAGTGGAGATCAAGCTAGAGAGGAGTTTTATCCTGGGTATGCCAAAACATTTAGCCGAATTGGTCAAGAACGGGGCTGGGGTGGTGGTGTGACTCGGGCTCAATTTGATGCTGTGACACATGACAGGGGAGCCTTAATCGTGGGAGATCCTCAAGAAGTGGCGGATAAAATCTCCCGACATAGTGAAGCTTTAGGTGGTATTGAGGAGATGAGGCTCCATATGAATGTGGCCGAATTATCCCAAGAGCAATACTTGCAAAGCATTCATCTTTTGGGGCAGGAGGTTCGCCCTTTGCTGGAACAGTAATCCATTCATGCAGGTAAGCCCTTTGCTGAACCCATAATCAAGAAGCGCGCGTTTTACCGCCTCGTTTGACGAAACTAGCTAGGCCACGTCTCAGGAGAGAGTCTCCATTCTTCAAGCGTTTCTAGGTCTTCGCTTGACACAACCCCTTTTTGCACAGCGACATCGATAAGTGTGGCATAATCGGTTAGACTGTAAACAGGAATCCCTTTTTGTGCAAAAGCATCATTGGCTTGTGTGAAGCCATACGTGAAAATGCTCAGCAAGGCCATTACGTCCACCCCTACAAACTCTAAAGCATCAATAACACCAAGCGCGGATCCACCTGTGGAGATTAAATCCTCAATCACGACAGTCTGCTCCCCTTTGTCAATGCCACCCTCAATTTGGTTTCCTAATCCATGCGCTTTCGCTTTGCCACGAACATAAGCCATAGGTAAAGAGCATTGATCCGCCACCCATGCAGCATGTGGAATTCCTGCCGTAGCGGTTCCAGTAATCACGTCAGGCATGTTTGGGAGTCCATGAAGAATCTCGATAAATCCGTCACGAATGAGGGTGCGAATCTCAGGATAACGTAACGTGAGTCGATTATCACAATAGATAGGAGAGTTCCAGCCAGAGGACCATGTAAGAGGTTCATTCGGTTTGAGGACCACGGCATGAATATCAAGTAAATGACCTGCTAATGTCCGTGCAAGTGCTGAATCGTGGATTTGAATGGGTGAGTCTGTCATGGGTAGAGATTAAATCATCGTCGATGCGATCATTAAAGCAACTGTCGTTGCAATAGCCGCAAAAGCAGCCGCAAGATCATCTAGTAATATACCATTTCCACCTGAGAGTCGTTCAAGACGCCGAATCCCTAATGGTTTGGTAATGTCATACACACGGAAAAAACAGACAGCCAACGCGATCGTAATCCAGCCTTTCATCTGTAGGGCGTCTCCATAAAATTCACCCAACAAAAACATCACGGATATTACAAAGGACATACCAGCCGCTTCATCGCTTACCAGTGCAGATGGATCGGGTCCATAGGTTTCAATCATCTCATCGGCGGCCCAAACAGTGATCCAAGACCATGTTAGGCAGGAAATCCCATACAACACCCCCATCCAAAGGCCTTGAGAGGGTATGGACAGCCAAGAGAGTAGCGTATAGACAAGATAGCTTTCAATAAGGACTGTAAAGGAGGCCACTGTCCCTTGTGCATAAGGAAGATGCCCGATACCCATCATGGTTGCTAAGGATTCTTTCCGCGTCATGATAGATTACTCAGTGTCGTCATCATACGTTAAGCTTGAGTGTGCGTTTGATCCATGCGTTTGGTGGATCTTAGCGTATCGATTCCACTCCAAACAGTGATCACAGCGATGACAATATATAGCCAAAACATTGCCCAAGAACTCAAGATGGGCCCGGAAATCACATATGCTGGATACGGTAGTCCATCTAGAAGATGCAATCCTAAGGCAAGGTGAATAAAGATCATTTGAGCTGTGGTTTTGGCTTTTCCACTAAATCGAACGGGGAAATTTAGCTTATTTGAAGCCGGTTCTGTTTTGATGGCCTTGAGCCGACTCCAAGCTCGGATACCTTCCATGAGCACTTCGCGTGAAGCAATGATCCCGAATAACCACCAAGGGTAGAGATATGAATCTAGGCTTGGAAGAATCGAAAACACACATAGAACCAATATTTTGTCTGCCCATGGATCTAAGATGGCCCCAAGTTTTGATTCCGCATTCAGGGCTCTTGCTATGGCTCCGTCCAAAAAATCAGTCAAAGAGGCTATGAATAAGCTAATAAATGCTGTCAATGCAATCGAAGAGGATGTAATGTCTCCAGAGTAAAAGAGCCAGACGATCCATGGACCCGCGAACCCTCGAAGGATGGTCAAAAAATTGGGTATGTAGGTCACAAGAGATCTGAACATTGGCGATCGAATGGATTTGAGAGTAAATTGCACCAACTTTCAACAAGTCTCAACCGTTAATGCGAATACTGGTTCTCTCTATTGGTGACGAACTCCTTCTGGGTGACACGATAAATACGAATGCAGCGGCATTTGGTCGGTTTTTGGTAGAGGAAGGTTTGCGGTTATCACAAGAACAGATGATTAGCGATGATGCATCGATGATCTATCAGGCGCTTTCAGATGCATGGGGACAATGGGACGTGGTGGTCACTACGGGTGGATTGGGACCTACTCATGATGATCGAACATTGGATGTATTGACTCGCTTTTGTAAAGATTATAGCCTCGCAATGAAGGAATACGACAATGCATTTGGTGTAGAAAAGGGAATTTTGGTGCAAGCCGAGAAAACCTGGTTGATGGCCTTGCCAGGGGTGCCTTATGAAGCTGAGGGGATGTTTAAGACAATTGTCCTACCCAAAATCCTCGCCTCAGCTCAGCAAGAGCTCACATTTCCCCCGAGATATATTATGACGGCAGGGGAAAGAGAAAAAGATCTCGCCAATGAGTTTATCGGAGATTGGTCGCACTTTGAACAAAAGGGGTGCACGCTGGCCTATTTACCGGGGGCAGCAAATGTGAAACTCAGATTAGGTGTGGATCCAACACCAGGGATCACCAAAAAAGAGGCGCTGGGCCTGCTAGATGAGTTTGAAGTGTTTGTGAGGGGACGTGTTGCTTTTTGCACCTATGGATCGAAGACGACAGACACATTATCCAATATTGTGTTGGAGTTGTGTCGAGACAAAGGGTGGCGTTTAGGTGCAGCTGAGAGTTGTACAGGCGGGATGATAGGGGCATCACTAACAGATCCAGCTGGAGCTTCAGATGTGTTTAGGGGCTCATTGGTAACCTACTCAAATGAGGCTAAAATCTCGCAATTAGGGGTCAAAACGGAGACTCTAACGCAATATGGAGCGGTTAGCAAGCAAACGGTGATTGAAATGGCAATGGGTGTTCGAAAAGCGCTAGAAGTTGAGGTTGGATGCTCTGTTTCCGGGGTTGCTGGGCCTAGTGGTGGCTCAAATGATAAGCCTGTGGGAACCATCTGGTTTGGTCTAAGTACGCCAACAGAGACGTTTGCGTGGACAACAAAGGTTGGTCACACGCGTGAATTGAACCGTTCAAGGTCTGTGATTTTAACTTTAGAGGCGCTAAGACGCACTCTTGTGGGTGAATCCCGGCTACCACGAGGTGTCCAAAAACAGTTATGATGAGATCATTTGTCCATTTGAGGAATGTGTGTGGGTTGCTTTTGATGGCTTCTTTTTGGTCGAGTTGTCTGCAAGCACAATCGGTCCTACTCACCGATTCAACATCGAACTGGATCCCTGCTTTCTCCTTGCAAGAGTCTAGAGTGCATTTACCCGCTACTGGAGTTACCCATGGAGCCATGCTTCGTAATGCACCCATGGCTTTGGAGCGCCCCAACGACGAGATTCAGACACCCATCCTTCGTACAGACGGTGCGTTATGGCGTAATCCATGGATAGGAAGTGTACCATTAAACCTGATTCCAGCTAGTGATGTGGGAGTGCTTACAACCTATGGGCAGCGGTTAAGTTTGTCATCGGTTCGACGCCAATCGCCCAAACCTGTCATAGAATTAGATTTCTTTGAGAGAGGGCAAGAAGATCGGACACTGAATCTACTCTATGGACAAAATGTTTCTGAGTCCACACACCTTGAAATCGCCTATTCAACCATCGATGAACAAGGGGATTATGATGGATTTCAAGGGGAATACTCGACGCTTCGAAGCGCATTTCGATGGGAGATTGACTCGACACAATCTCTATTTTTGCGATACTCGACTTATTCTAGTAAACAAACAGAAGCACAAGCAGTACAAGGATATACACCTAATGGATTCTCCTACAATCCTCTTATTGAATCCCCACTCTATCCGTTTGTGCGAGTAGAGCCCTCGATTCAAAGGCTTTCGCTGACTTGGGGTCGAAATCCTACTCAATCTCTGTCAACAAGACTTGGGTTATTGCGTGATATCCATGAGGGGGAGATATCAGGGATCTCCACAGTTTCTGGAGGGCGCAGCCTTGATTGGATGAATCGACGCACTCAGTTGTATTCTCAAATGATCAAACAGGGTTCCAGAGGCTCAGTGTCTGGTTCACTTTGGCTTGAGCACGAATCCAACGAGTCCAACACCATCTCTTTCCCTGAAAAAAACTCGTGGTTTACTGGATTGGAAACCGAAGGGTCTAGACGTTGGACGAAGAGGTTTCGATCAAGTTTTCGTGCCCAGTGGATGCACTCATCTGCCAATGATGCCGGTACAGGGGAAATCCGCATGGATCACTCATGGCAGTCCAATGGGAATGGGTTTACCCTCGGGATAGGACAACGTTCACATGAGCCCTCATTACTCATGAAGCAGGGTGAACTCCCTGTGGTGGCCAATGCTCCTGATTGGTCACATCAACAAATGGCTCCCAATGCATTCTTGAAACCCAAAACGGTCACATTTATCGAACTAACTCCCACGTGGGCGATTGGGTCGTTTAGCCTTGAAGGAACCATGGCTTGGTTGCGCACCAAGGATGAATGGCTTCGCACCTCTCAAGGTTCGTGGAGTAATGGCCCTGAGTATCGTTCAATTCAGGGGTCTGCGATGGCCTCTATGAAGACTCGTGATGTAACACTTCGTCTTGGAGGCTATGCGATGGATGGATTCGTCCAGCAAGTTGGCACTGAGGAGGCAAATTGTATGGACTGCATGTCAAAACCCTCCTCAAGAGACCTGAGAGTGTATGGGTGGGGGCAGGTGGAGCTAGAGCGCCCCTTTTTTGATCAAGCCACCTATGTGAAAGCGGGTCTTACCTTGCGAGCCTCACCTGTACAGCAAGCGGGGTGGATATGGTCACCCTGGTTACAACAATGGATTCGGGCTGGAAATGATCTAGAATTACCTTCAACAGCCACGGTCGATGCCTATCTCTCAGCGCGACTTCGATGGATGATGATTTACATGAGAATGGATCAAGCCTCTGATCAGCTCTGGCAGGCAGGCACGATGGATTCTTATGGGCTTCCGAAGTCGGGCAGAAGGTTTATCTTTGGTATTCGGGTACTCTTCAAAAATTAACACACTGCCTACTATGGACAGTCTCTTACACATACTGCGTTTTCTATGAGCTTTGGCTACTCCATCAAAGAGGGGTTTGCAGGATTTGGTCGCACAAAACTTGCGAGTGCAACCTCAACCTTTTCACTCTTTATTGCTGTATTACTCGCTGGATTTTTAGCCAGGGGTGGGTATGCTCTGTATACCCTTGCCGTCGATTTGACCGATGAAGTGCAAATGGAAATCTTTTTAGCCCCTATTTCTGAGGAGCGAACCCAAGATTTTGGAGATTATTTGGATGAACAGCCATGGGTAGAATCGATCGATTTCACCTCTAAAGAGGCTGCTTCGGCTCGTTTTGAACAAGAATTTGGAGAAGGATTTGGCTCGGAGGCACTTGCAGATCTCGATTTCCTACCCGCATCGTTTACGCTGATTCTAACGCCTGATATTTCCATCGACGAGGTGCAACAGCAAGTAAAGCGCTTGCAGGAGTTTCAAGAAGTCGATGATATAGCATTTAATGCCGCATTATACCAACAGCTTCGCTCACGAGTAGATCAATCCTTGTGGGTCGGACTATCCGTGGCTTCTGTGATCTTGATTGCCTCTATTTGGTTGGTATTTAATACCATTCGCCTCACGATTTATGCCAAGCGCGATACGATTAAAGCGATGAAACTTGTAGGCGCGACCAATGCATTTATTCGACGCCCGTTTGTGATTGAAGGGGTATTGCAAGGTTGGATAGGGAGCATCGTCGCCTTTGGGGTATTGGATGCTTTGTTTCGCTGGGGTGTACCACTTGCGATTCCTCAAATGGGGGTACTGGCATGGCCTCTAGGGGCATGGTATTACCTTGCCGCTGGGATGTTTTTACTAGGCACGCTCATTGGCCTACTGGGCAGCACCATGGCTTCTCACCGTTTTATTCGTCTCGCCTGAGTTTTAACGAGGCCCCTTGTTCGCGTCGCTTTTTACAAGCTTTTTGGTCTTTGCATCGCCCCTTGAGATGGAGGCTGTGCTCACTAATGTCAATATTGTGGAGTGACTCCAACATCCGCTGAATCTCAAAGATGCGTGGATCACAAAATTCAATCACTAAACCACACTCTTTACATATGAGATGGTCATGTTGTTGATAAGCGTATGCTCGTTCGTAATGAGCCTGATTTTGGCCAAATTGATGTTTTTGGACCAACCCACAATCCATTAATAGGTCGAGGGTGTTGTACACAGTAGCTCTCGATAATCGTGTTCCAGATTCTTTAATCCTGAAATAGAGATCATCCGCATCGAAATGGCCACTGTCTGAGCGATAAATCTCATCAAGAATCAAAAATCGTTCAGGAGTTTGTCGCTGATTTTTTTCCCTCAAGTAGGACTTAAAAATCTCTTTTACCAGAGGAAGTGAATCATGGTATAATTCCGTGGAAGATGCAGAGGACATGGAGGATCAGAATCTTGAATGAATGGACTATGACTTGAATCGTACATGCATTATACTGAAAATGTTATTTTGATGCGTTGACCCAATTAAGTGATCACTTATGCCTATTCAAGTCCCCTTTGAGACGTTAACGGAGCTTTATTTAAATCTTGCAAGCAAGTATAAAGGCTCAGATAAAGTCGCCTATGCGCGTAAGCCTTCACCTGGTACGGCCTACGAACCCATTGTGTGGGATGAAATTACAGTAGATGTGCAAAATCTTGCAGCCTACTTGGTTTCCAAAGGAATTAAGAAGGGGGATACCGTTGCGATCCTAAGTGAAAACCGAATAGAGTGGGTTGTAGTAGATCTTGCGCTTCAGCTGCTGGGTGTGATTAATGTGTCGCTCTATGCTACACTGCCGCCCAATCAAGTGGAGTATATCTTGAATGACTCTCAAGCGTCGCTGTTTTTTGTTTCGACGAATATTCAGCTTAAAAAAGCGGTCGAGGTGTTTGAGGCTTGCCCTACAGTGAAGGAAGTGATTGCGTTTGATACGCCCAAAACCGCGGGACTTTTGGACCACAAGTATGTCCGGCTACTAGATACTGTTCTTGCTGAAGGGTTAAAGCTCGAGCCCAAGCATGCCAAAGCCATTCATGAAGCGGCCCAGTCGGTGGTTCCAGAAGATGTGAGCACATTAATCTATACCTCAGGCACCACAGGGAATCCTAAGGGTGCGATGCTGACTCATCGTAATATTGTGAGCAATGTCAAAGCTGCTCATGAGGTTGTTGGAGTGGGTCCTGATGATCGCGTACTCTCATTTTTACCTCTGTGTCACTCCTTTGAGCGCACGGCAGGGTACTATACCATGATTGCTAGTGGGACCGAAATCTATTTTGCCGAAAGTGTGGACACCGTAGCCAAGAACCTCACCGAAGCACGTCCCACCATATTGATAAGCGTGCCTAGGTTGTTCGAGCGCATTTTTAATACCATCAATAAAGGTGTTCAAGAAGGCTCAGCTGTTAAGAAAGCCATCTTTAAGTGGGCGATTGGGGTGGGTGAGAAATACGCCCAAGGGAAACGAGGCTTGGTGGCCACCCAAAAGAAACTTGCTGATAAATTGGTGTTCAATAAGCTCAAAGAAAAAACAGGTGGCCGGATCAAGTTTTTTGTCTCGGGAGGGGCGGCATTACCACCAGATATCGGATCATTCTTTATGAGCGCTGGTCTTCCCATTATGGAGGGATATGGCCTCACTGAAACATCTCCTGTTATGGCTGTGAATCATTTTGATGGTCCTCGAATTGGGACTGTGGGTAAAGTGATTACAGGCGTAACTGTTGGGATTATGCGACTATCGGATAACGAAATCATCGCAACCGTGAGTGGGGAGGATTACCCTACAACCTTGACATCTGAAGCAGGTGAAATTCTTTGTAAGGGCCCCAATGTGATGAAGGGGTACTGGAAAAATGAGGAAGCGACTCGTGAGATGATAGATGAAGATGGGTGGCTTCACACGGGGGATGTTGGGCGCTTTACAGATGGGTTGCTTCAGATTACCGACCGTATTAAGCATATGATTGTCAACGCTGGTGGCAAAAATATCTACCCTGGCCCGATTGAGGATATGTTCAAAACGAGCACATGGATTGAACAAATTATGGTGGTGGGTGAAGGTCAGCAGTTTATGGCAGCGTTAATTGTGCCTGATGAGGATGCTGTGCAAGCTTTTGCAGCCCAAAATGACTTGTCAGGTCTTTCTCGAGAGGAGCTCTTAGTGCATCCAAGCTTGCGAAATGAATTTAGCAAGGTGGTCCGAGAGTTCTCTAAGGAGCTGGCTTCGCACGAAAAGATCCGAGACTTCGTACTTCTATCCGAGGAGTTTGGTATAGAATCAGGGGAAATGACCCCAACCATGAAGTTGAAACGCCGTGTGATTGAGCAAAAATATGCCGATCAGATTGCTGCGCTGTTTCCAAAGGAGGCTTAAGGTCGACTGAGGATACAGCCAGCGCTATGCGGCTGCCCGTTCTTTGCGTGCTTTGATGAAAGACTGTACCCCTGCAAAAAGGAGATAGGCACACAAGACAAACATCACGACCTGAGCATAGGTTGCCATTGGACGGGCGAGTTCTTCACCACCAAAGGATCCTATGAACGCAGGAATACCTCGAAAGGAACCAATTAGACCTAGCAGTGTGACACCAAGTGCGGCGTGAATGGTATGTTTTTTGACTCCGGTCTGATCCTTTTTCTCTGCCGACATAGCCACAAGAGCCAAAATGAGCAACACAATCCCAAAAAAGGATGGGATCAGGGCTGTGACACTGGCAAAATCAGAGATCACAAAACTTACAATACCAAGGGCAACAAGAACGATAGAAACAGAGAGAATAGATTTGGTCATAGGAGTGTGTGTAAAGCGTAAGAATGATGTTACGTGGATAGAGAAAGCATTCGTTTGACTACCTTGGAGATGGTGTTGGCTGCATGTGTCATCTCGTCTAGCGTGTTGGAGTGTCCGATGGAAATGCGAATGCTAGACATGGCTTGATCCGTAGGAATACCCATGCCTAACAAAACATGGGAGGGTTCTACAGCGCCTGAGGTACACGCACTACCATTAGACACACAAACATTTTCTATATCTAAATTGAGTAACAACATCTCACCATCTAGCGTTTGTCCTTCTGGTGAGTGAAAACAGAGATTGAGAATATGAGGAACCCGTGAAACGTCAGAATCCCCATCTCCATTGATCGCATAATAACCACTCAAATGTTGATCAAGCGTCTCCAGAAGTTGACTTCGACATGCTTCATAGTGGGCCATTCGAGCCTCTCGCTGATGTTCTGCTTTGGTCATGGCGGCGGCAAGCCCTACTATGGCCGGGACATTGAGTGTCCCACCACGTCGGCGTTTTTCTTGGGAACCACCGTGAATAAGAGGAATCCATGGGGAGCCATTCTTGGCAAACAAGACGCCGATTCCGATGGGGCCATTAAGTTTGTGAGCAGAAAGACTCAAAAAATCGACGTTAAGATCTTTGACATTCACCGGGAGCTTGCCCACACTTTGGACGGCGTCTGTATGAAAGTAGGCACCTTGTTGATGCGCAATGTCGGCCAATTCAGCGATGGGATTAACAGTCCCCACCTCATTATTGACATGCATCAGTGAGACGATGGCTGTTTGCTCTCCACAAACGTTGGCTAGGGCCTCTGGAAGTACGCTTCCAGCAGGTGAAACCTCCACATAAACCGGTTTAGCCCCGGCGAGCTTAAGGCACTCCGCAGGATGGATGACAGCATGGTGTTCAATGGCCGAGGTGACGATTTGTGAACGCCCTTTACGATGTGCGGTTTCGAACACTCCACGAATGGCTGCATTATCGCTCTCGGTTCCACCTGACGTAAATATAATTTCAGAAGGCTCAGCCCCTAGTATGGAAGCAATCGATTCACGAGCATCTTCTACGGCTACCTTGGCACGTCTACCCAATTGGTGTGCCGAATTTGCATTGGCAGATGCGTCGGTAAAGTAAGGGATCATGGCCTCCAAGACCTCAGGGTCTAACGGGGTGGTCGCAGCATGATCTAGGTAAATTGGCTCCATGTCTAAACTTAAGGATTCCCCTAAAACATTTTTGTACTTTTGATGACCAACTTTGGCATCATAGATGTCAACGAATTCTCATTTAATCATAGTACTTGATGTCTAAGACCCCTTTATCGCTAAATGACGTAGATCTCAATGGAAAAAAGGTTTTTATGCGTGTCGATTTTAACGTGCCTCTACGCGGTGACACCATCACAGACACCACACGAATAGATGCTGCTCTGCCATCGATTCAAGCCATTCTAGATCAAGGGGCCGCTCTGGTACTTGCCAGTCATTTAGGCCGCCCCAAAGGTGAGGTCGTTGCCAAAGACTCCCTCAAACCTGTTGCAGCCTATCTTGAAAGTGTCTTGGAGGCGCCCATGACCATGGCAACAGACTGTGTGGGAGCTGCAGTGCAACAAGCTAAGCATGCGTTGCAACCAGGAGAGGTGTTGCTCCTAGAAAATGTTCGATTTCACGCTGAGGAAGAAGCCAATGATCCTGCATTTGCCAAAGCGCTAGCCGAGGGAATGGATGTCTATGTCAATGATGCTTTTGGGAGTTCACATCGTGCTCATGCCTCCGTGGCTGGAATCGCCGCTCATATCGATGTAAAGGTAGCTGGGCTACTTCTTGAGAAAGAATTATCGTTCCTAGCAAATGCCATAGAACATCCCACATCACCCTTCGTCGCAATTTTAGGTGGAGCAAAGGTGTCTGACAAAATTGGGGTGATTGAAGCCTTACTGGATAAAGTGGACTGCTTAATCGTTGGCGGTGGTATGGCGTACACCTTCTATCGTGCGATGGGCCTGTCCATAGGGACATCTATTGTGGAGGAGGACAAAATAGAGTTGGCAAAATCGTTGCTTGACAAAGCTTCCACCAAGGGGGTAGAGCTATTGCTTCCAGAAGATAATGTGATTGCCTCGGCATTCTCAGCGGATGCCGAGATTCAAACGGTCCTTCGGGATTCGATTCCTGATCAGTGGATGGGGTTAGACATCGGCCCACTCTCACAAGCGTTGTTTGCTGAGAAAGTGAAGCGAGCAAAAACCGTTCTTTGGAATGGTCCCATGGGTGTGTTTGAATTGGAGCCTTTTGCAAAAGGGACACTTGCTGTTGCTCAGGCACTGGTAGAGGCAACCGAAGCTGGGGCAACAACCATTATCGGGGGTGGAGATTCAGCGGCTGCAATCACACAGCTGGGGCTGGAGTCGAACGTTTCTCATGTCTCAACAGGTGGCGGAGCAAGCCTTGAACTGTTGGAAGGCAAAGAGCTTCCAGGGGTTTCAGTATTGATGCAATAATCGCAATAATCATCGTGCGCTAAAACTCAAGAGAAACGTGAAGATCTGTCCAGACGTGCCGTGTGCCAGGCCGGGATTCAAGACCAGAACCCTTGTAGCCTTGATTAAATAGTTCTTGCACACCTATTCGTAGTTCAAGGCTGAGAGACACTTCTGCGCTTACTGGTTGAGGCATCTGCAATACGCCCACCAACGATGAGCTGTGTCCAGTGTGAGACAATAGACCTGTAGCCCCACGTATGGAGGGTTGACCCAGTAAGATGGATGTTTGGGATCCAATTGGAGTCCAAGCGCTCCACTGAAGGGAGCTTTGAAATGGATGCAAATTGGAATGCACTCGTACAAACCAACCGGTCGAGGGGTGATTCCAAATCGCCGAGTATGCAATCCACCGTCCACCTAGACGTATTCTATGCCGACCCAAAGACGTGTACGCATTCAAGGATGCTCGTTGAATCTGGGTGGCATCTTCAATCAAGGTATAGGGTAGTGACGTCGTCCACCGTTGCTCATGGGAGGATGCTGAGGACCACTCTCCAAGAAATTTTGTATTAGCAGGCAGGTCCCATTGGGCATAAATCTTTAAAGATTGTTTCATTGGCTGAGTCAAAACCTGTTGATGGTGAGTAATCATGTGTGTCAAACCCAGACGAAACGACTCAATGCGTAGATCAATGTCAATTTGACCTTTGATTCGAGGGGCAGGGGCGTCGATTGGGTCGTCGAGAGATGTCAAGGTGCCACCTACTGGGGATAGCCATGATGAGGAAGCCCATCCAACACTCACTTTTGCCCGAAAAGCGTCTCTTGTTAGGTGAAAGCCACCCATGAGGATCCCATCAATGGGGGATGCCTCTAATCTTGGTGCGTGATGTAGTGCGATGGCCGCAAAGCCCATGATCTGAGTTTGAAGTGGGGATTTAGAAGAAAAGCGCCCACTCCATCCAATTTCTACCCCATGAAAAGGAGAGTTTGACCATAGATAGCCATCGCGTTGTGCAACCCAGTCAGAATGAAAATGCACATTCCATGCCACGCTCACCCGATGAAGGCCTAGTTTGGCAGCCCCATCCAACAAAAGAGACGTTTGAGTCATCGTTTGTTGCGCTCTTAAGCCTTGACGAGTGGTCCAATTCACAGAGGTCGTGGGCGCATGGAGCGTATCACCTTGCCATGTGCGTGCATCGAGTGAACGGTGTGAGAATGAGAGACGAACCTGAGAATTGGAGCTCGGTCTGGAAAAAATAGAGATCCCCTTCATAGCATGATAGGGTTCGCGAGAGGTGCTTACAGGGTGAGGCCGTAACGTGGTTTGATATGTGGAGTTGCTAAGTGGCGATGACGACCCGCTAGAAAGAAGTCTTGCCGGGCTTTGGTGTCTAAATTGTCCGAGGGTTAAGGTGATATTCGAAGCAGGTAGGTCGAGCTGAAGG
>JAQCBZ010000054.1 GCA_027621355.1 Bacteroidota bacterium | reverse complement strand
TGTCTTTGGACTCCGACGCATCCCTGGGGCAGCGTTCAAAGGGGTTGTTGATAACTCTCATCCCCTTGCGTTTGGCCTTCCAGAAACGTTATATAGTCTCAAATTTGGAGACGCTGCATTGGTGCCCAATGAATCATTCCATACCGTAGGTTATTACCACAAAGATCCTACACAAGTACTTGCCTCAGGCTATGCTTCCCAAGAGAGCAAAGAGCTTGCTGCTGGGATGGCTTTTGCGGGTGTGGCAAATGTAGGACAAGGCAAAGTGGTCTTCCTCGTCGATAATACACAATACCGTATGTTTTGGGTAGGCCCTTCACGTATGGTACAGAATGCTGTGATGTTACTTCCAGGCATGTAAATAACGAATCCTATTCTCTATGAAACCCTTCATACTCACCCTTTTTATCCTTCTTTCACTGACGTTAGAAGCACAATCACAATCCGACCTCTTACTGGCTCGAGAACCGGCTATCAGTCATGATGGGTCTATGGTGTCGTTTTCGTATCAAGGGGACATTTGGACGGTACCATTTGAAGGTGGGACCGCCACTCGTTTGACCATCCACAAAGCCTATGAGACCTCACCCGTGTGGAGTCCAGATGGTGATCATATTGCTTTCAAAGGGAGCCGATTTGGTAACTATGACATCTTTACCATTCCCTCAAGCGGTGGGGTATCAGAGCGTATTACCTATTACTCTGGAAGTGATGACCTTTTTGACTGGACATCACAAAATACCCTTCTTTTTGCGAGTAATCGCACGTTTAATCAAGTAGAATGGGATATAGAGCTTCAGCATGTCTCCGCTACAGGCGGCACCCCTTCTCGTCTGCTGGACGCTCTTGGCGATATGCCCACTATGTCTCCTAATGGTCGCTTTATTGCGTTTGTACGCGGATCGTGCCGGATTGAGCGGGAAGAATATGATGGGCCAGCAGATCTAGATATTTGGCTTTATGACACTCAAACAGGGACGTATACAGAAGTCACTCAAAATTCAAGGAATGACTACTTGCCAAAGTGGAAAGATGACAACACTTTGGTATTTATCAGCGCTGAAAGCGGTCGGTACAATGTCGTGATGCAGTCTATTGATAACGATGGCGCACTCATAGGTGACATGGAGCCCATGAGTCAGTTTCAAACCCATGGTGTGAGGCATTTTGATATTTCAGAGGAAGGGCACCTTGTATTGGAGAGAAAAGCAAGCCTTTTCACGATGACGGCTCCTCTGGAGGAACCGTCCGTTTTAGACATCAACCTCTCGTCAGATTATCGACTTGACCCGCTCGAGTCCATGACCTTTACAGGCGATATCGATCAATATGCTGTGTCTCCAAATGGTGAGTATACAGCCATGACCATTCGTGGGGAAATCTTCATTAAAGCCAATGACGAGGATATTCGACGTGCGGTGAATGTCTCTAAGCACCCATACAGAGATCAATCGCCAACATGGGTGAATGATTCTACGCTCATCTTCTCCTCTGACCGCGATGGACAATATGATCTCTACATGGTCACCTCAGATGATGCGGCCAAAACCGATCTATTTAAAACCCTCAAATTTGCAACCACTCGACTCACCTCCACCCTTGAGGATGAAACGAACCCTTTGGTATCGCCAAACGGTGAAAAGATTGCCTTCCGCCGAGATCGTGGGGGACTTATCGTTGCAGATATTAATGCAAACAGTGGCCTTTCAAATGAGCTAGCACTCTTGGATGGCTGGTCTACCCCTGGCGGTGTCACATGGAGCCCAGACAATCGATGGATTACCTATGCCTTGGATGATTTGAACTTCAACAGTGAGGTCTACATTCACGACGTCAAGAATGAGGTGGAGCCTGTGAATGTATCCATGCATCCTCGTGGCGATATGAGTCCGTTCTGGAGCGCAGATGGCTCAAAACTTGGGTTTCTCAGCGATCGTAATAATGGAGATTATGACCTTTGGTTTGTCTGGCTCCAGGAAGATGAATGGTTAAAATCTGAAGAAGACCGCGAAGATGGGTTTTACTTTGACACCGCAAACGAAAGCAGTGATGATGATCCATCAGTGCAGATACAAATCGACTTTAACGATATTCATGAGCGGTTGTGGCAAGTGACCTCCATGCCTGGAAACGAAGGGAATCTTGTGATTTCCAATGATGGGGAGACGTTTTTCTTTACAGCGAGTTCGCCAGCGGATCGTGGATCAGACTTGTTTAGTATCGGGTTTGATCGTGATGACATGAAACAATTAACCAAAGGCGGGCAAAACCCTGGTCGTATAACCTTAGGACCTGACGGGAAGTCCTTGTTTAGCGTAAGTAGAGGTGCCCTAAAACAAATCGATCCTGAAAGTGGCTCGATGACGTCCCTCCCGTTTACAGCTCGCATGACCATAGATCATACGCATGAGCGCGAGCAAATCTTTGAGGAAGCATGGCGAGCGCTTAGCAAGGGATTCTACGATCCTCAGTTTCATGGGAAAGATTGGACCGCTCTCAAAGAGACCTATAAGCCATGGGCATTGGCAGGGTCTACCCCTCAAGACTTCCGCTATATATTCAATTGGATGTTGGGGCAGCTCAACGCAAGTCACATGGGATTAAGAGGCAGCAGCCCTGAAGAGACACAAGAAGAGAGAACAGGTTTATTAGGAATAGCTGTAGAGCCTGTTTCCCAAGGGGTTCGAGTGAGCCATGTTGTACCAAATAGCCCTGCGGATAAAGCCCAAAGCAAACTAACTGTCGGTGATATTATCACTCATGTTGAAGGAGATGCCGTCACTGAGTCTAGCAATTTCTTCTCCTATTTCACCTATGACGCTTCGCAACAGATTCTTTTGGACGTTCTCGGACAAGATGGAACCTCTCGTGAAATTGTAATACGACCAACGAATAGTTTGAGAGACCTGCTCTATGAGGAGTGGATCGATTCACGGAAAGAGCTTGTCAAAGAGTACTCCGATGATAGATTGGGTTATATCCATGTGGAGGGTATGAACTGGCCAAGCTTTGAACGTTTTGAGCGTGAGCTGATGGCACAGGGTAATGGAAAAGAAGGGATTGTCATCGACGTGCGCTGGAATGGTGGTGGATGGACCACAGATATGCTGATGACGGTATTGAATGTTCGTCAACATGCATACACCGTGCCGCGTGGCGCTACAGATAATCTGGAAGAGAATTACACTTCATTCCAAGACTATTATCCATATGGTGAGAGACTCCCTCTGAGCTGGTGGACAAAACCTTCTGTGGCGATTGCAAATCAAAGCAGCTACTCCAATGCCGAGATCTTCTCCCATGCCTTCAAAACATTAGGACATGGGACATTGGTAGGGATGCCAACGTTTGGAGCTGTGATCTCTACAGGGGGGCAAGGCTTGATTGATGGTTCCTACGTCCGAATGCCCTTCCGAGGATGGTACGTGAAAGGCTCAGATATGAATATGGAGAATGGTCCTGCGGTTCCTGATGTAGAAATTGAAAACGCTCCTGATAGCAAAGCAAAGGGTGAAGATCCTCAGCTCAAAAAAGCTGTGGAAGTTTTATTAGAGGAGATTGCAGCGGGTCAAGAGTGATCATAGTCCAGTAGCAGTGGCCAGATAGTACATGTCCAGTAGAAACTGCCCTATGATCTAACTCGGTGCCGGATGTCCTAGGCTGCCCTAGGCTGACTTCGCCATCGCGCGTACACCTGCCATGTCGACCATCAGGTCAAACAGCTCTG
>JAQCBZ010000019.1 GCA_027621355.1 Bacteroidota bacterium | reverse complement strand
CAGGTGAGTACTCAGATACACTCTCCTGCTCATGCGTTGCCTCTACCTCAGGAATCGCGTCATTTTCGTCTATTTCTTCCATCTCCGTATCCAGAGCGTGATCGGATTCTACCATGTGTTCATTTTCGAGCATGGATTCATCATCAACCCTCTCCATCCAGGGTTGTTTCTCCTGCTCGTCGTGTGTCTCTTGAGTTTCTTCGATTGGGTTGAATTCAAAGGGTGCCATAAGCTTGAGTTAATTATTTGCTAAAGTTGATTGTCTTTTGTGTGTTGCGTGATGTGTGTTGCCTGATGCGAATTTATAGTTCAGAAAACCAGTTCTTCATGCGGCCAATAAAGCCTTCACTCCAAACCTCCATACTCTTCCCTGAGGCTTGCCCACTTCCTTGGCCTGCGCGACCACCATTGGCAAGCCCCATGGCAATGGCATGCTGCACAAGTCCGACAGCAGTCGCATAAATAGGGCTAGAGACCTCTTGGACCATCCCTCCACCCAATGCAGAAGGTTGTCCGATCTTCGCATCCATCCCGAGCACCTGTGCAGCCAATGGACAGATATTTTTGACCAATGAGCCCCCCCCAGTAATCACGATACCTGCACTCAGAGCATCTCCATAGCCACTTCGTTTGATTTCGATGCCCACAATCTCTAGGATCTCCTCCATGCGGGCTTGGATAATGCGTGCCAAAATCCCTTTACTAATCTCTTTTGGTGGCCTCCCTGCGATGCCAGGAACCGTAATCACATCATCCTCTTGCACCATATCGGCATAGCATTCTCCATATTGGTGCTTGAGACTCTCCGCCTGCTCATCCAATACACTCAGACCCACTCGGATATCATCCGTCACTTTTTTACCAGCCACGGCAATCACAGCGGTATGTCGAATTGTATTATCGCGGAACACAGCGACATCGGTTGTCCCACCCCCAATATCGACCAAGGCCACCCCAGCTCGTTTTTCTTCATGATTCAACACCGAGTAGGACGACGCCAAGGGCTCTAGGATAATATCAGCCACTTCATACCCTGCACGCTCCACACATCGATAGATGTTCTTCGCAGCCGATACCAATCCCGTAATAATATGTACCTCACCCTCCATTCGAACACCCGACATCCCAATCGGGTCACTAATCCCATCTTGTCCATCAACAATAAAGTCTTGAGGAATCACATGCAGAATTTGCTGATCCGTGGGCAAGAGCACCTTACGACAATCCTGCAGTAATCGATCCACGTCTGCACGTGTGATTTCTTGATCTTTATTATTAATGGTAATGACCCCCTTGCTCGAAATGCTTCGAATGTGATCACCCGCAATGCCCACGTTCACAGCATTCACCTTGATGCCAGAGGCTAGCTCAGCTTCCTCAACGGCGGCCTTGATGGCTTGCACTGTACGGTCAATATTCACCACAACCCCACGATTTAACCCATCACTGGGGGCTTTCCCTACGCCTAAAATATGGACGCTGTTTTCTTCGTCAACAGACGCGATAATGGCGCAAATTTTTGTGGTACCGATGTCGAGTCCGACAACGATGCGATCGTGTTCATTCATGAGGAGCCTCCTGTGCGGTTTGGGATAGATTGAGTTTGAAGGTAATCGGGATTCTCTTTGACAACGACCTGACCCGCATAGCGTAAGTCAATCGTATGAAACGTCTGCATGCCACGTTTCAAAGCTTCTTTTGTATAAAATTCTGTCCATTTATCTAAGGCAGCCTCAAGATTGGATGTGCCAAAAATGAGTTTGACACCCGCTTCATGGCTCAGCGCGATAATGCCTTCTGTAGGGTGGTGACCCACCTCGCTGATACTTGACCAAACGGTTGGATGACGTTGCGCCATGTCCAAAAATGATCCTAGTGTGTGAAATGATGATGGCTTAATGCGGTCCGATGTTATGTCTTTGGCCTGAAATCCAACAACCAAAGGATAGGTTTGAGAGATCGATTCTTTGTAGGGAAGAAAGACACCGTCCGCCGAGACAAGTTTGGGTGTTGTACCATCTAACCACAATCCAATGGCGGTTCGATCTTCAATGTCCAACACAAGCGAACCAGCGGGATCGACCCAGTACTGAGCTGATTTTATTGCTGCAAGATCTTCTATAGACCCGAGCACATCTTCAGACGTAACGGAATCTGGATGCAGTCCTATCAAGTGCTCCAAACGTGGGTACATCTCATCCATCGAAACCATGTCCGATCCTTTGATTCTTATGTCTCGAATCTCGCGATGGGTCTGCCATTGCAAGGTAAGCAGTGTGATAGCTGTGGCGAGGGTCACAAGCAAAGCGATGGACACCGCAATCTTCCCCGTTGACCGAAGCCCTTTTCGCGTCTTTTTCGATGATTTTGGGGTGGAAGATGGCTTTATCGGCGTTCCCATTTTGATCGGCGTCCCCATAGAGAGGTTTTGAGACGGTTTTTTGCCAAACCATCCACGAGCGGAAGAGCCACTCTGTCTTTGAGACTTGTTTTTGGAGAAGAGTCGAGAGTAAAGGCTCATACCTTACCCCCTTGCCACAACTCGGCAAACTCTTCGCCATAGCGATAAATCGTCCCTGCGCCCATGGTAAGGATCAGATCGCCCTCGCTGGCCATGTCCATTAAATAATGGGGTAAATCCTCCGCTGTGTCCAAATAGTGCACCGATGGATGACCAGCGTCTTTTGCTGCACTCGCTACAAGCTCTCCGGTAACTCCTTCAATCGGTTTTTCACGAGCGGGATAGACATCTGTAATAATCACATGATCGGCATCCCCAAACGACGCCCCAAATTCTGCGGACATCTGTTGAGTCCTTGAGTACAAATGTGGCTGGAAGACCGCAATCCGTCGACGGTCGGGCCAGCCGTGCTTGGCACCTTTTAATGTAGCGGCTACTTCGGTAGGGTGATGGGCATAATCATCAATCAAAAGGACACCTCGATGATCCATCTTGCGTTGGAATCGTCTAAAGACCCCATTAAATCGCTCCAAACCTTTCTTGATTGTCTCGGCAGGAACACCTAAATCAAGTGCAATGGAAATAGCGGCAAGGGCATTCAATACATTATAATCCCCAGGAACATGCAGTTGAAACACTCCCAAAGGTCTGCCCATAGCGATAACTTCAAAGGAGGTCGAAAACGCCTTTTTATCCACATTAAACCCGTACACATCCGCAGAGGAATCCAAGCCATAGGTGATGAGTCGTCGCGTGAATTCTGGGATTAAGCTTCGAACTGTGGGGTCATCCACACAAACAGCAACCACGCCATAGAAGGGGACTTTATTTGCAAACTCAACAAATGCTTGTTTTACGTCGTCAATATCTTTGTAGATATCAAGATGTTCGGCTTCCACATTTGTGATGATCGCCATGGTAGGAGTGAGCTTTAAAAACGTGCGATCATACTCGTCAGCTTCCACAATGAGAAACTCACCTTTGCCTACGACGGCATTCGTTTTGTCAAAACTGTGAACTCGTCCACCCACGATAATCGTTGGATCCAACGCAGCATCTTGGATAATGTGGCCAAGCATGGTTGTGGTGGTGGTTTTTCCATGTGTCCCTGCAACCCCGATACCTACTTTCATGCGCATCATCTCCGCAAGCATTTCGGCTCGCTTAATGACAGGAATGGAGGCTTCTAAAGCCGCTTTCGTCTCCACATTGTCCATGGCCTGTACCGCACTTGTGTAAACAACAACATCTGCCCCTTCAATATGGCTGGCATCGTGACCTTGGTGAATTGTAGCACCCAAGGAGGTCAGTCGTTCAGTCGTCTCGGATCGTGCCCCATCCGATCCCGTCACGTGATAGCCTTGGTGTAGTAAAATTTCTGCCATGCCACTCATGCCAATTCCCCCAATCCCAACCATGTGGATGTGGCGAGTGGTCCCAAAGCGGTGCTGAGGAAGCGCGCCATCGAGTGTTGTGGCATATTGAATGGAGGGCTTCAACGGCTTCATGCGACTACCTCCTGCAGCGACTTATGTGAATCCCTGGACGGTTTAGACGTGGGTCGAGAAGTCTTTAGGTCTCCTAGAATATGACGTGCAATATCATGCGCTGCTTCAGGGTTTGCCATTGCGTGAAGCGAGGAGGCGAGCGTAGCCCGTTGGTCAGGCTGAGCCAGCAGATCCATGAGAAGAGCAGGTAAGGTTTGAGACAGGGTTGATTCGTCTACCATCAGTGCGGCTCCTTTGTCGACGAGTCTTTGAGCGTTTTTGCGTTGATGATCCCCAGCGACAACAGGAGAAGGGATCAAAATAGCGGCTTTGGCCTGTAGCATCAGTTCGGTTAATGTCCCGGCTCCTGCGCGTGAAACAACTACTGTCGCGTTCCGATACGCAGAGGTCATATCCTCGATAAAAGGGGTGACTTGAAGATCTGGATGGCCCGATACATTCAACTCCATGAGCATGCCTTCAAGACGATCGATGTAGGCGCTGCCACACTGCCATACCAATGTAAAAGGGGCTTCTGAAAAGGAGAGGGCGGCATCGCGATCAGGACTGCTGTCAGTGCCTTGATTCGGTTTAAATCCCAAGGCTGGTAGCATGGATGCTATCTTTTGATTGAGTGATCCAGCCCCGCCACTTCCACCAAGAATTAAAACGGTGGGTTTCGAGTATCTTTGTGGATCTGCTACGGCCCCTGATGTATCATGCTTACCAGAAGGAGAGCCTTGCAGGTTGATAGATTCGAGTAGTGCTTGTCGTGTAGGGTTTCCAGTGACTGTTTGAGGAAGCCCTGTAAAGTGCCCTTCCAAGTCTTCAAAGGTCAGAAACAAGTGTTTTGCTTGTCTAGCCAATAATCTAGTCGTCACACCTGGATGAGTATTTTGTTCCTGGATATACAAAGGTATCCCCAACCAGCCTGCCATCTTACCCATAGGCCCCGAGACAAAGCCACCACACGCCACCACTGCATCAGGTTTTGTGCGAACGCATAACCAAAAGCTTTGACACAAACTCACAACGATTTTGAGCGGCACCAATAGGTTTTTCCACCACTGTGTTCTAGAGACGCCACTGATCCACAACGAACGGATAGGGTACCCTGCTTTGGGCACAGCCGTCCATTCCATTCGATTCCTTGTACCCACAAAGTTCACTTCGAGAGAGTCCACTATCGAGGATAATGCATCTGCAATGGCAATTGCAGGGTAGACGTGCCCCCCTGTGCCTCCTGCAGCCATAATCACACGCAAAGGCTCTGCATGGGTCCAGGTCGTTGAGTGATATGAGTTATTTGTGGTCAATTCAGTGAGCTGTGGGTCGTGCTTACGATTATCCGATGAAAAATGGTTTGTCTTGATCTTTGTAAAGGCTCTTGGAAATATTCAACAAGATTCCTGCCATAGCCCCTGTAAATAGGATGCTACTACCCCCATAACTCATGAAAGGCATCGGGAGTCCTGTCACAGGAAAGAGCCCAACAGAAACGGCTGCATGGACATATCCATACAACACGATAAATAACGTACAAGCAAGTGCTGCTAGTGCGGCATCAGGATCGGCTACCCCCATGGCAACGCCCAGCACCCCTCGCAGGAGAATCACGGTCAATAGCCCGATGACAACTAGGGCCCCTATTAATCCATACTCCTCGGCTACGATTGCAAATAAAAAGTCATTATAGGGTGCAGGAAGGAAGTTCCGTTGGGTGCTTTTTCCTGGGCCTACACCTGTGAGCCCCCCTTGAGCAATGGCAATCTGTGCTTGTTGAGCCTGATACCCTTCACCCCCTTCAAGTTCTTGGCTTGGAAGCTGGACGATATTACCCACAAATTGCTCCACACGACTGGTCCGTTCGGCTGAGGAGGTGACCAATCCATATCCACCCACGCCCCCAAGAACTAGAACAAGCGCTAGTGTGCGAAACGGAACCCTTCCAGCAAACAAGAGTGCACATGACATGCCAAAGAGAAGGCCCGCTGTGCTAAAATCCTCCAGCGCAATCAAAAAACATGTGATTCCAATCCAAATAATGGCAGGGACAAAGGTTCGAGCGAAGTCTTTGACATAGTCCTGTTTGGCTGCAATAAGGCCTGAGAGTGTGAGCAAAAGGGTGGAGGCAGCTAGGGAGGATGGCTGAAACGAAAATCCGGCCACAGAAAGGGAGCGCTTCGCCCCAAACACGGTATCGCCCGTCATCATGACGGCAATGAGCAAGATCCAACTTAGGATCAAACCTAGCTTGCTCAGCTTCAAGGTCATGCGATAATGTACTTTGGACATCACAATCATGGCGATAAACCCTAGGAAGAGTTTGAGTGCATGATTACCGAATAGGGCGGAGGCGGTTGTCCCTTTGGACTCCGCAAAAAATCCTACGGCTGAGAAGACGGCCACAAGACCAAAAAACATGAGCAGAACAAACGCAGAAAAAAGAATGCGATCACTACTCGTGCGTTCTTGCGTCGTACCGTGACTCGAAACGAAGGTACGATGAACCGATCCAGATCCGGAGGATGTGTATAACATTAGAGTGACAAGACCTCTTCTTTGAATGCGTTTCCTCGGTGCTCATAATGCTCAAACATATCGAAGGAAGAGCAACCTGGGCTCAATAAAACAATTTCACCACGTTTGGCTAGACGTTTTGCTTCTCGCACAGCATCCCCCATGGTGTGAGCGACCACGATATCGGGCACCTGACCCTTGAGTTCCTCCACGATCGTGTTGGCAGCCTCACCTATCGCAACAATCGCACGTCCCTTTGAGCGCAACTGGCTGTCCAACAGGCGATAATCATTCCCTTTGTCTCGTCCCCCCATGATCAGGGTAATGGGCTCATGGTAGCTATCCAATGCATACCAGACCGCGTTAATATTGGTGGCTTTGCTATCGTTGATGTAGCGCACACCATCAATGGTAGCGACGTGTTCAAGCCTATGCTCGACCCCTTCAAAGTGCCCTAAAGCATCTTTTAACGCATCATTTTTGACATGGCGAGCCTTGGCTGCGAGTGCAGCAGCCATGCCATTGGCTTGATTGTGAGCTCCAGGAAGAGCAAGATCATTCGTATTCATACGGAAGGTGTCTGTGTGAGGGATCTGAATGTGAAAGGTGTGCGTGGGTGCATGAAGAGTTGCACCTAGTTGATCTAGAGGTGAGGTTTTGCCATTCTTTTGGCTAGACTTCTGGCTTGAAAACGGGTAGATCGCTGCTTTAGGGCTTCGAGTGTGCAGTTCAGACGCAATCGCTGTACATCGAGGGTCATCTGCATTATAGATGAGGGTATCCCCCGCTCCATGATGTTCCACGAGACGTGCCTTGGACGCAGCATAGGCATCCATGTTTTGACCATAGCGGTCCAAATGATCCTCACTAATATTGAGTAGGATCGAAATATCGGGGTGGAACAAGTGCATGTGATCCAGTTGGAAACTGCTTACTTCGAGTATGATATCTACAGCGTCTTGAACTGGATGAGCCATCAAGTCCAGAAGTATATCAGAGCACGGAGTGCCCAGGTTGCCACCCGTACGGTGCACAAGGCCTGCTTGAGTCCAAATATGACTCAACCACGATGTCACCGTTGTTTTGCCATTCGTACCCGTGACGGCAAGGATGGTGCCTCCATGAAGATGATCGCGAAGGTGCCAGTAGGCTACATCTAGCTCTGAGACAACGGGTTTATCGGCGGATAGATATCCTTGAGTAATAGGTGCATGTGTAGGAACGCCTGGACTCAGAACAAGCCAATCACACCCCATGGCGTCAGCGGAATGCCCCCCTTGCTCCCAGGCCACTTCATGTGCATTCAGCCGCTCAATGGAGGATTCAGACAACGCACCTACGTCACTCAACATTACTTCAAAGCCTAATCGCTTGAGAAGACAGGCAACCGCCACGCCGCTTCGGGCACCTCCAGCGACGGCCACCTTCCCCGATGTAAGGGGAGCGCTCAACCGCTTGGATGTATGTAATGAATCAGCCACCATCCTTTAGCGCAGTTTAAGTGTGAGTAGGCTCAACAAGCCCATTAAGATGGCAAGGATCCAAAAACGAACGACAATTTTGGGCTCTGACCATCCAAGTTTTTCGAAATGATGATGGATAGGCGCCATTAAAAACACCCGCTTTCCTTCACCAGTGCGGCGTTTTGTCCATTTGAAGTATGTAGTTTGGATAATCACACTGAGTGTTTCCATGAAAAACACACCACAAAGGATGGGTAGCAACAACTCTTTGTGCACCATAATGGCAAGCGCACCAAGTGCTCCACCTATTGCAAGAGAGCCGGTATCTCCCATAAAGACTGAAGCAGGGTGAGTGTTGAACCACAAAAATCCAATGCTAGCACCCACGAGTGCCGCCGCGAAAATGGTGAGCTCACCCGCGCCTGGCAGATAAAGAATATCGAGATAGTCTGTGGTGTCTACTCGCCCCGATAGGTAGGCAAAGATGCCAAGGATGGTTCCTGAAATAGCCGATGTTCCGGTTGCTAGACCATCCAACCCGTCTGTTAGATTCACAGCATTGCTAACGGCGGTGATGATAAAAATGACCACTGGGATGTAAACCAACCATGCAAGCTCCTCTCCAAAGAGGGCATAATCGACATTGGTATTTTTGAAAAATGGGACGGTAGACTGCGTCCCTATTTCTACAAACTCGGGCCAAAAATAGAGCGTGGCTCCTACAACAAGCCCAGTGAACACTTGCCCAAAAAGCTTGATACGACTTTTGAGTCCGGATTTATCTTTTTTGATCACTTTGATGTAATCATCCGCAAAACCAATCCCCCCAAGAAAGACCATCACAAACACGATGAGCCATGTATACATCGTATCCATCCGCATCCAAAGCAGGGTAGGTACCACGGTGGCAAGGATAATGATGAGACCACCCATGGTAGGCGTACCTCGTTTGGACAAATGGTGATCTAGGCCAACATCCTCACGAATCGTCTCTCCCAGCTGCATTTTTTGAAGCCATTGAATAATACGCTGACCCAAAAAGATGGAAATAAGCAGCGCGAAGGTCGCTGATAAAAATACACGGGTAGTGATAAATGAAATGGCTCCAAACCCAGGAGGCTGGTACATCAATTCAAGCCATTCAATCCATTCAGTGAGCATGTGTCACCTCCTGGTGTCGGTTTTGATAGGCTCGATGCACCTCATCGATATCACTAAATGGATGGCGTATCCCCTCAATATCCATGGTAGTTTCATGCCCTTTACCAGCAACGAGGATGACATCGCTTGGACGCGCCTCCATGATTGCCGTTTGAATAGCTTCTCGTCGATCCAAGATGACCCGAACATTCGTTTCCACGGCCTCTGGAGAAGCAAACCCCGACAAAATGGCATGCGCAATTGCTTTGGGGGATTCACTTCGAGGATTGTCGTTGGTAAGAATCACCACATCTGCCCACTCCTCAGCGATAGCGCCCATTTTAGGACGCTTCAGCGCATCGCGATCACCACCTGCGCCAAAAATCACCCATAGTTTACCCTGTTCCCCAGGCTTTTGCTCGACCCAATGTTGCAGTGTCTGCAAAACTGTCCGCAAGGCATCGGGTGTGTGTGCATAGTCGACAAAAACAGTAGGGAATAGCTCTTTTTCATCGGCTTGAAGTGCTGGGGGAGTGATCTTTTCCAATCTTCCAGGGGCTCCATGCGATGAGGCAAGGACCCGAGTCCAATCTGCTTGCAATATTTTGCTATCAGCACCCGCTGCAACACCATCTTCACCCCCAGTGCCCAAAGCGTTTGCCATCACAAACGCCTGTGCCACATTCATCGCATTATATTCCCCAATAAGAGGTGTCTTGAGATCCCAATGTTGCCCCAGGGCTTCAATTTTAATGCCAGTGTAATCGCTTGCTACCTCTGTTACAAACACCGAAACATCCATTTCGAGGTCGATGATGGTGGCATTACACCCCTCTGTCATGATCGGGGCAACTTTATCGCCTCGGTTAATAACCGCGACAGCTTCTGGAGCTAACCCACGAAATAGTTTTGCTTTGGCACGAGCATAAGCCTCCATAGAGGCGTGATAGTCTAGGTGATCCTGTGACAAATTGGTGAATATGGCTCCATCAAATTGAAGACCTCCCACACGTGCTTGATCCAACGCATGAGACGAGACCTCCATTACAATGTGGGTGGTGCCTGTGTCCACCATGGTGCGCATGGTTTTGGCCAACGTAATCGCATCTGCGGTGGTAAGCCCTGTAGACGTTGCCGTTGCCTCAGGCCATACCCGAATCCCGGTGGTTCCAATCATGGACGCAGGAATCTCAAGTGCTTGATACCAATCACACAGTAGGGTAGCCACAGTCGTTTTACCGTTGGTGCCCGTTACACCGATGAGTGTGCACTCTTGAGCCGGAAACCCATAAAATGCCTGTGCCAATGCTCCATGATGCTCTCGAAGGAGAGGGTCTATAATGACCGTTCGTTGGGAGTCACTCACAAGTTGAATTTGGGCTTCATTCAACGCCGACTCCGCAAGAATCAGCATGCACCCCGCTTTTATGGCTTGATCGATATAATGGTGACCATCCTCGTCATGACCTTTCATGGCAAGAAACGCATCCCCTTGCTTGACCTTTCTTGAGTCAAGATGCAAGTCTCCTTTGATGGGTAGATTTCCTTCTAGTTGGAGAGTCGCACCCACAAGATGTTCTAGCCAATCTTGTATCCCCCACAAACGCCCAAAAGGCTGGCTTACGCTGCTCATGGTAACCCTCCAACCGTTTGAATCATGGCTGAAGATCGATCACTTTGTATCGATGTGCCCAAGTCACGTGTTTTGCCTCGAATAGTGACAGCATACCCTGTGCGTAACCGCTCACCTGGTAATGGAAATTGTGCATAAATCGTCCCAGAGCCTACTTTTTGGACCTCAAAACCGGACGCAATAAGGGTGTTTGTCGCTTGTTTCATGCTTAAGCCACGAAGCTCGGGCACCTCAAGCGCGACTTCTGATGGATTCATGGTGCCAACCCAAAGCTTCATGGGTTGGTCTAGATCCATCCTTTGCCCAGCAACTGGCTCTTGCCTCAGAATACGATCGCCTTTGCCTCCAATCTCAAACGAGAGATCTAAATCACGCAAAAAAAGCTCCGCTTCTTCTCGAGTCTGCCCTACAAAATCGGGAGTAATGGCTAGAGCTCCCTCAAAGACTTGACGTCGAAGTGTATCCTCTTGGGGAATAAATGGAACCTTGTCTAGCGCACGATCCACTCCACGAATTCTCTCCGCAATGTGCCGAAAAATCGTACCTGCAGTCCATCCACCATAAATCACTCCACGTGGTTCATCCACCAATATCATCATGGCGTACATCGGGTCACGGCTTGGGAAAAATCCAGCAAAACTCGCGTAGTAATTGGAGGTTCCGTATCCACCGTTGGTATACTTTTGAGCGGTCCCCGTTTTGCCCGCAATTTGGAGACCCTCAATCGCAGCTTGCTCTGCCGTGCCTGAATCGGCGAGCACATCTTCAAAAACCGGTAAAAGTTTCTGGATGGTTTCTGGTTGAGCCACTTGACGTATTCGCGTAGGTGTGGTCTCATTTATGACCTTTCCATTCCAATCTAGGCTTCGCTTGACCACAAACGGTTTCATCATCTCCCCTCCATTGGCAAATGCAGCATAAGACT
Organism: Bacteroidota bacterium; assembly: GCA_027621355.1. Classification (GTDB taxonomy): domain Bacteria; phylum Bacteroidota; class Rhodothermia; order Balneolales; family Balneolaceae; genus UBA8296. The sequence goes on along the minus strand of JAQCBZ010000019.1, from coordinate 9,909 downwards.
GCAACACTTGCAATGGCGTTGCTTGCACTTCGTACCCAATACTCATCCAAGGAAGTGTCACTTTGCTCCACTCATAAGGTTTTTGGAGTCGACCTGGCATTTCGTTGGGTAGGTCAATATGGGTAGGACTTCCATACCCTAGCGCTCTTGCATATTGATAAAAATCACGGGGTTCGACCCGCATCGCTATCTCAGCAGTTGCGATGTTGGAGGATTTCGAGAAAACCTCGGTGAATGAAAGCGTACCTAATGGGTCGTGATCTCTCAACATTTGCCCATAAACCAATTGACGTCCATCCTCGGGTGTATCGAAGATTTCATCAAAGCGCACTTTGCGCTGCTCCACCGCTGCAATAGCTGTGACGAGCTTAAAGGTCGAACCAGGCTCAATCATGTCTGCAATGGCCCGGTTTCTCCGAGATGGAGTAGGCGACGCCGCAGGAGCATTGGGGTTAAACGTCGGCACATTTGCCATAGCGACTATCTCACCCGTTTTGGGATTCATTACGATGGCCGTGACCCCTTTTGCACTCCACCGCTCCATTCCGCGACGAATTTCTTCTTCAACAATCGCTTGAATATTGCCATCAATCGTCGTTTCCAGTGTGACTCCCTGCTCAGGCAAACGTTGTGGTGCCCCTACATAGGCTGTAATCTCCCCGTTACGATTTCGGCGCACTTGTTGTGCACCATCCGTACCGCGCAACATTGCATCGTAGGTTTTTTCAAGACCTGTCATGCCAAATCCATTATGATTGACAAACCCGAGCAGATGGGCAGAAAGCTCGTTAAAAGGATAACGCCGTTTGTAGCTCTCTTCTAGGATGATCCCTCGTAGATTTAACGACCGTAAATGGTCTACGGCCATCACGGGAGCGGATCTCTCCAGCACTACATACCGAGGGCTGGCGGTTGTCGACCTGATCTTTTGGATGTATTCCGACGCAGAGGTTTGAGTATACTGCGCCAACGTGAATGCCACGCTATCCACCAAAGAGGGAGTCATTCCAGGAGCCTTTGGGTCAATCGCTACTTTAGTTTCCACAAAATTGGTCGCAAGAAGCCGCCCTTTGCGATCTATAATTTGCCCCCGCTCGGCCTTAATGGGTAATTCATCAAGCGTTTGTTCACTCCACAAGGAGCGAAAATCCCGTCCGTCAATGATTTGAATCCGCAACACTTGTACAGCAATCGCCACTGGAAGAAAGAGAATGAAAACCAACAGAATCATCAACTTTCCGCGAAGTGGGTTGCTTGAACTCATGGTCGTGGATCCATTAACTGTCGCTCGTCTGCGGGGTTACTAGGAATGAATCCAGCGGTTTGTGCCCGCTGATAGACCTCTTTGGGGCCAGTGAGACGGTCATAGATTAGTCGCTGCTCTTCGACTGCCCTCAGAAGGATACGTTGTTGCCTCTCTAGCTCTTGAATTTGTTCCAAACGAGCTTCCATTTGGTATCCATGCTGGATGTAGAATAGGCCAAATAGCGCAACGAGAGCCCCAAGTCCTAGTACTTTGAGTGATAGGGTCTTTCGAGTCTCCTGCTTATCGCGTTGAGCCTTGGGAGAGCGACGAAATTGCTCTTTTCCAATACTCTCCTTGCCAACATAAATACCCTGTGAGGCTTTTTTTCGTTTTGGTTTTACAAAAGGTGGGGGTGCTAACTCCATCGATATTATCCCTCCATAGGTTGGTATGAAACAGCGCGTAGTTTTGCACTTCTCGACGGACTATTTCGATCGATTTCTTCATCCGTTGGGAGTTGGACCCCTCTGATCACTTCCTCAAATGGCTTTAGAGCATGGCCATAAAAATCTTTTTCAATCACCCCTTGATGATTTCCCGATTTAAAAAACTGTTTAACGATTCGGTCTTCCAGAGAGTGATAGGAGATCGCGACAAGACGCCCTTCCGGTGCTAGTACTTTTGCCCCGGCGGACAATCCCATTTTGAGACGCTCTAATTCTTGATTGACCTCGATGCGTAGGGCTTGGAAAATTCTAGCAACCGATTTAACCGTTTGAGGTCCTTTGACAACTTCTTGAATAACGCGTCGTAAATCTTGCGTGGACTCTAGAGGTCGTTGAGCAACTACCTCACGAGCAATAAGCCTACTTAACCTCTCTTCGCCATAAGAGAAAAACAACTGGCGCAAATCTTCCTCACGCCAGTCATTAATAATAGATTTGGCGGTAATAGTGAGATCAGCGCTCATGCGCATGTCCAGCGGACCCTCTTCCTGGAATGAAAACCCACGACCCGGTTCCTTGATTTGATGCGTCGAAACACCTAAATCAAAGAGGATCCCATCGACTTTACCGTGTAATTCCAGAGGTATCAACTGATCGATATAGCCAAAATTGCCTTGCACCGCATGAAATCGAGGCTCGATTCCTACAGCTTCTTTGGCGGCTTGGATTGCCTCACGATCTTGATCGATGCCATAGAGGACGCCGTCTGCACCAAGTCTCTTGATAATCTCTAGGGTGTGACCTGCGCCTCCAAGTGTAGCATCGATATACACGCCATCTGGTTCATGTACCAGGACATCTACAGTCTCCTGCAACATCACGGGGACATGCTCAAAAAAACGATCTTGTTCCAAGGCAACCTCACTCATGGCTTCGAGTCTCCATTCGATCCCTCCGAACTATTTGAGGTCTCAGCACCGCCACCCATGACTCGCTCAAACAGCGCATCAAAATCATGGTGGCTTAATTCATCATCAAAGGATTTGAGTTGATCTGGCGCCCAGACCTCTATCCGCTCTCCTGAACCAATAAACACCGCACGCTGCTTAATGGAAGCCCAGTCCATGAGACCAGGAGGGAGTGCAAGGCGATGTTGTTTGTCTAGAAATACATCCTCTGCGAAGCGCAAAAAATTACGCTTTACCGTTCGCCCCTCGCGACTAAAACTATTGACTCGGTTAAGTTTCTCTTCTACTCGCTCCCACTCATCCTGTGGGTATAAATAAAGGCAGGGTTCGAGGCCTCTCAAAAGCGTAAATCGCTCGTTCGCCTCTGGATGAAGCGATTTTCGGAGCTTAGAAGGGAAGGCTACACGCCCTTTATCGTCTAAGCTATGCTCATAAGTACCCTTGAAGCTTGCCAAGATTGCGTTGACTATTGAACGATTGCTGTGATTGCTACTTCTTTATTTAAAGTGATCCATTTCTCCCCACTTTACACCACAATCTACCCCTTTTGAAAATAAAATGCTATTCTTTGTTGTGTTTAGATTTCATTAATTGTGAATAGAATATTCACACAGCCCATTGGCCATCATCAACATAGACGATTTACATAGCGACTCATCTGACTCAGATGCCAGCACACAGCCCTCACATTTCCGCTCTGGGTATGCTGTGATTCTTGGAAAGCCCAATGCGGGCAAGTCGACATTACTCAATCGTTTGTTGGGTACACATTTATCCATTGCAACGCCAAAAGCCCAGACGACTCGACATCAGATTACAGGGATTTATCACGATGAGGATGCGCAGATTGTCTTTTATGACACCCCTGGGCTCATCACGCCAACCTATGCTCTGCAACGCACCATGATGAAAAGTGTGGAAGTAGCAGTGGAACAAGCCGATGTGGCGTTGTTTATTTTTGACCCTCTGGACACGTTTCCTAGCGACGACGCCATTGCTTTTTTAAAGCGTTGGTCTATCCCAATGATCTTGTTGGTAAACAAGGTTGATTTGTATGCTGACCGTGTTGAATCACTTGCTCAAAGAGTGAAAGAGAGGTTTGAGGGTGTAGATTTTACTCATCAGTTTTGGGTCTCAGCCAAAGAGGGGGAGAAAGTGGATGATTTTTTGACCACACTCAAATCGATGATCCCGTTGGGACCGCCATTATACCCACCTGATCAACTCAGTGAGCACCCTACACGCTTTTTTGTGGCGGAATTGATTCGAGAGCAATTATTTCTACAATTTGAGCAGGAGATACCCTATTCATGCGCTGTCCAAATCATTGAGTATAAAGAGGGGGACTCCCGGGATGATATTTACGCTGAAATTATCGTCAATCGAGATAGCCAAAAAGGGATGATTATTGGCAAAAAGGGGGCAGCGATTAAACGTCTAGGTATTGCAGCACGCGCTTCAATTGAAGCGCTGATAGGCAAACAGGCGTTTTTGGATCTACGGGTGAAGGTCCGCGACAAATGGCGGGAGAGCGACACGTGGGTTCGTCGTTTTGGATATTAAAAAAGGACTTGAAGCACAGTTCTAAAAGCTTCCTGCTGACATTTAAAGAGCGACTGAAAAAGATCGTTATGTTCCCTCTGTTTGTCCATGAATCAAAGCTAAATACGCTTTTACAGTTGTCGAAAGACCCAAAAACAAAGCATCACTGATTAATGCATGACCGATGCTTATTTCGTGAAGATGGGAAACTGCGGATAAAAACGCATGAAGATTATCTAAATTTAATCCATGGCCAGCGTTCACTAGGAGTCCTTTTTGATGAGCCAATTCAGCGGCATCTGCAAGTCGACCCACTTCGTGCTTGACTTGGTCAGAGTCTCCTTGCATCCATGCATTGGCAAAGGTGCCGGTATGAAGCTCTATTGCCTCAACGCCCATGTCTGCAGCCATGTCAATATGTGCTGGGACTGGATCTACAAACAACGAAACTGGGATTCCTTTGGACTGTAAAGGTGTAATGGCGAGGCTTGTGAGTTCCTCTGCTACCGCCGGTAAATCCAAGCCTCCTTCTGTGGTCAGCTCCTCTCTGCCCTCAGGGACGAGCGTGCAAAGTGAGGGCTCGAGATCGATACACCGGTCAACCATTTCTTGAGTGGCGGCCATTTCAAAATCAAGCGTGCCTTTTACCATGGCCTTGAGAGCTGGAAGATCTTCATCTCGGATATGACGGCGATCACCTCGCAGATGGAACACAATGCCGTCTGCGCCCGCCGCTTCACAGATTCCAGCAGCCCGAGCAGGGTCTGGGAACCCTTCGCCACGAGCATTTCGAAGGGTCGCCACGTGATCAATATTAACAAGTAATTTTGGGCGCGTATTCATGGTCATGAGCCTGGGTCAATAGGTTACAGGTGAATAAACAGTAGGTCACGTTTTGGATCTGGTGTTTGAGACGGCCTCAGGCTCCAAAGCTTGCATGGTTGTTAATAGGGCCCTTTTTCGTGTGTTGACCAACCATACACCCGTCAGAATCATCAACATCCCAACGATTTCTACCCATCCAATAAGCTCCCCATCCAAAAAGCCCCAAAACAAAGCAACAACAGGAATGGCGTAGGTTACACTTGACGAAAAAAGGGAGCCTGTCGTTCGGATGAGATGATTAAACGCATAATTTGCCATCGATGTCCCGGCAATACCCAATATGGCGATGTACCCCAACGATTGCCATCCAATAGGCGATGCCATCATCACTCCAACAGTGTCGGTTACAAAAAGGACAACTAATGCAGGACCCATCGCAAAGGCGAGGCTACACGTTGTCACCTCCAAGGGGTGCATCTCTTTGAGGTATCGATTCACCGTATTCACCCCAATGGCATACCCTACACCTGCTACTATGGGAAGGACCCCAAAAAGGACAAACGCAGCCTCAATTTCAACCCCTGGAATCAGCAGCCAGACGGCGCCAGCCAACCCCAGTCCAATCCCTAGCACAGCTCTCCAAGTCACGGTCGTTCTAAACCATATGACCCCAATGAGCAGCGTAAATAATGGAACAAGAGAGTTCAATATCCCAACGAGGCCGCTATCGATTTTCGTGACGGCCATCGGAAACAAAATGTAAGGGATAAAGACACTGATGATTCCAACCACAGCCAATGGGAGGGCATTTTTCCGGGTTAATGCGCTCAACCGCTTAAACGAGGTGAGCAACAAGAACCCACCCGCCAAAGTCACACGTAACATACCTACTTGCACAGGGGAGAAGGTGAGCAACCCTCGTTTCATCAAGATGAAAGAGCTTCCCCATGTAAGCGCTAGGACGATAAACAACGTCCACGAAAACCAGGTAACACCCTCTTTCGTGGACTCACTCATGAGGAAGATTTAGCTGGTCTTTATAGAGTGAAAGCATATGAGCCTTGTAAATTTCTGGAGTCTCCACTCCTCGTCGACTCATGACCCTCTCCATATCTACGATCGCTTTATCAATATCATAGGTAGTCGATTCTTCAGGACGACTCGCATCCATCCAGTCAAACGAAGGGACATATTTAGGTGGAAACCCTCCGCCAAAAATTAAGGCGGAAACTCCAGTCACCGTACCAGTATTGAGCATCGTATTAATGGAGGTTTTCGTGTGGTCTCCCAAAAAACAGCCCACATACTGTTGCTGTGAATCGACCCAGTCTCCACAGGCCATGTCCCATACTCTGACCGAGCCGTAATTATTTTTGAGATTGCTTGAATTAGTATCTGCACCCAAATTGACCCATTGCCCAACAACAGAGTTCCCTAAAAACCCATCATGCCCCTTGTTGCTGTACGAGTGGAAAATGCAATTTTTAACTTCTCCACCCACCTTGCACCATGGTCCGATCGTGGTGTTGCCATAAAGCTTTGCACCCATACTAATCGATGCATGGTGCCCAATCACCAAGGGGCCACGAAGCATGCTCCCCGCCTTCACATGAGCTCCATCCATCACGATAATAGGTCCCTCCGTCGTCATGCAAATTGTCCCTGGTTCTACAACAGCATTTGGGTGTAACCACAACGCATTGGGGTTATCGCAGACAACCCCACGGGGTAATTTTGAGGCTTTCGCTGTTTTGAGTCCTAAGGCCTCAGGTACGCCATTGTAGGCAATATCGGTTCGAATTTCGTCGCCGTTATGCAAAAACAAATCCCATAGGCGCTCGAGCTTTCGTCCTTCTACGACATGGACGGGCTGCTCTTGGAGCTTGGGGTGATCTAGTGCAACATTTAGCGTTCCTTTCGATATCGCCTGGACGGACTGAATCGCTTCCGAAGGGTTGCTAGTTTTGACCCCACAAACCAAATCACCCACTGTGAGATAGGATGGGTGATCCATAGACTCCTCTTGGAGTGCCCATTCTAGTATCTTTTTGGACGGAAGCACACAAGACTCTAAAACAATCCATTCATGTTGTGTACTATTGTCTGCCCTAGTACCCACGAAGGCCTCAACATTATTTTCACATACGCCATCAAAAAGTCCTTTAAGCGCCTCTGGGACAATGCCTACAACAGACCCTTGCCCACCAAACAACCACTGCCACTTTTCTAGAAGTGTTCCGAGCCCAACTCTCAAATCCCAAGCGGGTCTTGTGAGGGTGAATGGCTGGAAATTCTGCCTCATGCTGGATGAGTCAGCTATCAGTATTGTATAGGACTTTGGCATAGGGACAATATAAACTCATTTTTCTTGTTTGAGTAATACGAAGAGGCGTACCTTAAACAGATTAATGATGTAAACCGTTCTAGTCTAAAACGTTAAGCCAATCCAAGTAACTATGTGTGGAATTGTAGGATATATTGGACATCAAGAAGCGTCTGCTATTCTAGTTCAAGGCCTCAAAAGGCTCGAGTATCGAGGCTATGACTCTGCAGGGGTCGTGATGCTCAATGGAGAGCTAGAACTCGTCAAAGGAAAGGGCAAGGTGGATGCTCTGGCCAAAAAACTGCAATCAGCCTCACCCAAGGGCACATTAGGGATTGGCCACACGAGATGGGCGACTCATGGTGAGCCGAATGATGTCAACTCACATCCCCATCTAAGCCAAAACGGGCGGATTTCACTTGTGCATAATGGCATTATCGAAAACTATCATGCCCTCAAGACATCCCTGCAAAAAAAAGGGTACATCTTCCAAAGTGATACCGATACGGAAGTGGTCGTTAACCTCATTGAAGAGATTTACGATGACGGTGCTGTGAGCTTTGAGGGGGCCATCCAATTGGCTTTGCAACAAATTGTTGGAACCTATGGACTTGCCATCGTCAACCTTGATGAACCCGATCGGATATATGTGGCGCGAAAGGGGTCTCCTTTGCTTCTCGGCCTCGGAGACGGGGAGATGTTTATTGCGTCCGATGCATCCCCGATGGTAGAGCATACGTCTAAAGTGATCTATCTCGACGATGGTGAGATGGCGATTGTCCGGCGTGATGGATACGATATTAAAACAATCAAGGACGAGCCAATTACCAAAGAAGTGCACGAACTGGCCATGAGTCTTGAGGCGATCGAAAAAGAAAACTACCCCCATTTTATGCTCAAAGAAATTTTTGAGCAACCTAGAGTCATTATGGACTGTTTGCGTGGTCGCGTTCAGTTTGATGACCATACGATCCAATTGGGTGGATTAACCGATGTGATGGATGATTTGCTATCGGTTAAACGGCTCACGATCGCAGCATGTGGAACCTCTTGGCATGCTGCGCTTGTCGGGGAATACTTGTTTGAACACCTTGCCAAAATTCCAACAGAGGTAGAGTATGCATCGGAGTTTCGATATAACGAACCGTTGATGGGGGAGGGGGATGTGTTGATTGCCATCTCTCAAAGTGGGGAAACAGCCGACACTCTTGCAGCGCTTAGAGAAGCTCAAAACCGAGGTGCGATCGCTCTTGGGATTTGTAATGTGGTTGGATCCACCATTGCCCGGGAGACCGATGCGGGTGTGTTTACCCATGCAGGCCCTGAAATTGGAGTGGCGTCCACCAAAGCCTTTACCTCGCAAGTCGTAGTACTCACGACCATAGCTCTAATGCTTGCAAAGCGGAGACAAACGATTACCGATGAGAGATATGCTGAACTGATCGATGAATTGGCCCGTATCCCGAGCAAAATGGAGCAAATATTGGCTCAAGCAGATCAAATCAAAGAGATGGCAAAGCACTTCACGTATGCGCAAAACTTTTTGTACCTCGGTCGGACGCTCAATTTCCCAATTGCGCTAGAGGGAGCCTTGAAACTTAAAGAGATCTCCTATATCCATGCGGAAGGGTATCCAGCAGCCGAGATGAAGCATGGCCCCATTGCGTTGATTGATCATATGATGCCGGTCGTGGTGATTGCTGCAACAGATCACACAAATGACAAAATGATCTCCAACATTGAAGAAGTTCGCGCTCGAAAGGGGCGGGTGATTGCGGTGACCAACCCAGGGAATGATGAAGTAAAAAATCTTGCGGAGTTCACAGTTGAGATCCCCTCCACCGAAGATATGCTGAGTCCACTCTTGACGGTGATCCCCCTACAGCTTTTGTCTTATTACATTGCAGTCAATCGAGGGTGTGATGTAGATCAACCAAGGAACCTTGCCAAGTCAGTGACGGTTGAATAATGTACTGAACGATATCTCTATTCTTGCTAGGTGATAACATAAATTTATAATACTTATGACATACATTATTCTAATCATCACTATAATATTCAATTTAGGCTTGAATAATCACCCCAAAATTCTAAATGTGAAAGAAATAGAGGTTGAAGCTTCCTCACCGTCTACTAATATATTTACATCCAATAAATTTAGCATCTCTAAATCTACTTATAAGGATGAGATATACTATATCCTTAACTCCAGAAGAAATGATAATTCAGAAATCTATCAGACATTATTTTTAAACTCCAAAGCCTTTGAAAAAATAGAAAAAATGAAGAAAGGCGAAGAATTGAGCGTGTGTGTCTATTACTATAAAGATGAGATTGGGTTCCGAGATGATATTAATTTGAGTGAACAGGAGTTATTAGATGAAGTCACATTCATTGAAAACGTCAGGAGTCAGAAATATTATTACGAATATTGTGGGACAAAAATGTTTCTTAAGAAGACGAACGACAATTCATTGTTACTACTTATAAATAATGCCTTAGAAACCCCTGAAAATTGGTATGACAGTAAAGAGAATTTGATTGAATTAAAGAATCAAT
>JAQCBZ010000053.1 GCA_027621355.1 Bacteroidota bacterium | reverse complement strand
CTTTGCTTTTCCATTGATCGCTCATTTCTCTGACTCGTACATTTTGATGAAATCCTCGATGAGCGTTTTGTGGGGGAAGTGCTTTGGGATATCCGAGTTTTTGAAGAGTTGGTAATAACCATCCTCAATGGGGTGAACTATGTTGGTTAATCTGCCCTCAATTTTAAGCGTTGGATGTATAATCTTGGGGGTAGAACGACCTTTACTGTCCTTTACCTGAATAAAACCTAAATGGACCAACTTTGGGTGGTAGGTGTTAAGGGGTTTATCACGGTAGCATTTACTGTGATTATGCCTAAAATAATAGCGGCTACCTTTAACCATTTCGTTGATCATGCCCCAATTGGGGACTTGATCTTTTGTGAATGTAAATGTCTTTGCCATGTCCTATTATTATAACGCCAAAAAGGTGGTTAAGATAGCTTGCATCCCAGTGTTTATGCAGGTTTCTGCGGTTTGGTTGCGGTTTGGTAGCGGTTTGGTAGCGGTCGAAGTTTTCATCTCTTTATGTATTAGCCGCGTTGTCTCCATATACATAAGAGTTCTTGTCTACTAACCCTCTACTTCCGCCCCTTTTTCCGATTACTTAAGGGGTTTACATCCAGCCACTGCTGCCACCGTATTTGTAAGTCTACAGCAGTATTAAAATTAGACGCCTTGATTGGTAAATCGGGGAGGCCGTGCCGTCGTGCGAGGCGCGCCCCAATAGGGGCGTCGCCAAGCATACGGTTCCATACCCGTAATTCATAACCATCGCCATCTTTGACAACAATGATGCTACGGTCAGGACTGGGTGCGGATACGCCTTTCATATAAGCTTAGGCTGACTCTGATACACCTGGTTGCCCGTAGCGCCTAAAAGAGCTTGGGTCCAAGTCGGGTCGGGGTTTTACTAAAGGTGCATCCAACTGAAATACGAAATTTGGAGGTGATTTCATATTACGAGTGGTGGACTCAGCGATAATGCAGTCTTCGATCTCGTGTTTAGATAGAGACATCAGAACATCTGGATATCTGCTGAACGCGCCTGAACCTGCACCACGGTCAATTGAATCCTGAGAATTTAGGTTCCCTTTGCGATAGTGGTGGCTAAGTCCAAGAGCTGCTCCAGTTTTGACCGTCAGTTTCTCCAATGCAGTCATTAATCTGGTGACGCAGTGGGCATTGTTTTCGTCAAATGAGTCGCCCCGATCCAGCACATAAAGCGGATCGATTATGACTAGATCAATCGGTGGTAAATCCATCATTCTGGCATTCATCACCTCGCAGATGGTATCCAAGTCGTAGCAGTGTTTTGCCAGCGACCATAACCATAGACCGTCCGGTACTTGGTCGAATCCCAATGATTGCGAGATACTGATCAAACGATCCATTGCCACATCTGTACGCAGTTCCAAATCAAGTATCAGAACATTACTTTTGGTCGTGTTTTTACCAAGGAATGGTACACCTGCTGCAATACAGACACCTGCATTACCCCAAAAGTAGGATTTACCTAATTTTGAGGGGGCAGTGATTAAGATGTTGTCTCCGCGTTGAAACATTTGATCCACTAGAAACTGCCTTGGCTTTAACTCATATCGTGGAGGGAAATCCTTACCGTTGATTATGGGAGGTAAGCCTTGGGGTTTATCTGTGGATATCGGTTTATTATCGGCAATCGATTCTGGGACAACTCCCTTGGAAATGTACTGCTGATAAGTCTCTGACACCTCTTTGATAACCTCTGGATCAGTAAAATACTTGGTGAAGTTTGTACTATCGTCAGTCATCAGTTTTTACGGGGGTCATAGTTTTCAGAGCGACGCCACAACTCAGCCGTCATTTTGAAGGTATCCCAATGGTACTTCATTTGGTCGGGTGGATAACTAACCACTTCAAAGCGGGACTCTCCATCGTCATTGAACTCATCAGTGGAGATGTAGGCATTAGCACCCCAAACCTCTTCGTTCTCAATGGCATCCACTCCGAAGTAAGCAGCTCCGTATGCAGCACACTGTTCAGGCTGACCCGAATATGGTTCAACCTTACGACCGGAGGTCTTGCGACTTTTCCAATCGAGGATGAATTTCAGACCATTCTCAGTCTTGGCGGCACAATCGACTGTTCCGCCATAACCCTCCTCAACATTTACCACCACTTTCTCAAGGTCCAGAACCTCAAAGTTCTTCGACAAAAAGTAGCGGACAGCAGGGGCGACATATTTACGGATTGAAATATCCAAATCATCGATCTGCTTTTCGTTTTTAAGGACAGATTCCAAAGCTTCGTGGATTCGGCTTCCTAGTTCGGCTGCACCACCACCATGCTTCCATGTGTATGCTCTGATCCGCTTAATAAACGCATCAAGTTCCTCCCCATTTCGGGGAGGGTACTTGAATGCTGTTTTCAGATGTTCCCCAATCATCCACCGATCTAAGGCGGGTTTATCGAGAATTTTCTGATGTTCGGTTACGGAGAAGAATAAACCTTCCTTCTTCGCTTGCGAAGGAGTTAGGTGGAAGTGTGGTACGCCATGTTCATCATAGGCATGGACCACTCTATGCTGCCTCCTTTTTGAAGGGGGCAGATGGGTCTTCGTCTAATGGAGTGCGGCGTCCACCTGGAATGACTACCGACTCTAACTTTGGTGCTTTTTCGGCTAACTCCTCCATAAGAGGAGCAACAGATTGCACATAGTTGTAGGAGGTTCCCTTCTTACTGACTTTGCTACTGACGGTGACCTGGAGTGTTTCTCCAATTTCATCGCAGTAGTCATACTTTCCGTCAAACACCGGAGCCTCGCCCTTCATATCTCTAAGGAATTTGTACAGAGCAGAGCGTTCGCTGGCACTCTGTGTCATTTCCCAAGTTTGAACGAGATGAGTCTCCCCGTTTGCACTGTAAGCTATAAGGAAGCGGGTAACATCCTTCTTTTCAATCACACCAGGTTCCCCGTATTTTTGACGATCAACACCTTGGGAGTCCAAGATGTCCACTAATCGTGCAGGGAATGATCCAGTAGGTCCGTTTTTGTCTATGTCATATTGGCTGTTATCGCCAATTATCGTTTTTTGCTGAATAATCATAATGATATTTAGTTTTAGGTTTATGGTTTATGGGTGAAAAAATAGTGTGCCATGAGTAGGGCATCAGCCGTTCGCAGAGTTGGCTTTAGGGTAGGGTAGAGCCGATGGGCATGGTCTTTTAATGCTCGTTTACGGGCGGTTCCTGATAAGCCTTTAAGGCCGCTGAAGCCAGCCTGCCACTTGCGTGGGCTGATCAAATGGATCGGTATCTGTCTGGCCCTAAGAATGCCTTCTATCTGACCACAGTTCTTACCGAGCTTGAAAGATGTGTAGCTTGGGATGTTTTTTCCCGCATAAGGCGGAACATCTTCTAACACTGCTTGGAGAAATCCGTCAGAGATTTCTTCAAGCTCTAAGATATGCTCTAAGAAGTCACTTACTGTGTCTAAATTGTGGAGTGTGATCTCTTTTAAGCCACCGTAACAAACGGCGTATCCGCCCTTACCACCTGGGTCTATATTGAGGGTGTTTAATTGAGATTCGTTAGCCACATATTAGATTATGCGGTTGCGTAACCAGAAACCTCGGAAACTTTCTTACCACCTTAAATATGTGAGCAATATCTCCTTGGATTTTTACTCCATGCGTTTCAAAATTAGGAAGTGAAGAAGCCGAATCAGATCATCGAAGCAAATGGAGGTGAAGAACCTGAAGATGAATATTCGGATAAACCTATTTATATCTCACAAGACCGACGCTCAATGGTGCTTTGTCCATTAGAAGGTGAAGAATCAGACGGATGGGAAGACTTCATTGAACTGAAATCTTCAATAGAGGATTTC
>JAQCBZ010000004.1 GCA_027621355.1 Bacteroidota bacterium | reverse complement strand
ATAGAGGCGATGCACACCTGTGGTGGTTTCCTCAGAAATCCCTTTGATGTGTTCTACAAACTCTGGGCGCTGATCCAAGACCACGTTTGTGAGATCGCCTCCATCGTCAAGAATCATGTTCAAGGGTAACTCCTCTGCCCCAAAGGTCAGAGTCTGTTCAATACACCACTCATATTCCTCTTCCGTCATCCCTTTCCAGGCATACACGGGAATTCCTGCAGCTGCAATGGCCGCCGCGGCATGATCTTGGGTAGAATAAATATTACAAGAAGACCACGTGACATCCGCGCCTAGTTCAACCAGTGTTTCGATCAGTACAGCGGTTTGAATGGTCATGTGCAAGCAGCCTGCAATCCGTGCACCTGCAAGTGGTTTAGAGGATCCAAATTCCTCACGAAGCGCCATGAGGCCTGGCATTTCTGCCTCTGCGATGGCAATTTCTTTGCGTCCAAATTCCGCTAGTGAGATGTCTTTGACTTTGTATGGAATAGCTTTTGGCGATAAACTCATGAATCGTGGGTTTGTGTGTTATGGGGACTAAAAAGGGTAGAGTGGTAATGTCTATAATTATGTGAGTAACCTAGATCTGGAGTGTAGATGAAGACGAAATCAAGTCTAATTCATCGTCTCTTCATACAAGCTTTTAACTTTGTTGTAATCCATTTGGCGGCCAGAGGATCCCATTTCTGCTTTTAGAACCTGCCCATCAGGACCGACCATCACTTTGAACGGAATACCAGGTATTTGGAATCGATCGTAGGCTTGTTCCGTATCAATGAGGTATGCAAAGGTATAAGGGTTGTTTTCTTTGAACTCTTTCACAGTCTCAAGATCATCCACTTTGCCTAGATTTACTGCGAGCATGGTGAACCTATCACCATATTCATCCTCTAGCTCTTGCATCGCAGGGAAGACCTCCATGCATGGACTGCACCACGTTTCCCAGAAATCGACCACAACAAATTGTCCTTCAAAATCTGATAAACGAACCGGTTCACCATCCAATGTCTGAAAGGTAGCCCCGTCAAGGACGGCCTGAGGGTCGTTCATGCCAGGAAAGGGTGTTTCTTTGTTTTGACAAGACGTTAGCGATCCAATCAGAATTAGAGACAACAGGAAACCTGCTGAGCTTCGAAAGGGGGCAAAAAGTGTGTGGTTTAAAACGTTCAATGTAGAAGCTGTCATAGGTTTTATCATATCTATAAAAGATAACAAGAATCATTCGATCCAGCCTCTTGGCATGACGTAATAGTCTAGGTATCTTAAAACATGTCAAAAGTGGTTGATTTTACTGTTGTTGGCGCTGGAATCGTGGGTTTGTCTACTGCGTACAAGCTTCACCAAGCGTTCCCAGACGCTACTATTCGCGTAATGGATAAAGAAAATCGCGTCGCTACACATCAAACTGGGAACAATTCGGGTGTAATCCATTCGGGTGTGTACTACAAACCTGGAAGCTTCAAGGCCAAGAATTGTGTGGATGGCCGTCATCAACTTGTCGATTTTTGCCAAAGCTATGATGTGAAGCATGATATTTGTGGCAAGATCATCGTCGAGTCTGCAAAAGACAGAGCAGATCGCTTACCTGCGATATTTGACCGTGGAGTCCAAAATGGGATCGAAGGGATTACGGTGATTGATCGCAAAGAGATGAAAGAGATTGAGCCGGAAGTGGAGGGGACGCGCGCGATCCATGTGCCTTGTGCTGGGATTGTCGATTATGTGGGTTTTTCCAGAGAGCTTCAGCGTCAGCTCACGGATGCAGGAATTGACTTTTGTTTCGGTGAGAAGGTGGATCGAATTCACTCTGTAGGCTCAGCCGAATCACCAGAGATTGATGTCTATTCGGGACATCAAGTCTTCAAATCTAAATATTTGGTCAACTGTGCAGGGCTCTACTCTGATGTTGTAGCTCGGGCGGCAGGTATTCAAACGGATTTACAAATCGTCCCGTTTAGAGGAGAGTATTATGAACTCAAAAAATCCTCTGAGTGGTTGGTGAATGGACTTATTTACCCACTTCCCAACCCTGAATTCCCTTTTTTAGGGGTTCATTTTACCAAAATGGTCCTTGGAGGAGTAGAATGTGGCCCCAATGCCGTGTTTGCATTCAAACGGGAAGGGTATCATAAATTAGATCTTGACATACCCGAGGCTGTAGAAACATTATTGTTCCCAGGATTTTGGAAGATGGCGGCGAAGCATTGGAAAATGGGCCTTGATGAAATGGTTCGCTCGGTTTCTAAAGGAGCGTTTGTGAAGGGTCTGCAAGGATTGGTGCCCGCGGTTCAAGCCTCTGACTTGAAACCTGCTCCTGCAGGTGTACGAGCCATGGCACTACTATCGAGTGGTGAAATCCTAGATGATTTCTACTATGAGCGAATTCCAGGACAAATCCATGTGCTCAATGCACCCAGCCCAGCGGCCACGGCTTGCTTGGCTATTGCCGATGAAATTGTCTCTCAAGCCAAAGAGCATTTTGAGCTTGGGGAAGTTACTGCGGCTGTGTAGGATCGACTACGCTTGGAGAGGTTGCCTCTTGAGTTTACGCAAACGGTTGAATCTCTTTTTGGGCTTCAGTCAACATTTGCCGTGCTAAGTCTTTGCTTTGCGAAGAGGTCTGCTCACTTCCCAACAAGGACGCCAGTTCTGAGATCTGCCCTTCACGTGTTAAGGGCTCAAGTGTAGAAACCATCCTGCCCTCAATCTCTTGTTTCCATACACGGAGATGGTGGTCTGCCTGACATGCAATTTGAGCTTGGTGAGTAATGGCAAGAATCTGGCAATGGCGTGACATTTCTCTCATTTTGCGCCCCACTTTCTCGGAAATACCGCCACTTATTCCGGTATCAATTTCATCAAAAATCATTACGGGTAAGGATTGTTGCTCCACCAAAATAGATTTGATGGCAAGCATAATTCGACTGATTTCACCTCCTGAGGCAATCTTTGCAAGCGGTTTGAGGGCTTCCCCTTTGTTGGTTCGAATCAGCAACCGCACCGATTCAGCACCATATTCTACGCAATGAAGTGTTTCAGGGCCGGTATACTGAGTAGATTTAGATAGGGAGGCGGCCTGAATCTCAAACCCATCTTGCGTTAACCATGTGCACTCAACCTCTAGCTCACCATCAGGTATCCCCACAGTGCGCAAGGTTTGCTCAATCGCTCGAGCTGTTTTTTCTCCTTCATGAACCCTAGCGTTGTGTAAAGCCAGGGCTTTTTCCCCAAGCACTTCTTTTGCGCTTCTAAACGCATCTTCAAGGCGCTCGATTCGTTCTTCGGAGGAAGAAAAAGAAGCGATTTCTTCTCCAATCTTGTCTCGATATTCTATAAGCTCAGCAAGCGGGAGTATATACTTTTTTTCGAGTTTTTGGAGAGTGGCAAACCGTTGCCGACACGCTTCGAGCCGTGAAGGATTAAACTCCAGTGTATCGACATATTGTTCTGCAAAATCGAACAGATCTTGTAAGCTTACTTGAGCAGAGGTACACTCCTCCAGATAGGTCTCAAATTGAGGATCGAGGTCGTTGAGTTCACGAAGAATTTGCTTGAGTTTTCGAAGTTGTTCCAGTACGCCGCTACCTTCATCTTGCCCAATGCCAACAATTTGACCTGCTTTGTGTTGGAGATCTTCAAATTTATCGAGCCTGTTCATTTCGGCCCGGAGTTCTTCTTCCTCTTCTACGTAAAGCGCTGCATCGGTAAGCTCTTTGTGCTGAAACTGAATCAGCTGTAGCCGCTGGTTGGCAGACTCTTTTTGCTTCATGGCCTGTGTGTACTCATGATAGGCACGCTGCGCTTCTTGGTATGCCTCCTGATACTCCCGTCGTGCAACAGGCACATCCCCAAGTTGATCCAATAATCCCCGTTGTTCTTCTTCCTGAAGCAACAGCTGATGGTCATGTTGCCCGTGCAAATCGACAAGTTGATTCCCAATGTGACGCATTTGCCCCACGGTAACGGGCGAATCATTGATGAATGCGCGACTCCCCGAGCTGCGTATTTCTCGTCGCAGAATGAGTGTTTGATCGATGGCTTCAAGTTCCTCTGCTTTAAGAAAGTTTTGGATTGCCTTGTGCCCAGAGATATCTACCCATGCTTCCACGACAGCTTTGTTCTCCCCATGCCGTATCATATCTGTATCGGCTCGCTCCCCGAGAATCATATGCAAAGCGCCAATGATAATCGACTTTCCTGCTCCAGTTTGACCGGTTAATACAGTAAAACCACGCCCAAACTCGATTTCAAGTTCATCGATGAGAGCAAAATTCGATATGTGGAGTTGTTTTAGCATAATAGACGTCGTCACGGTTCCCCATGAAACTGTGTCCCATGAATCACGGTTTCCCATGAAACTGTGTCCCTCGAAAGTACGAAGGATGAGAATTGTCCGCAGTGAGTTTTCGAACCTTTGTACATTAACCTTATGGATACACCCAAGATGGATTCCTTACAATCTGGTGAGTCAGCGCCTACTCCGTCACAGACAGGTGCTCCAGAAACCACCCAAATGACCCTTGAGGTGCCATCAGGACAACACTCAGAGGTTCGACTTGATGTCTATATCACCGGTTTTGTCCAAAATGCGACTCGCTCCAAGGTCCAACAAGCCATCAAGGAGGGCTATGTAACGGTAAACCAAAAACGGGAAAAATCGTCCTACATCGTTGAAGCAGGCGATCGGATCGAGATTGATTTACCCAAACCACCCCCCAAAGAAGCTCAACCAGAGGCGATGGATCTCGATATACGTTACGAAGACGAGGATTTACTGGTTGTCCTCAAGCCAGCTAGCATGGTGGTCCACCCTGCGTTTGGAAACTGGCAAGGCACCTTGGTAAATGGTCTGTTGCATCACACAGGAGGGCAAGAGGGATTAGCTCAGCAGGCCAAGGATGCCATCCGCCCTGGAATTGTGCACCGGCTGGATAAGGATACCAGTGGATTACTTGTCGTAGCCAAGCACGACCATGCACTCAGTGAATTATCCAAGCAGTTTGCGGACAAATCAGCAACTCGTACCTACCAAGCACTCGTTTGGGGAGTGCCAGAACCCGAAGAGGGAACCTACACAGGTGCAATAGGGCGCTCTAAACATGACCGTAAGGTGATGGCTGTTGTAGGAGAGAATGAGGATCCTGGCTATGGTAAGCCAGCCGTAACACATTATCGAGTCATAAGGTCTTATACAACTCTATCTCTAGTAGAGTATCGCTTAGAAACGGGTCGAACGCATCAAATTCGTGTTCATGCAGCTCATCACAATCATCCTGTGTTTCAAGACCCAGTGTATGGGGGCGATCGTGTTCGGTATGGCATCAACACAGGCACGACAAAGCACCTTTTTCAGCGATGCTTTGAGGCGTGTCCAACCCAAGCACTTCATGCCAAGACGCTGGGGTTTGTTCATCCCTCTACCGGGCAATGGATGGAGTTTGACTCTGAATTGCCTCAAGAGTTTCAAGATGTTTTATCTTTCCTCGATGCACATTATTCAATCTAGTTCCTTTTTATGAATTCCATGGATGAATCGAAGGTAGAGTCACCACTAAAAACAAAAGAAATCCGTATTCAGGTGGATGTGGATGGGAATCATATTCCTCGAGAGATTCGGTGGGCAGCGGATGATACCGCTTCGCTTGACGAGACAGAGAGTCGTGCGATGTTTTTATCGTTGTGGGATTCGCGAACAAAGGACACCTTTAAGCTGGATCTTTGGACGCACAAGATGACGGTCGATGAGATGAAAATCTTCTTTCATCAAACCTTAACGTCGATGGCGGACTCGTTAGAGCGTGCAACCAAGGATGAACGTATTACAGGAGATATGCGGGATTTTTGTGATTATTTTGCAGAACGCATGGATATCAAGGAAAAACCATAGAATCTGACCATATTGCCTTATGCAAACGCTTGATTTCGAAAAACCGATTGTCGAACTCGAGAAGAAAATCGAGGAGTTACAGGCCATCGACAATAAAATGTTGAATAAAGAGGTCAAGCAACTCCAAAAAAAGGTGGATGAATTGCGCACCTCTATTTATAGCAACTTGACCCGTTGGCAAAAAGTCCAATTGGCGCGCCATCCCGATCGCCCGTACACCTTAGACTACATTGATCAGATGTGCAGTGAGTTTGTCGAGCTACATGGTGATCGAGCCTTTGCCGATGATCCTGCCATTGTGAGTGGGTTGGCGATGCTGGAAGGCAGACGTGTGATGATTATTGGTCAACAAAAAGGGCGAACGACCAAAGATCGTCAGTACCGGAATTTTGGGATGCCCAATCCAGACGGCTATCGGAAGGCCTACCGTTTAATGGAACTAGCGGAGAAGTTTGGGATCCCTGTAATCACGTTTTTGGATACTCCAGGTGCGTTTCCAGGTCTTGAGGCTGAAGAAAGAGGCCAAGGCGAAGCCATTGCCCGTAACTTACGCCTCATGGCGACACTCAAGGTGCCCATACTTACTATGGTGATTGGGGAGGGCGCTTCCGGTGGTGCACTGGGTATTGGTATGGGTAATGAGGTATACATGTTGGAGAATACATGGTACTCGGTCATCTCACCTGAGAGTTGTTCGTCGATCCTTTGGAAAACCTGGGATTACAAAGAGCAAGCTGCCGAGGCCCTAAAACTAACGGCTCCTGATATGGTTGAGCTTGGCATCGTTGAGGGAATGCTCAAAGAGCCTCTTGGAGGTGCCCATCGTGATCCCAAAGCAGCTATTGAGACGGTCAAAGCTCAATGCATTGAAAGTCTAGATCGCCTTGGGTCTTTGTCGGCAAAAGAGCTTATTCAACAACGTGTCGATAAGTACACGGCGATTGGGTCTTTTACTACGACCAAAAAATGATGCAACGCACATCACGTGCTCAGAGGCTTGCTCCTGCGCTTGCAGCTAGTTTTTTCACTCTACTATGGATTTTTACGCTAGGACCAGGGCTCTACCTTTCTGAACCTCCCAAGGTGGGTCATTGGCATTATGTCGCGTTTTCTGCTGTTTGTCACGCACTACCGGAACGGACCTATCTTTTTAATGGGATCCAAATGGCCGTCAATAGTCGATGCTTCGGGATATTTAGTGGCTTGATGTGGGGTGCATGGCTTCATGCACTCATTCCTTTCTTTGCTCTATGGTTGGAGAAATCCTGGTCCAAAAGACTTGCTTGGATGGCCTTAGGATGGTTTACGATCCAAGTGATCGATGTTGCCGGCAACCAGCTTGGGTTATGGACCAACACTCTAGATTCGAGGGCATTTTTAGGCTTCGGATTTGGACTCTTTTTGCTATACTCTATCCAAGAGGCATTCCGCCTACCCACATAATTTAACCTACGACTCTCATGTCTGACCAAGATCTTACGCCTTCGACAGGCTCCTCTTTTAGCGTAATCCTATTATACGGTCTCATTTTTGGGATCCTTTCTACGGTACTTCAAATTGCTATGGGTTACGTCCAGATTAACTCTGAACCTAGCGGCAGCTTTTTTGGCCCCACAGCGATTGGTAGCGTGGTTGTCTGCTTTCTAACAGCTTTTGCTGGGTTTTTGGCGGTACGTGCAATAGTCAAAGAAGTCAACCCGGTCATGTCATTTGGACAAGGCTCTTTGGTAGGTGTACAGATTGCTCTTGTCATTACAGTGGCCTCAGTAGCCCTTTCACAGGTGTGGTACCTCATTGATCCTGGATATGCGGATGGCATTATCGAGTCTACCATTGCCAATATGGAGCAAATGCCTGGGGTGCCTGATGAGGCGATTGACTCAACTTTTGAGAGCCTTCAGAAGCAATTCACATTAGCCGGCGTTGTACAAACTGCTGCAATCAGTGCGGTTGTGTTGATCATTGTCAATGTGTTAACCTCCTTGCTAGCGGTTAAGTTATTTGCCCAGAAAGACGAGTTTTAGGCTCATTTCATTGCCACGACTCCACATGACTCTATGAGTTCACAACCTGACGGGCGATCTTTTGCTCACAGACACGGTTTCTCAGATCTAGGGCTCTCACTTTTTTGGATGGTGGGAGCTTTTTTTCTTTTTCAGATTGCAGGCCTTGTGGCTGCGATTACCTTACTGATGCTTTTTGGTGACCCAGGCACTCTTCTTGATGGTGATCCAGCGGTCGCGTTACAAGGACAGGCTAATTTTCTGTTTGCAGGAAATTCCATTGGG
Source organism: Bacteroidota bacterium (assembly GCA_027621355.1). Lineage (GTDB taxonomy): Bacteria > Bacteroidota > Rhodothermia > Balneolales > Balneolaceae > UBA8296. The sequence continues at coordinate 81,900 of JAQCBZ010000004.1, read as the reverse complement.
CAAATAGCGTTTCTAGGTGTGGCTACGTGGGCCGTTACACGTTGGCATCTTACGGCTGACGATGACCGTTCTCGGTACCTAAGACTCCATCAATCTCATGGGATTTTGAAGGGATCTGCACTTGCCGCCCTTGCATTTATTGTGATTCAACCCATTGTTTGGGCATCTGGATGGCTCAATGGATTGATTCCAGTGCCAGAATCCTTTGAAGCACTCCAAGCGTCCCAGTTGGAGATGATACAATCCTACATTAGCCAGGAAGGTGCACTAGGTCTTGCGCTGTTTCATATTGCTGTTGTTCCCTCTATTTGTGAAGAAGTTCTCTTTAGGGGCTACTTACTGCGCTCGTTCGAACGATCGACATCAACTTGGGCAGCCATTCTCCTGTCAGGGGTGCTTTTTGGACTCTATCACCTGCAATTAACCAATATGCTTCCCCTTGCGCTCCTTGGTGTTGCACTGGGAGCGATTACCGTGGCCACGGGTTCCATTATCCCTGCCATGGTTGCACATTTCATCAACAACGCAGGCGCTGTACTTCTTGTGCGATTTGCCCCTGATTCGCCTATGGTCCAAATGGGGACGGAGACCCCTCCACCGCTTTTGTATATTGTGGTGAGTGTCATAGGGGCACTTATCCTAGGGCGGATGTTTTTGAATCACTATAAACGGGCGCAATCTCATGCCATTATTTAAAGATTCTCAACCTAATGCGATTGAAGGGTGGAGTTGCATTGCTCAAACACAGACTGAACTTGAGGCGGAATTATTGGCAGGCCCGATCCGGGATGCGGATATTCCAGTAGAGGTTTTGTCCAAACGAGACACCGCTTATTCTCTGACGATAGGAGAAATGTCGTTGGTCTATGTCTACGTACCTACGGAGAGGGTAGAAGAGGCGAAAGCGTTTCTTAATGATGAGTGACCTACGCCGACGTGTCGCATTTGCCGCTCCTGGAGCTGCATTTTTTGTGGCAATCACCTGGTTTGGACAGTGGCCATTTCGTTGGATGATGGGGGCCATTGCCCTTTTTATGGTCTATGAGATGTTACAATGGTCTACCATTCATCCATCACGCAAGACTCTAGCCAGATGGACATCCTTTAGTTTAGCCACATTTGTCTTACTCACACTATTATTTCCGACAAATTGGACGCTCTTGATTGGCGTTACGCTGTTTTTTACCACCTTGGTCTTATCTCCATGGCCTCGACAGGGGACGCCTTGGTGGAGCGATTTGATTCAGATGGTTTTTATAGGAGTGTATGCGCCGGTGTCCTTTCGACTATTGATGGAGCTACGAGTGACGGAGTTCATGGGTACAGCGTCTTCAAAGGAAGGGTTTTTCCTCCTTTTGATGACCTACCTAATGATCTGGGGAAACGACATTTTCGCCTATTTTGGGGGTCGTCGGTTTGGCACGCATGTCTTAGCGCCGAGCATTAGTCCAAGTAAGACCTGGGAGGGCGTAGCCTTTGGACTATTTGGGACCATTGTAGGGTTTGGATTAGGACTACTATTCATGACGACACAGACACCTATTCGAGAAGCTTTAACTATAGAAATGGCTGTTTGGTTAAGTCCTCTTATTGCCATTATTGCTGTGTTTGGCCCATTAGGTGACTTAATTGCAAGTCGACTCAAGCGGTTTGCGGGAGTAAAAGATTCCTCACAATTGTTACCTGGCCATGGGGGTTTTTTAGATCGCTTTGACTCACTGACCCTTTCGATCCCCTTTGTCTGGTTGTATATCCAGCTAATTTTGAACTTTATGTCCATCTAACGCGATGAGCTTGCAAGACAAATCGCTGACCCACTCAAAGAAGCATCAAGAGTCACCTCTAGCCAAAGAGACGATTCTACTTACGGGCGCCTCGGGATTTATTGGATCCCACCTCGTAAAGACATGTCTACAGGCAGGATATTATGTGATTTTGGTGTCTAGAACACCTGAAAAGCTTTCAATTCCAACAGCTCGAAATTGCAAGAAAATCTCTTGGGACCCTAAGGAGCTAGCGAGGGCAATGGAGTCCGTGGACGTAGTGATTCATCTTGCGGGTGAGTCTGTGGCCGGACGACGTTGGAGCCCTGAAGTCAAAAAGGCGATTCGATCTAGCCGTGTAGAGACAACACGTGCACTTGTTGAGGCCATGAGTCAAGCCGAATCGAAGCCTAGGTTAATGATCTCGGCTTCCGCTGTTGGAATCTATGGGAATCAAGGAGCGGATTTGCTAACAGAAAAAGCGCCTCATGGGGACGATTTCCTTGCCGAGGTTTGCAAAGCATGGGAAGCCGAAGCACTCAAGGCAGAAGACTTCGGTGTGGAGGTCGCGATTCCCCGGATTGGTATCGTGCTGGGGAAAGGTCAAGGTGTTCTGCAGAAAATGGTGCCACCGTTTCAGTGGTTCTTAGGCGGCCCTGTTGGTGATGCATCTATTTATCTGCCATGGATTCATGTGGTTGATGTGGTTCGGGCATTACTGTATCCCGTGGATCATCAGAACTTCCGCGGTCCATATAATGTGTGCGCCCCTGAGCCTGTGACCATGCAAGATTTTGCCTCTGCATTGGGTTGGGTACTAAGACGTCCCTCCTGGTTCCCAGTGCCACCTACGTTGCTAAAACTTCTTTTTGGGGAGGCTGCTCAACCTATTTTGAGTAGTATGAGAGCGGTTCCAAATGCCCTACATTCATCCTCCTTTGAGTTTGCCTACAGCGATGTACATACAGCGCTAGCGGATTTGCTTTAGCGAGAACCTTTTTCAAGGCCCACCGTATATCATCAGTGTGTAATTGGCAGTATAATGAAGTGGTATAGGACAATAAACAGATCTATGGCATTGCGATTCATTGGGATAATTCTTCTCTCTCTACTACATACGATTTGCTATGCAAAGACTGAGGGTCAGGCTACCATTGCCCGCACGTTGGACCACCTAGAGATAGAGTCAACGAGTCACAGGGTAAATGACACTAATCTAGACACGACTCGTTCGAGTTTGAAGGTACGAGGCACCCTCTATGACTCGGAGACAGGTGAATCCTTACCATCGGCCACCTTACAAATTACGGGGACATACAAAGGGACAGTGTCGAATGCAGAGGGGCGATATGAGATTCTTTTGGACTCATTGCCATCTGAGCTCACAGTACGGTTTTTGGGGTACCAAACCCAACGCGCTATCATTACCTCTCAACGAGATTCTGTGCTAAATTTCAATCTAAGACCATCAGCGCTTGAGCTACCAGAACTTGTAATTACAGAAGACGATCCAGCACTTTCGATCATGGAGCGAGTAATAGCACGCAAGCAACTTTGGAGAGCGGGGCTCTACAATTTTAAAGCGGAAGCTTACACACGATTGTCATTATCGAATGATAGCTCTGTAGTTCTAATCACGGAGTCAATGAATGAAGTCTACTGGGATCGCGAAAAGGGTTACAGGGAAATCCTCAAAACTTATGAAAAGACCTCTAATCTAGACGATACCATTATCCCGTTGGGTGTGAATGACCTGCCAAATTTCTATGATGATAACATTGATATTTTGAGCTATAACGTCGTTGGCGTAACACATCCCGAAGCGCTAGATTATTACGAGTTCAAGTTACTCGATTACGAGAGTCTAGATGACCAACTGATCTACAAGATTCAGGTCACCCCCCGGCGAAATCTTCAGCCTACCTTCGAAGGAACCATCTATGTGTTGGCTCAGGATTACGCTTTACTCGAAGTGAATCTTCGTCCGAGTCAGGTCATTACCTTTCCTCCTCCAGCGCAGGAAGTCTCTTTTACATATAGCCAGCAATATTCGAATTATGGAAAGCAATATTGGCTCCCGGTGGATTCACGCGTTGAGGGCGCCATTAAAATTGGGCTCCCAGGACTTCAGTTTCCAACTATCCAGGTTAATCAAGTCGCCCGAGTGTCGGAGTACGACGTTAATACGGTAATCCCAACGGCTATCCTTGAAAAAGAGGAGTCTGTGAGTGTGGACTCTTTGTCCATCTCGTCCACTCGAATTGGAGAGGCTGGGCGGGTTCGTGTTCCGTTAACCCAGGAAGAAGAGATGGCCTACCAGGAGCTTGATAGCACCATGACATTGGGCAAGGCATTTCAACCCACAGGATTCCTAGCTAGGATGCTAGAAGACCCGGACGAAGATCAAGACACATCTGGTGTATTCAGCGATGGGCCTGTTGGCGAGTTTGTTAGCTCAGTGACAGAGTTGGTTACCCCCACGATTCGAATGGATCGAGTGAACGGTTTATTTGTCGGAGGAACGCTTACCAAAGGGATTGGGCGACAAGAAGAGCAGGGTGAGTTAGCGCTTATTTTACATGGAGGGTATGCTTTTCATCGAAACGCTTGGGACAAAGGACTTGGATTGCGAATGAGTAAGCAATTTGAACAAGGGTTGGGCCTCACAGCCGAGCTTACCCTACATGAAGCGGTTATAGCACGCCAGCAGTTACGTTTGATGCCACGAACAAGCTATAGCCTTGCCTTTCTTTTTGGAGGTGTTGACCCCTTAGATTACTACGTAGAGAAAGGGTGGAAATCTAGTCTTGAGCTCCGCAAAAGCATGTTTTCCTTCACGACGAGATTTCATACTCTGCAGGAGGAATCATACCTACCTGATGATCTATTCACGTATAGTCTAACGGGTTCACGTAATCAGCCTCGTAGAGTGAATCCGGCGATTGAGGAAGGGGTTTCGAATCGATTAGGATTTGGATTGCGGGTCTCGGAATCAAATGGATTTGATGGATCGACACTAGGGTTTGCTGGCGTGAATCGTATTGAGGCTGACGTAGAAGTGAGTGATGGGTCGCTTGGCAGTGATCATGACTACATTCGAGTCCAAGTGGATGGAGAAATATCTCTCAATACGTTTTACAAGCGTAGATTCCTTCCCAATACTTTTTCGATGATTCTCTCAGGGGGGATTACGCAAGGGCGTGTACCCTACCAGCGACTATTTACCCTTGAGCCCTCCACGTTATCTTATGCTCCATTTGGTGTGCTAAAGACACAGTCTCTCTTTCCTTATGAGGGAGACCGATTTTGGAAGGTGTATGCCGAGCATGACTTCAAATCCACCCCTTTTGAAGCACTAGGATTTTGGGGGATCTCCAAGAAAGGGATCGGGTTGATTGTTTTTGGAGGTGCAACCAATGCCTGGGTCTCGGATCCCGTCAGCAAACAGGTTATGAAGCCTCTCACGCCCATTCTCCGAGAGAGCCAAGGGGTACACTATGAAGCAGGAGTGTCCCTAAATGGTATTTTCTCGATTATGCGATTGGATGCTGCGTTTCGTTTAGATCAAGCGGATTTTAACCTTACGTTGGGCGTTGCTCGTTATTTTTAGAGTTCCGCCTCGGGTAGATTGATGACTGGCGGATAAATCGTCCAGGTTTGTATCCCAGCAGGGGTTTTTGCAATCCATTCTAGGTCACCATCTTGCTCGACATCCCCAAAGGTGAAACTCTCGATGCGTCCAGGAGGTAAAATATCTAATCTTCTTAGCTCAGGAAGGGACCACACAGAAGCTTGCCCAGACTCTGTTGCTGCCACAACGACGGACTGACCTTCCCATTCAAGCAGAGTTGCCGCTCCATCAACGGACGCATTCCCCGGCATTCGAGTGGTATAGAGTGTGTCAAGGCGTTGATCGTGAACGAACACATACCCAAAATTTGTGGTCAAGGCGGTGTATGGGCCGATGGATGAGATGGAGGGCAGGAGGGTTCCTTGCCTTGACTCTTCTACAATTTGGAGGGTATCCATGATGGCCAAAGAGGGTGAGGGCAGCCCTTCATATTCAATAGCATACCGAAAAACCTGACCATTCAGCGATGATAGCATCACCTCATCCTTTGATAGATCAACCCACGCTCCCCCTGTATAGGGTGCGGCTGCAAAGCTGGGATACTCTGGAGGTGACTCCCCTTGACGATTCCATACATAGAGGGCGTTTTCATTCACGGTCATAACAGACGATGAGGCGCCACCGGACCCTGGAATCAAATGAATAGGTTCACGTTGAGTGCTCAACACTTGCTGTGGCCATCCAGGAAGTGGATTTCCTCGTCCATCCAACACCCAAACTTGTCCGTCACCCGTGCCAAGCAGTAGATCTGGAAGCCCATTACCATCGACGTCTCCTATAGTTAATGGCGTTGTGATCTCCTCTTCGAGTTGGAGTGGAAAGCTTGGCAATAAACGACCACTTGGATCCCAAGCATAGATCCGCCTACCAGCTGCCTGGAAAATGATTTCTTGTTGTGTTCCATACCAGTCATAGGTTATTGGTGACCCAATGGGGGCATCCACACCTGTCGAAAGCTGGAGTAATTGCGTTCCGTCTGATGCCAACATTCCTACCGCGCCACCCTTGGTACTATACAGGACCTCAAGCCTACCCGAACCGCCAATATTGAGCAAGCTTGGAGCATGGGTTAATGCGGTCCGTGATAATGGATATAGCCATCGATTTTCCCACCCTCTATCTTGATCTTCTGACAACTCTATCATGACTTCCCACTCTTGGGGCTGAGCCAAACTCTCCTTTTGTGAACCAGTCCGCTCTTGTGATCCACCTCGTGAATTCCCAAGCCCATCAGCTTCGTCTGCGGGCTTGCCAATCCATAAAAACCGTTCTTGACGAAGCCATGCCGTGGGTAATGATCTGGAAAGTTCGCGTTGCCACGGACGGATAAATCGATTCAAGTCGTCAAATCGACCTCCTGCAATGAAAGTCACTTTTTGAGGCTCTTCTCCACTCTCTTGCTCTGTCCATTCTCCCAGTAAACGTCCGGATGCGCGTGTTGGGATGGACTGAACCAATCCTGGTCTATTTGCCATAATGATGGCGTCATTTGTGATTCTAATCCAAAGCCGCTGAGAAAAAGAGGCCGGCGCAACGCCTTTTTGAATCATGGATTGCAGTGCAGGCTGAGCTCCAAGCCACACAACAGGCCAACCTCGCTCAAATACATAGAGCCCTCCCTCACGATCAGCCAACGTTTTATCCACGAGTTCTTCAAAGAGTTCTTCTACACGGTTGGGACGTTCAATCCCCCGGAGATGAACCCATTCACTAGAAGCATCAAGTCCAGATTCGGAAAACAAAATCAGACCAGTTTCTGATCGAAGATCTTCGCGCGCACGGTCCAGTAAAGGAGCAATCTCCAGGAGTGTGGAGTCGAGGGGAAGCCCAGCAGAGGATTTCTGATTACCAAGCCAAGAAGCCCAACGTGCGGTTTCCATGATAGGGGCATGTGCAATGGCAAAACCAGCAGCATCTTCGGGGACGAATTGATGGAGTGATGGGGTGAATCCTGGATGGTGAATCATCGATGCAAGCCACGCTGAAGAGCCTATCGACGAGTCAGTTTGTATACCCTCTACATAGCTCGGTGAACGCTTGTCGAGATCTTGACCCATTCCTTGAGAAAAGCTTCCCCCTTGATAGTGACCTCGTAAATGAATGATCCCCGTGTCTTCTGCGTCGCGCTCATGATCTTGAGTCGCGTGTCGGTCCAGTACCCAGTGGCCGAGTTGATCCGTGACTCCCGCCATCAAGGGGCGATGAACATAATCCACCATCCCTGCAAGCCATGCACTCCACGCTTCAAAGGAATAGATTCCCCCCGTAGATACGTCACTGGATTCTTCAAAAGAGACTCTTGGGTGGGTTTTGGTGAAAGCTCCCACCGTCCATTCAAGAGCCTGGCTATGGGTAGATAAGAGTGTCCATCGTCCAAACTCTACCATGAAAAGAGCATCCTGAGCTATATCTCCCGTAAACCGTGCAAAGGTCTCCATTGTTGCAATCACATGCATGGTACGGGAGCCAAATTCATAAAGTGCTTCGATGGGGGTTGAGAGCTCTGCTTGGAGTTGGTCTAGCGTGAGGTCTTCAACATACCAAACAGGCACTTGATGCTCAGGGGATAGTGCCAAAATCGCAATTCCTTCGGGCCTTAGATTTAGTTGTGCTACTTCAGCTAAGGGGTGATTATCTCCCTGAACCCACCGTTCAGAAGGAAGACCCTCCCAAAAAAATGCAGCAGGCTCTGACCAAGGCTCTCCCACAAATACGTCCGCTTCTGACGAAATTGTCAGATGTGCCATGGTTTGTTGGGGCAGACCTTCTGTCCATGGTGCCCAGGCCGAAGGGAGCATGGAGTAGCGAGCTTCTTGTGTAGGTGAACACGCTTGAACCGTCAAAAAGAAAAGTGCCAAGGTTGGCAGGGAACGTAGTGGATTCATCATGTAAATATACTATTGTGTCTCTTGATTCGTTCTATGAAAGAACGCAACTTCCTTACCTAGCATTATATTTGATGCTCATAGTAAACTATACTGGATGATCGAAACCGTTACAACTGTACTTTTTCACTGGATTTTGGGGTTTTTTGCGGTGGCTACGCCCATCATAAGCGCGTATAGCGTGGGCAATATCCTTCGTCTTCGCCAAGTACGTCTAGCTTGGAACGGAGGTCGTATGCTGGGTTATCCTGTTTTTTCTTCCGTATTCCTGCTCATGATGGCGCTTGTAACAAGTCTAGCGGTCTGGCAGCAACAGACTCATTTGTACTCTTCCGTCATTGGATTGTCGTGGATTGGGGTGAACTGGTTTGTGGTGAGTGTGATGGCATCGCGACGAATTATCACAAATACTGGAATTGTAAAAAACGTCAATGAGCCTGCGCAAACAGTTCATTGGACTCAAATTGTGGATTATTCTACAGAGGAACGAGCAAACGGTGTCCATTATACATTCTTCTATCAAGCGGTGAATATCAAGGGCACATTATCTGGGCCTCTGATGAGAGTAGAGCTTTTTGTTCCGGGTAGCCATGTAGCACCCTTCCAGACGCTTGTAACTCGGAGACTCTCTTCGCTAGCATGGGCAGAAACCCCAGAATCGAACTCTGTAAAGTTGGTTGATAACGATTGAGTTTTTCTCACCCAGATTCCATTCAACGTAGTCCATCCAAAAAGGAAAAAGCCTTGCTTGTTGGGTTGGTCACGCAAGAGTTAACGACCCATGAGGCAACGGAGCATTTAAACGAACTTGCAAGGCTTGCCGATACGGCAGGTGCGATTGAAGTGGGACGTCACTTGCAACATCGAGATCATCCCGAGCCCTCAAGTTATATCGGTAAGGGAAAACTTCAGGAAATTGCCGAAGATAGTGCTGCTAAGAAGTGTGATTTGATCATTTTTGATGACGAGCTCACGGGTACTCAGCTCAGAACCATCGAAAAAATGACCAAGCGAAAAGTGTTAGACCGAACGGGACTTATTCTGGATATTTTTGCGAGTCGTGCCCGAACAAATGCAGCCAAAACTCAAGTCGAGCTTGCTCAATTACGGTACATCCTTCCTCGACTAACCCGCTTTTGGACTCACTTGTCCCGTCAAAGTGGTGGAATTGGCACCAAGGGTCCTGGTGAGACTCAAATTGAAACCGATCGACGCATCATCGGGCAAAGGATTGCGACGCTCAAAGAGACGCTCAAAAAAATTGATAAACAACGCGCAACTCGCCGTAAACGTCGCTCGTCTACCATGCAAGTTGCGATTGTTGGGTATACCAATGCGGGCAAGTCGACACTTTTAAACGCTCTTACCCATACAGATGTGTTGGCAGAGGATCGACTTTTTGCCACACTAGACTCCACAGTTAGGCGTTGGGAACTTCCCAACCGTACGGTATTGCTCTCCGACACAGTGGGCTTTATTCGAAAACTCCCACACCATTTAGTAGAGAGCTTTAAGTCGACACTTGAAGAGGTGAAGGATGCGGATTTGCTTTTGCATGTGGTTGATGCATCATCACCCATGACTCAGGAGCAAATTGAGGCTGTTGAGTCAACGCTGCAGGAACTAGGGGCATCAAATACACCGGTGCAATGGGTTTTTAACAAGATTGATCAAGCCACACCAGAGCAGTTATTGGAATGCAAGCAGCAATACCCACAAGCTGTTTATGTCTCTGCTGCACGACATATGGGCTTGGATCGTCTGCGACAAACCGTAGAAAATCGCCTAGAAGAAGATTTTCTTGAGTTCGATCTTACCTTGCCAATTACTGATTTTTCTGTGGTTTCATCACTACGAACTCTTGCAGTTATTGAAAACGAATGTTATGATGAAACAAGTATTCAGATATCGGGTCGAACGTCGGCTGATATCCTGAAAGGCCTCTTCAAGAAATATAATGGCCAACTCAACGTTTTTGACTCCGAAGGGCGTCTTCAACCCATGGACGAAGTTCACTCATAAGTGACAGTTTAACCTCATGATCTCAGCAAAATCTTTATTGATGGAACACTTGGGTAACGATTCTACGGATCAGGGCCCTATTGTATCTTCGAGCAAAGATGTATGGGAGCTATGTCGACTATTCATACAATCGGGTGCAACGGTTCTGCATGTGGTCGATGATGAGACAGGTCTTTCACAAGGCCATCTACGACGGGAAGATCTTTTTGGTTGGATGTTTTCTCATGCGGGGATAAAGGAGGGGATCCCACAAGTATTTTGTGTTGAAACTCAGGATCGTGCTCAATGTCATGCCGATTTAGCGTTATTGGCTAGTATTGAGCGTGTCCAACTGCGCGTGGTTTACTTTATTGAACCCCCTCAAGCAACGCCTGAATCGCTTCATGGATGCTTTGTGGTTGTTGGTGAGACGGATCAAGCTTGGGAACCCTTTTTTAACGGCCTTCGTCAAAAAGGGCATTACCCTGTCTGCTCAACGGATCCATCGGACGATGAGCTAGAGCTAAACCTGGATCATTTACTGCATTATCTCGGTTCGTGAATCGGCTAGCACGTTTCATTTCTCTAGTTGGTTTGATTTGTTTGCTGTCGGTCTCTAAAGGATTCGCTAGTGGAACAAATCCTGACCCAACGGATGCTGTGCAACTCTATCAGTCTGCTGTGGAGGCAATGCATCAAGGTCTATGGATGGAGGCGTTATCGAGCTTTGAAACCCTATGTGAGCATCCTGAGGCTGAGGCCTCCCTTAAAGAGTCTGCATGGTTCCATCGCATTCGACTGATCCTTGAGACTCAACCAGAGCAAGTTGATCCGTTGGCCATGGAGTACGGGGAGGCATTTCCACATGGTGCCATGGCACGCCAGCTGTATGAAACCGTTGGGCACTATTATTGGGACTCAAACCGACCCGAAAAAGCTCGGGGGTATTTCACGATGGCAAAGCAGAGTCGAGTTGATCAAGCACAGTTGGCAAGAGTGTTGTACTGGGAAGCAGAAACCGCGCTTGAGGCGGGTGATTTAGACCGTTCTCTTGCATCCTTCTTAGAGTTAACTCAACAAACGCCTGAGCAACCCCAAGCACCAGAAGCCTACTATTCTGCTGGACGTCTCTATTTAGAAAATCAAGCCTACGACAAGTCGGCCGAAACATTCGAACAACTCCGAGAGGCACATCCTTTTCACCCCATGACGCGTCGCATTGGGACAGCATTGGGGGAGTCGTACTATCAAGAGCGACAGTTTGAGCAAGCCGCTCAGGCCTTTTTGGATGCATTGCCTTATGTAGAAGGAGAGGCGGAGCATAAAGCAGTCTATCTCGCGGCGGAGAGTTATAAGGCTTTGCAGCGGTATGATGAGGCGGTACGCTACTATTTGCAAGCCATTAATCTGACCAAAGGAACACCCGAGGAGCGTATGTCTCATTACGGACTGGGGTGGGTATATCATTATCAAGGAATCTATCATTGGGCGGCTAGGTCCTTTGGAGAGTCTTCAGGGGGTGAAGATGAACTTGCTCAGAAAGCACTGTATTACACAGCAGTTAATCATAAGCTTGCCAATCGTTTAGATCTATCCATTGAACGCTTTGTTGAGTTTCAAGAACGGTTTCAGGAGGGGGTGTTTGTTGAAGAGGCGACGTATGAGTACGCAGTGGTATTGTTTGAACGGGGTCGGTATGGTGAGGCGATTGAATTGTTGAGGCAGTTAGCTCAAGACATTGACGCGCTGAAGCGTCCAGGTGATGTATTGACGTTGTTGGGGGAAGTGTACTTTGCCAATGGCGAGTATACGCGGGCGCTTCAAGCATTTGAGCTTGCAGAGACTCATCAAGCCGTTGCTGCGGCCGCTAAAATCCAGGCACGCTTCCAAAAAGCATGGGTATTGTATATCAATCAAGCATATGCACAGGCACAACCTATTTTTGAGGGTGTCTTTCAAGAGGGGCAACGTGTGCGTGGGGTTAGCGAGGAGGATCAGGCCACCGTGGCTAGACTCGCCTCAGAATCGTTGTTTTGGTCTGCAGATGCACAGTTTCAATTGAGGCAATATGGTGAAGCAGCGGCATCCTTTGAGTCATTTGTGACTCGATATCCTGGTCATGAGTTTTTGGGCGCCGCTCGATACGCCTGGGCCTGGGCGCACTTTATGAATGGGGAATATGAAGCTGTGATTGAGCCTATGGAGGCTTTTTTGTCTAACTACGATCCACCCCCGATTGCGCTCTATCCCTTTGATACAGATGCGCGCCTTCGTTTGGGTGATGCCTATTTTGCCACAGGTGCGTATGATCAAGCAATCGAGACCTATCAACGAGCTTTTGGAGCGGAGCCAGGAGGGGATTATGCCATGTTCCAAGTCGCCAATAGTTATTATCGAGCAGGATTGGAAATGGAGGCGATTGAAGAGTTTCGAAAGCTCTTGCGGATTTATCCTTTTACAAGGGTGCGTGAGCAAGCGCAGTATAACATTGGCTATTTATTCTTAACCCTCGGTAATACGATTCAAGCTGTTGAAGAGTTTGAACGCCTCATCGATCAAAGCCCAGGGATATCATGGGCTGCAAGAGCTCAGTTTGCCATTGGGGATGCCTATTACAATGCGGGGGAGTATGAGTCGGCCGTTGAGGCATATCAAGTAATCTTGGAAGCCTACCCACGTAGCAGCTACATCATCGATGCAATTGATGGAATTCAGTATGCGACGCTCTTTTTAGGTGAAGAATCGGATGCTGAGGAGCTGTTAGAAACCTTTTTGGAGAGTCATCCTAGTACGACAACTGCGGATCGATTGCGGTTTAGACAAGCCGAATCGTTGGTTCAGTCTGGCGATTACCAAGCGGCAATCCGAGAATTTGAGCAGTATATCCGTGTGACCAACCGCGAGGCATCTCTTCCGGCGGCCTACGCAGGAATTGGCGATGCGAAACGTCAACTGGGTGATCGCGACGGGGCAAAAGAAGCGTATGGTACCCTTGTGAATCAATTTCCTGGCTCTGAGCAACGGTTATTCGGCCTCACTACCTTAGGTCAAATGGCTTTGGAAGAGGGTGATTTACTGGGTGCTATTGATTGGTTTGAACAGCTTCAAGATGGAGATGATCGCTTTAGAGTGGAAGCGTTGCTTGGTTTAGCGGAAGCCTACCGAAGACTTGGATCCGAGGCCGATCAAGCGCAATCACTTGAGCTCTATAGTGTACTTCTTGCAGAGCAACCCAGCTCACTGCAAGCACGAACAGGATTGGCAAGACTTTATATGGATCAAGGGAAGCTCGTCGAGGCACGGGAGGTGTTGGCTCCTGCCAGATCCGTGGGCGTTCGAGAACAAGTAGCTGAGGCAAACTATCTCAATGCTCGAAGCTATCAGCTGGAAGGAGATGCTACACGTGCCAAAAATGAATATGAACAAGTCACTGTGTTGTACGAAGCCTTTGAACAGTGGGCCTCTAGATCTATGTTCCGATTGGGTGAGCTTCAAATTTTAGATGGGAATGTCGGTGAGGCGCGTGTTTGGTTGGACCGACTAATGCAAACCTATCCAAATACACAAGCAGCCAGAGATGCACAAACACTCTTGAATGCTGCTCAATAATCTATGGCAGAGTCAGTACTTCAGGATATAACCCTCACAGGGGCAACCCGTTTGGCTGGGACGATCCATTTACCCCCCGACAAGTCCATTGCCCATCGAGCCGCATTATTTGCGAGCCTATCGGAGGAAGATTCTATGATTGATGGGTACTCATTGGCAGAGGATCCCCAATCGACTTTAGCCTGTCTTCGTGCTCTAGGAGTAGAGATCGAGGTGGAGCCCAGTGCTCTGTGTGATGGAACTCAAAAGGTGCTTGTTCGCGGATTTGGAAGGGATCGATGGCAAAACATAAAGATTGACGAGGAGGAAGTTCTTGATTGTGGCAATTCAGGAACAACGATGCGTCTGCTATTGGGACTGCTGGGTGGAGCAGGTGTGAACGTCGTACTAGATGGAGATGCATCGCTGCGTAGTCGTCCAATGGGGCGAGTGCTTGAGCCACTCTCACGTCTTGGTGTAGCATCCAAAACAGCCAACGGGGATGGAAAGGCTCCCATTCAATTGCTGGGTCGAGATGCGACGCGTACTCAACAAGACGACCACGCTGTCATCTTTGATCTGTCTGTTGCTTCTGCACAGGTCAAATCGGCTCTTTTGCTTGCAGGATTGTTTCTTTCAGAAGGTGTAGAGGTGCGTGAACCTGAACAAAGCCGAGATCATACGGAGCGTTTACTAGATCTTGATAAAGATGATCAAGGATGGATTCGAACCTCTAGCTTAACGCCTTGTCAGGCCATCTCTTTTACAGTGCCCAAAGATCCCTCAGCTGCCACGTTTTGGGCCGTATTAAGTGCGATTCACGGCAATATTGAGATTAATGCGCCCGGAGTTGGATGCAATCCAACACGAATTCAAATCTTTGAGGTGCTCCAACAAATGGGGGCTCATATTACATGGGAAACAGAGCATGCAGTGGACTTGCCGATGCAAGCCCCAGAAGTCGAACCTCAGGGTTCCCTGATGATGCGGTCGTTACAGCAAGGTCAGACTCTTAAACCGATAACACTTGCTGGCGATCAAATTCCTGGTGTGATTGATGAGATACCGGCTCTGATGGTGGCTATGGCATTTGCAGAGGGCGTTTCGGAGATCCGAGATGCATCTGAATTACGCATTAAAGAGACCGATCGACTCTCTGCCATGGCTTCCGTGCTTGAGGCAGCTGGAGTGTCGTATCAAGAGAAACCGGATGGTATGGTGATTTATGGCCGTTCTGATTTTCGTCCAAAACCGTTCACGGTAGATGCACTTCACGATCACCGTATTGCCATGGCTGCTGCCGTTCTTGCTTCATGTGTAGATCCAGATGATTCTCCATCGGTCATTAAAGGTGGATCTTGTGCCTCTATCTCCTACCCAACGTTCTATCAGGACCTGTTGAGCCTACAGAAGCCGTGAATTTGGCATAACATTCTGCCAAAATTGCAGGTTTATGCCTGAACTGTCCCTTTGGCACTATCATTGCCATATACTAGCTGAATTAACGTTGAAAACACTCTTGCGACGTTTTTTGTAGAGAGATGACGTCACAGCAAGCGACGCTCTTCTCTCTGTTCGCAAGAAAGCACAAAAGGAAAAAAAAAAATGGGTAAAATCATAGGAATAGACTTAGGAACCACCAACTCATGTGTTGCCGTCATGGAAGGCGGTGAGCCTGTGGTGATTCAAAACGCTGAAGGGGGTCGGACGACACCTTCGGTTGTAGCCTTCTCCAAAGATGGAGAGCGTATGGTGGGTGCTCCTGCCAAGCGTCAAGCGATTACCAATCCCGAAAAAACGGTTGCTTCCGTGAAGCGCTTCATGGGACGAATGTTCGATGAGGTCAAGGAGGAGTCCGGTCAAGTTGCGTATGCCGTAGAAAAAGGGGATGACGGAACTGCACGTATCAAAATTGATGATCGGCTTTATGCTCCTCAAGAAATTTCAGCAATGGTGCTTCAAAAAATGAAGCAAACGGCTGAAGAGTACTTGGGTGAAAAGGTTACCGAAGCGGTTGTAACAGTCCCAGCGTATTTTAATGATGCTCAACGCAAAGCTACTCAAGAGGCAGGCAAAATTGCAGGCCTCGAGGTAAAGCGCATCATTAATGAGCCTACAGCAGCAGCTCTCGCATACGGCCTGGATAAAAAAGAGACCGATCAAACCATTATTGTATATGACTTGGGTGGAGGTACATTTGATGTGTCTGTACTCGAGCTTGGCGATGGTGTGTTTGAGGTAAAATCAACGAGTGGAGACACCCACCTTGGTGGCGATGATTTTGATCAGAAATTGATTGATTACTTGGCCGAAGAGTTCAAAAAAGAGGAAGGTGTGGATCTTCGCAAAGATCCTATGGCTATGCAGCGATTAAAAGATGCTGCCGAGAAAGCGAAAATTGAACTCTCCAGTTCTCAAAAAACGAATGTAAACCTGCCATTCATTACAGCGACAGATGCTGGGCCAAAACATATCAATCTGGACATCACGCGCTCAAAATTTGAGCAATTAGTTGACGACTTGGTCAAGCGTACTATCAGTCCATGTGAGAAGGCGATTAAGGATGCAGGTATTACGAAGAATGAGATTGATCAAGTGATTCTTGTAGGGGGGTCTACACGTATTCCTAAGATACAAGAAGTGGTCAATGAGTTTTTTGGCAAGGAGCCTAGCAAAGGGGTGAACCCTGATGAGGTGGTAGCTGTTGGAGCGTCGATTCAAGGGGGTGTCCTTGCTGGGGATGTTGAGGATGTTGTCTTGTTGGATGTAACACCACTCACTCTCGGTATTGAAACCCTAGGCGGTGTAATGACCAAGCTAATTGAGTCTAATAGCACGATTCCTACATCAAAAACGGAAGTCTTTTCAACAGCTGCGGACAATCAAAGCAGTGTGGAGATTCATATTCTTCAGGGTGAACGTGCTCGGGCACAAGACAACCGCACACTTGGTCGGTTCCATTTGGATGGGATACCGCCAGCCCCACGAGGGGTTCCACAAGTGGAAGTGACGTTTGATATGGATGCCAATGGTGTACTCAATGTGTCTGCAAAAGACAAGGGCACTGGAAAAGAACAAAGCATTCGAATCGAATCCAGCTCTGGTCTCAGTGATTCTGAAATCGAACAAATGCGCAAAGCCGCTGAAGAGCATGCGGAGGAAGATGAAAAACTTCGCAAGCAGGTTGAGGTGAAAAATCAGGCTGAAAACCTGGTGTTTTCTACGCGTAAGCAACTCGATGAATACAAAGATAAAATCTCAGACGATAATAAAACGAAGATTGAGTCTGCGCTAGAAGAGCTTGAAAAAGCGAATGAAGGGGAAGATCTAGAGGCTATCGAAGGGGCAATTGCTACTGTAAATGCGGCATGGGCTTCTGCATCGCAGGAGATTTATCAAGCAGCAGCAGAAGAGGGTGGCGCTGAAGGAGCTGAAGGAGATGCCGCTGGAAGCACAGGTGCTTCTGAGTCGAGTGATGATGCGGTCGATGCAGACTATGAGGTGATTGAAGATGAAGATGCCTCTGACGCTGACGACGCAGATAAGAAAGAGGACAAGTGAAACTCCTAGGGATTGAGTCGTCGTGTGATGATACGGCGGCTGCAGTCTCCCAAGGGGTACACCTCCTATCTAATGTTCGGTCTTCGCAACTAGGGCACCAAGCTTTTGGAGGTGTCGTCCCAGAATTAGCCTCCCGCGCGCACGACCAAGCCATTACCGCCGTCGTTGAGAGTGCGCTTTCCGAAGCGGGCGTGACACTTGAGGAGTTGGATGGAATTGCCGTTACACTGGGGCCCGGACTGATGGGAAGTCTATTGGTTGGACTCTCTTTTGCTAAAGGTCTTGCCGCTCAAACAGGATATCCTCTTATAGGTGTGGACCACCTGGATGCACATAAAATGGCCGCTTGGGTAGGTAAAGAGGACCACGACATCCCTTATCCATACGTGGCACTTGTTGTGAGTGGAGGACATACTCGATTGGAACACATCAGTGGACCGTCCTCAGAGGATATTCGCCTTTTGGGTGAGACCCGAGATGACGCGGCTGGAGAGGCTTTCGACAAAATTGGGAAAATGATGGGGCTTGGGTATCCAGCAGGACCCGTGGTTGATACACTTGCACAAACTGGCGATCCGAATCGATTTTCATTCCCGCAATCTATGCTGGATCAGCCGTATGAATTTAGCTTTTCAGGCCTAAAGACACACCTTCGTAGGTTTCTTGAAGATGAGTATGGGATTGTGTCGGATCTTGAACAGGACGAACTTAAACATCGACTTGGAGATGAGTTGCCGGACCTTGCAGCGGGTGTCAATGTTGCCATTACAGAAGTATTACGAAAGAAAGCCATAGAGGCTTGTGAGCACACAGGGGCTCGCACATTGGTTGTGGCTGGGGGTGTTTCTGCTAATACGCTCTTACGAAACACACTGCTGTCTTCCTGCGATGAGCATGACATTACCCTACATATCCCACCGATAGACCTTTGCACTGATAATGGTGGGATGATCTGTCGTCAAGCTTATCATCTAGTACTGCGCGGCCAGCATGATACGCCCCTTGAGCCGTATGCAAGACAGTGGATGAATAAAACGACCTATTGAGGAGCTATGTCAATTGTGGGTCGTCAAGATGGTCATTATTATGGTCGTCACGAAAGACAAAAATAGACTCAATTGACTGACCAAAGATTTCAGCAATCTTGAATGCTGTAACGATACTGGGGTCAAACTTTCCGTTCTCGATGGCGTTCACGGTTTGTCTGGACACAAGAAGCTTTTTGGCAAGATCATCTTGTGTCCATTGTTTTGCTTTTCGAAGATCACGCACGTGATTTTTCATCGATAACGTAGCGATATAATCGCAATACTTGTGAGGTAGGTAACGCCCATAAACATGACAAGTAAGCTGATTTCAGCGTCACCTTGAATCAAATTATGTAGATCCAACAATGAATAGGTAAGCCCAACAACCATTACGAGTATCAGTGTAATCGCTGTCGCTTGGAGCTGCATCTTTTTTTGAAGCTCGTCCATCGTATCAAATAGATTCTTATTAACTAAAATCATCATCAAGCCTGTAGCAAGCGTCAAACCAATACTTATAGGTGTTAATATGAAAGTGGCATCCCACAATAAAAGGGGGCCATAGGTTGCAATTAGAATGGATAAAAGCCATATGCCTGTCCAAATCGCTAATTCAATAATTTTTTGTTTTTTCATCATGTGGAGAGATAATGTGTAAAGTATACTTTACAAAGTTAACTCCCTGTAAGTATAATGTCAAGCAGGCTTTACAAAAAATATTACGCGATTCGCTTAGATTCCATCACAGCTTGCTCATCCACACGCTGATTGAGCACATCATCACTATGACCTTTCACTTTGACCCATTCCACAGTGTGTCTTTCCATGGCTTGCATCATATCACGCCATAAATCTTGATTTTCGACAGGCTTTTTGTCCGCTTTTTTCCATCCACGACGTATCCAATTGTCAATCCACCCTTGTGTAAAGGCATTGATAATGTAGGCCGAATCACTATGTACACGCACAAGACAAGGTTCTTGCAAAGCTCTTAGACCTTCAATCACCGCCATCATTTCCATACGATTGTTGGTGGTATTGGGATCTGCCCCAGAAAGCATTTTTTCATGATCGCCATGCATGAGCAATGCAGCCCACCCGCCCGGTCCGGGGTTGCCAGAGCATGCTCCGTCGGTGTATAGGATAATGGTTTTCACTGATTCATTGAATCAATTACATGCGTGGTAATCGCCTGTAAAGAGTTCTTAAACGTTAGAGCTGCAATTTCTGTCGCTTGTTGCCAACTTAAGCCAGTGTCGTCTTCTTCATGAGCGTACAAAATGGCCCGGCTAGAGTTAAATAGAGGTAAACCGCGATACGACTTCAAAAGTTTTACCCAAGCTTCAACGTCACCGCCTTGAGCACCCAGACCTGGGATTAAGAGAGGTGCATCACCAGAGATTTCGAGAACGGCCTCTGCATCCTCGGGCTGGGTTGCTCCCAATACAAGACCGACAGAACCCTCCACAAGTGGGTCTTTCTGAAATTCGACCAAAGCTTCAGCGATTGCTGTTGAAAGGGTTCCCCCTTCAAGCAAGGGTAATTTTAGAAATTGCTCTGCTCCAGGATTGGACGTACAAACGAGGGCATACATGCCTTGCCACTCCTCCTCGACAAAAGACTCTAGTGTTTCTAGACCCATGAGAGGATTCACCGTTACAGCATCTGCTCCCACTGCATCAAATAGTGCACGCGCATAGGCCTTCGCAGTATTCCCTATATCACCACGCTTCGCATCTAGAATGACCACTTTATCCTCAGGGATGTATTCAACAAACTCTTCCATCATTTCCCATCCACGAGCGCCAAGTTGCTCAAAAAAGGCAGTATTGACTTTAAATGCGGCAGCATACGGCGTGGTCACATCGACAACTTCCTTGCAGAACGTCAGAATTTGTTGGTCTAGAGAGTCCTCATTCTCAAGAATGGAAGGAGGAAGTCGTTCTGGAACAGGATCTAAACCGATGCATGCGACCGATTCGGTTTCTCGTATAGAGGAAGCTAGTTTGTCTGTATATTTCTCCGATTTCATGATGCGCCAATTTACGAAAACCCACGAATAACCCTCGATTTATGCCCCAAGGATCCGACTCATCCTCACCAGAATCCAAGCCTTGGTATGCCACGTGGTTTGATACTCAATTCTATAAGTTACTATATGCACACCGAGATGGACAAGAGGCATTACAATTGGTCGATTGGCTCGAAAGAGATCTCAATATTACTCCGCCTTCTCATGTCTTAGATTTAGGGTGTGGGCGGGGAAGGCACTCCGTTGCTCTAGCTCAACGAGGGTTCACGGTTACAGGTCTTGATTTATCATCTCAATCGTTAAAGGACGCAAGATTGAAGGCAGAACAGGCTCAGGTGTCTTCATCCGTTACCTTTCTTCAGGGAGATATGAGAGAGCCCCTGCCAACAACATTTGATGGGATTTTTAACCTTTTCACCTCTTTTGGCTACTTCGTTGATCCAATGGATGATCGACGCGTGCTCGATGCTGTGGTTCAGATGATGGCCACTGATGGATGGTTCTTAATGGATACACTCAATCCCACATGGGTTGTTTCTAACCTTCAAGAATTGGAAGAGCAGTCCATACCCGGCTATAATGTACATATCAAACGATCTTTGAATGTAGATCGTGTTGTCAAGGAAATGCACTTCGAGAAGCACACACCACGCACTGCTCTGGAGGGGGAAGATGACGTGATCGAGGACCTTCCAGAGGAATATCACGCACGTGAAGAGGTGCGATTACACCCTCAATCGTGGTTCGAAAAACAGTTTGCTGAGGTGGGTCTATCCATTGAAGTGATGGCAGGCCATTATGATGGTCAACCGTTTGACTCCCAAATGTCCTCAAGGATGATCTTTTTTTGTCGAAAGAGATAAAAAAATAATCATTTAATCGTGTAAGGAATCGAGATGTGAAGGCTCTGTTAGAGACGCAGGGGGATGGTTGTGTATCACGCACACACGTCCTCCAAAAATCCTAACTCAACATCCATCACTCTCATGAAGATAACCTATAAATACTCCTGCATAGGGCTATGCACACTCCTTTTAGGACTCTTGCTTCAACCTATCTCAGCAAACGCATCGACCACGGAAGACCCAATTCCTGGAGTGGAAAGCTCGATCATTTTCACAACAGATGGGGCTTTTGCATTCGGGTGTCAACCGAACAGCGTGATCCGTCCAGATGCCTCTTTTCGGATGGATCAACGTGGTTATGTCGCAGAACTCATGAACGCAGCCGCATCCGAGGATGCTTTTTGGGGCCCAGGTCCTTGTCAACGTATGGGATGCTCTGGCCGTGATCAGTACTGCAAGTCCTACGTTATCTTCCAAATATTTGGCTTTACACTGACAAGACATTGCACCGGTGAGAAGTCTCGCAATAACACGGTGTGGTCGCGATGAGTACGCCAGGAATCTATCATTCAGGGTCCACTCGAGGATCCTGCTTTTTTGCTGGGATTGCTTTGCTGGTCAGTTTTTTGACATGGGGCGCCTCCTTGACGAATGCGCAGTCCTTATCAGATGTCACGCCACAGAAAGCCGACAGATTGAAGTGGATTGATCTTGGCGAAGCCCTAGATACGCTTGATCTGCAGTCAAAGGGGTACTACTTCTTAAATAGAATGACCCTGTTGGACGATTATTCCCTTGCTTTTTTAGACTTCCGCCGTGAAAGTGTCATAGCGTTTGATATCTCATCAGGGCTTCATCTAGCGTATGGAGAGGAATGGATATATCCTTTGGGGGAAGGGACACATCAAGTAGGGAACCTGTTTGACATACAACCCTCATCCAATGGACTCTTCTTAACCGACGTCGTGAATCGACGCATTGTGGAATGGACATTAAAAGGTGAGTGGGATCGTACTATTGAACTCGATCGAGTGACGCCTTCAAGGTTGGCGACGTGTACAGACGGTTCGTTTTATGTGTTGCTAGAAAATCATCACAAGAAAGGGATGTTCGCTTATCTAGACACAGAAGGCATCATTAAAGCACACTTTCAACAGATACCACGATTTAGTCAGTCCTCTATCTTTCATCGCGATGGAGCCGTCCTTTGTAATCAAAATCGATTAGTATTTGGAGCTTTCTACTTTGATTACCTTCGTAGTTACAATTCAGATGGGACCTTGCGTTGGAGTCGGGATCTTGTAGGATTTGAAGAAAACGAACAACTCCTGGTGCAAGGTGAAAACGATTTGGGTCGATACTTTACCATCAATCCCAAAGCCAAGCGATCCATTGGACATATCCATGTGTTCGATCAAATGTTATGGATCTCTTTTTCGGGTAGAACAGATGGATTAATGAGTCGTATAGATCTATATGACTCAGAAACAGGCGATTACTTACAATCGATTCGAACAGGTACGCTATTCAGTGAATTTGTTATGGGGGATAACGGAGTATTGCTTCACTATGTCGATGAAGATTCTGAATCGACACACGTTGTGAGGTATCCACTGCCCTCTACAGATCAGTACGGGGCATCGGTTTTGGGAAACACCTCTTCAAAGCCATGAGGAGGTTGGTCAAGGCTCCACATCTCAAAATAAAATTGACGCTCTGATCTCATCCGTTTGGCATTAATACTAAACAAACGAGTTGGAGTTTGCTCTGGGTCTAAGAAGGCAAGGTTTTTCATGAAGGCGAATAAGTCGCCGTAGATATTACGTGGAGTGTACATCTGGAGATCGTAGCCATGATGAGATTGTTCTTTGAACAAGACTGTATGGCCTTTTTGGAGTTGATCACCCAATAAAGCACGGTGCTTGGTAGGCTCCTCACCAGATGTAATACTCATGGATCGTAAGATTTCAGGATCAACCGTTTCATTAGGAGGAGTAACAATCACACACTGTCCATGGTAGAGTGCCTGCATACACTGGTAAATCGACACTTGAGGTCCTCTTGTCGTCCACCGGGCCGTTTCGCCAAAGTGATGGTCGAGTCCACTAAAAAAAGACTCAACCTGAGGATAAATACTCAAGCCAAAATGTTCGGCATCAAGATTAGTCGCACTAAAATAAAAACGTGAATAGGTCGGATCAGGGGATAAAAAATCTTCTAATGAACGATCCGAAACTTTTGAATGAGATGGTTCATCCCCCATTTGCGATAAAGGGGGATGAATCAAATCATGAAGTCTCAAGTCATGGTCAAAAATCCACTTGAGGATATACATAGGCTTAAATCATACCGGCAATCACAAGTGCCACAACAGACATAAGCTTGATCAAGATGTTGAGTGAAGGTCCAGAGGTATCTTTGAAAGGATCACCTACGGTATCACCAACGACAGCTGCCTTGTGAGGCTCTGATCCTTTGTAATACATCTCGCCGTTAATCTCGACACCTTCTTCGATCATTTTTTTGGCATTATCCCAAGCTCCACCCGCATTAGACTGGAATAGGGCCATTAATACACCTGATGCTGTCACACCGGCAAGCAGCCCACCAAGCATTTCTGCACCGCCAAGGAAACCAAAAGCGACTGGAACGGCAACTGCGAGAAGCCCAGGAAGGACCATTTCACGGATCGAAGCTGTTGTGGAAATCTCCACACATTTTGCATACTCAGCCTTTCCATCTGCTGCATCAAAAATTTTGCGATCCGCATCACTCCATGTATCCATTTCTTTTCCATCGTTTTTGGTCATCACATCCAATGCGGCACGAAGCTCAGGAATTGTGTTAAACTGACGGCGTACTTCCTCAATCATAGCCATGGCAGCACGACCCACAGCTTGCATAGAAAGCGCAGAGAAAAGGAACGGCAACATGGCTCCCACAAAAAGGGATGCCATCACACTTGGATTGGTGATAGAGATCGAAACAAGTGGATTGTCTGGATTGGCAACGTTATAAGATGTGATGAATGCTGAGAATAACGCGAGTGCAGTCAACGCTGCAGATCCAATCGCAAAACCTTTTCCAATGGCAGCAGTCGTGTTACCAACTGCATCCAATTTGTCGGTACGTTGACGTACTTCTTTTGGAAGCTCAGCCATCTCGGCAATACCACCGGCATTGTCAGAAATCGGGCCATACGCATCAACAGCCAACTGCACCCCTGTGTTGGAAAGCATTCCCACAGCCGCAATCGCAATTCCATAGAGACCTGCAAAGTGGTAAGCTCCTAAAATGGCGACAGCAATGATGATGATTGGAATCGCAGTAGAGATCATCCCTACACCAAGTCCAGCAATGATATTGGTTGCAGATCCAGTCAAGGATTGACGCACAATCGAAAGGACTGGACGCGTGCCCGTACCCGTGTAATACTCAGTAATGAGACCGATGGTGAGGCCTGCACCTAGACCGAATAATGTTGCCCAGAACACCCCAAGAGCGCTGTATTCTTTCCCATCAAAGGTCCATTGTGCAGGAAGAATCCACGTAATCAAGAAATAAGATGCTACAAGCATGATCAGGGCCGCTGAAAACTCACCAATATTGAGCGCTTTTTGAGGATTTCCACCCTCTTTCACACGCACAAAAAAGGTCCCGATAATGGAGGTGATAATTCCAACACCTGCCAAAACCATAGGTAAAATGACTGCGTTTAATCCTTCAAAGTCGATGCTGTCTGCAAAACTTGGTACAACCATGAAGGCTGCACCCAAGACCATGGCTCCAATGATAGAGCCAACATACGATTCAAACAGATCGGCGCCCATACCGGCAACGTCTCCAACGTTATCACCAACATTATCGGCAATCGTAGCAGGGTTTAGTGGGTGATCTTCAGGGATTCCTGCTTCGACTTTCCCCACAAGGTCAGCCCCCACGTCCGCAGCTTTGGTATAGATTCCCCCACCTACACGTGCAAACAGAGCGATCGAAGAGGCTCCAAAAGAGAAACTAGTGATAACGGTAAGGACCTTGTTTACCCCATCCACTTCAAGTCCAAACATCGATTGGTAAAGGAAAAATAGGCCACCAAGACCCAAAAGGCCTAGTCCTACAACACCAAGGCCCATGACAGATCCACCCGCAAAAGCGACGTTAAGACCTGCGCCAAGGCTAGTACGAGCGGCATGAGTCGTGCGAACATTGGCTTTGGTTGCGACACGCATACCGATAAATCCAGCTAGGCCGGAACAGACAGCTCCGACGATAAAGGATAAGGCAACGAATGGTGATGAGGTTTCAGCATCTGCGGAAAATCCTAAAAGGGCAGCCACAAGCACCACAAAGATGGATAAGATTTTGTACTCCGCTTTGAGAAATGCCATAGCTCCTTCAGTAATGCTTTCCGCAATACGAGCCATTTTTTCTGTTCCGACCTCTTGCTTGGCTACCCACTGGCTTTTGATTGCCGTGAAGAGCAAGGCTAGGATACCCGCTGCGGGTATCAGAGAGATGAGTGTGATTAACATGAGTTTATGTTTGAGTTTTTGGTTGTATAGTCTTCTTGTTAAAGTGATTCATTGCTGTGGTTAGATCAGCTCGGATGAAGGTTGTAAGGGCTTCAACTGCAAGTTCTGTAGCCTCATCCACAATTTCCTTCTCACTCGAAGAAAATCGTGAAAGAACATATTCAACTTGCATTCCTCGGGGGAAATCGTTGCCTATACCAAATCGTAATCGTGGAAATTCACGGGTCCCAGTTTGATCGATGATATCTTGAATACCATTATGCCCCCCAGCACTACCTCCATGCTTCATGCGGAGTTCACCAAGGGGTAGATTCAAATCGTCGTAACATACAATCATATCATCCAAGGAGACCTGAGTGTGAGCTAGTGCTTTGGTTACGGCACTACCACTTCGATTCATGAAGGTCATGGGCTTCATCACCATAAACGTTTGACCTTTGAAACGACATTCTGCTATTTCGTAGGAGCCCGTGTTCGATCGCTCACCCTGACCATATTGATCAATCAGGACATCGGCAATATCAAAGCCTACATTGTGACGTGTGTCCCAATATGCATTGCCTGGATTACCGAGTCCTGTGATCATTTTCATCGCGATGGGGCCATGAAGAGCATCAATTCGTCCTGTCTTCCCCTAGAATTGACACTCATAATGGATTTATGACTCGTTGCTTTCTTCAGAGCTACCATCGTCACCACTACCTGATTCTGAAGCGTCACTTGTTTCATCCTCATCACCCTCTTCAAGCTCAGGGGTTTCTTCAACAAGTGCTCCTTTAGGTGGTTTAATGACAACAATGGTTCTTGTGCTTGCGTCCAATGGGATAATCCCATCCATGTCAACATCTGAAACTCGCAAGACATCACCAATGTTTAGATGGCTTACATTAAGCGAAAAATCAGCAGGAATTTTGTCTGGAAGCACCTTAATACGCATAATCTTGAGTGGCTGGAACATGCGTCCACCCCCTTCAAGAACACCACGAGGAGTTCCAATCAATCGAATAGGAACTTTTAGGCTTACTGGATGGGAATCGCTAAGGACATAAAAATCTGCGTGTAGAGGCTTGTCCGTAATCGGATCAAACTCCACATTTTTTAATAAAGTCCTGTAATTCTGGCCGTCAATGGTAATGTCTTGCAGTTTTGTTGTAGGCACGGACAGAATTTTTTCCAACGCGATCTCTTCGACCGAAAAGTGGATATTATCTGTGACGTTTGGGCCATACAAAACAGCAGGAACTCGTCTGGAGGCACGAAGGTTGGACGCTGATTTACGCCCAAGCTCGCGCTTGATTCCTTCTATTTTTGTTACTTCCGGAGGCGTCATGATAGATGATGTTTAGGTTATTGAAACTCAGTGAGCTATTGCAAAGACTTAGTCATTAAACAACGCACTGATGGTGTCATTCGTGTGAATCCGTTGGATGGCTTCAGCGAATATGGCAGCCACACTCAGCACTTTGAGCTTGCTTGAGGGGCGAGATAATGGGACTGTGTCGGTGACCAACATCATGTCGATGGGTGAGTCCTCAATGCGTTGAAACGCAGGACCCGACAGGATAGGGTGGGTACAGGCCGCCTGGATGCTCAATGCACCGCGCTCCTTCAACGCGACAGCAGCATTGGTGATGGTTCCAGCAGTATCAATTAAATCATCCACGATAAGTACATTTTTCCCTTCAACGTCTCCGATGATGTTCATCACTTCTGCAACATTCTGAGCGGGGCGTCGCTTATCGATAAATGCTAATGTGGCACCCAAACGTTTCGAGTAGGAGCGAGCCATTTTTAAAGAACCCACATCAGGGGCAACGACCACAAGATTTTCAATAGGATTGGCCGCAAAATAGTCGATAAACACTCTACTTGCGTACAAATGATCTAAAGGGATGTCAAAAAACCCTTGAATTTGAGCCGCATGAAGATCCATGGTCAAAACACGATCGGCCCCTGCCTCAGTAATGAGGTTCGCCATCAGTTTTGCAGCAATTGAGACTCGAGGTTGATCTTTTCGGTCTTGACGTGCATACCCAAAGTATGGGATAACCGCTGTAACTCTCCGAACAGAGGCACGTTTTGCCGCGTCCAGCATGAGAAGTAACTCAAAAATAGTATCACTCGGCGGAGGGGTAGATTGGATAATGTAAATATCCTCACCTCGGATACTCTGCTCAAACTTAATATATAGCTCACCATCAGAGAACGATTTGATGGTCACATCGCCAAGTGAAGCACCATAATGCTCAGCTATAGCACGCCCTAAAGCTTGATTGCTTCGTCCCGCAAAGATGGCGAGTGGTGATTCCAAAAATACCCCGTACGCATCAGGTAAGTTACAATTGAGCCTGGGATCCTAGCTCCAAGCTTTGAGAGTGTGTTGCCCGGGGAGGACTCGAACCCCCACATACTGGACCAAAACCAGCTGTCCTGCCATTAGACGACCGGGCAAAGTCCGAATTTCTGACAGAACATTAAATATAAAGACGAACCATGCAGAAATCAACTAAGGATACACGACTTGTTCTTGCTCCGTCATTGCTAAGATGAGCCCCCATTGATTACCTTCATACCGTGAGCACATGTTGATGATTCCAACTCTAGTGATGCATAAACCTACCCATTTGTCTAACTGCCAGGTCCAAAATTTGACCCACTACAGCCAATACGTGAACCAAAATTTGGTGGCTCGTGCATTGTGTCGTGCATTGTGTCGCGCCGCCTTTGTAGGAATGTTCCTGCTGATTTGGGTTGCATTTTCCATCTCACCTGCAGTTTCTCAACAATCTATTGTCTTTCCGGACACGCTGCGCGGGGGAGAGTTCTCATGGTCAGGGGGCGTCAATGGAACGCAGGCGAGCTATAGGAATTGGTCCAAGGGAGGTGTCAATACGATTGCGATCACGGGGGAATCGAATGCCCTCTATCTCTATCGTGACGAGCGGTTCCAGTATGGTACAAGGCTCACGCTCAAATACGGATATGCGCGTCTAGAAAACACAGGAAGTCGAAAAACAGAGGATCTCATTGAGTTCAGACACCGATTTCTTTACAGCCTGAGTCCTGATAATCGCAAGATTAATGTCTTTGCAAATCTCATGGTGTCGACTCAGTTTAATGAAGGATTTAAATATGCGAGTGATCCCAATGACCCTGACGAACTGGTCTCATCGTGGTTGGCCCCGTTGGTGTTTTCAGAAAACGCAGGCCTTGCGATGACCACGGGACAATATTCATTGGAGTTTGGATTGGGACTCAAGCAAACCTACGTCCGACGATCGTCCATTGGATCACGATATGGTTTAGAGGGTAACGACAAAGTGCGTAACGAAGGGGGGATTACCATGGGTCTTGCCTTTAAGGAACAACTCATGGAAAATGTGCAATACATTGGAAACCTTGATACATTTACTTCGCTAGTAGATCCGTTTAAAGAGACGGATGTGAACCTGAGCAACAAGTTTGTCGGGCGGATCAATTCTTATCTTCGCACCACCTTTCAGTTTGATTTGGTCTATGACAGGGATTTTAGCCCAGACATTCAAGTGAGCCAAGTGCTTTCGGCCGGGATCGCGATAGAGTTGTAAGGAGCATGAAAGAACAGACGATGTAGTAGAGATACGACCCATAGAAAATCGAGTAGGAGACAAGATGGAGCTATACGAGTATTCCCAGTTTTTACCCCTTTTAGAGAAACATCTTAAAGACCTGGATGGCTGGCGAGGGCAGTACGGTCCAGATCCAACCCCTTTACCCATAGATTTGGACCAAATGGACGAGGTCATGGGGCAGTTGGTGGACCGATTAAAGATGAACTTCCCCATGCATCATTCCAGATACATTGGACAAATGATCAAGCCACCACACCCCATTGCATGGGCATCCTACGCACTTGCCATGACGGTAAATCCTAATAATCATTCGGATGAATGTGGTCTCCCAACCTCCAATATGGAGCGAGAAATCATGAAAGAGATGTCGAAAATGGTTGGGTATGGCGATACATATTTGGGGCACCTCACGTCAGGTGGAACCATCGCCAATTTAGAGGCTCTTTGGGTTGGTCGCGAGCTTCACCCTGGCAAAGCGATTGCTGCAAGTAAAAATTCCCACTATACACACCCTAGAATGAGCAAACTTCTTGGGCTTGATTTCATTGAATTAGGCCTAGCAGAAGATGGATACCTTGATCTTGATGAGTTTCGTCGTCATGCTGACAAGATTGGCACCCTCGTTGTCTCGATGGGATCTACAGGTCATGGGAAGGTTGAGCCGCTTGACAAGATACTACCGATTGCTAGGGAATATGGTGTTCGAGTGCATGTGGATGCAGCATATGGGGGATTTTTCGGCTTAATTTCGGGAGACCTTGGGATTCGACGCGAGCCATGGTTAGCCGTAGCCGAAAGTGATAGTATTGTAATCGATCCGCACAAGCACGGTTTGCAACCCTATGGATGTGGAAGCATTTTATTCAAAGATCCGAGTGTTTCAAAGGTGTATGATCATGACTCTCCCTACACCTATTTTATGCCGTCAGATCTCCATCTTGGAGAGATTACCCTCGAGTGTTCCCGCCCTGGGCAAGTAAGTGCTGCGTTCTGGGCTACGATTCAGCTCCTTCCTATGCGAAGAGATGAGGGGATTGGTGATTACCTGAAGCTAAGCCGTCAATATGCGCTTGATTTCTGTGAGGAAATCGCAGCTCAAGATGACCGCTATCGAATCTATATGGAACCAGACTTAGATATTGTCACGTGGATGGTTGTGCCAGAAGAAAAAACGACATCTGCTTGTAGTGCGGCCAATCGACAATGGTTTCAGGATAAAATGGATGATCCAGAGAATCCAATTTTCGTATCCATGCTCAAAGTGAGTGGAGAGTATTTTGGAAGGCGACACCCAGATTTTGTAGTTGATTCAGATCAGGTGGAGATCATACGAAGCGTCTTTATCAAGCCTCAACATGCCAACATCATGGGTAAAGTTTTCGCTAACGATACACACCCACAGGCTTCGTAATGGACTTGGGTTTGGCTTTAGTACTTCCAAAGGCACGGACATGTAATAGATACAGTCCTGCGGGTACAACCGTGCCATCATCCATCCACCCTTTCCAAATGAGTTGACCCCGAGTCCCGGCCAACTGCCCTCGAGTGAGATGGACAATTGGGAGCCCTTGAGTTGTATAAAGGGTCGCTTCTATCAGATAGTCAGGGCTTTGGAGCTCGTATTCGATACGAAGAATGTCATCGACTCCATCTCGATTTGGCGAAAAGGTTGTAGGTGAAAGGCTCACCCATGATTCCCTGGGGCTTTGAGCTGGATGAATTTGCGATGGATTGATCTGGCCTGGTGTACCACCCGATGGATGGGCGCTAGACACCCAATGGATTGGATTCCAACCATCTAGATAATGCCAAGATTCCCCACCGGGGTTCGTTTGTTGAGTGGCCTTTGTACTGGTAAGTCGCTCCAATGAGAGTCCCTTGGTCGTCGGAACCAGTGGATGGTGACTTTGCTCCATCAATCGTACAGAATCCATGATATGAGCCATTCTATCTTGATATTGAACCGCTACATAGAGTTGATTTTCTGTTGAGTGAAAGCCCAAAGTTTTTGCATCCACCTGCCAAAAGGGAATTGTAAGAGGTAGTTCTGGATGTGCTTGGGTCACTCGACTTTGAGATATAGCGGTAGATCCTTCCTCTGGCTCAGGAAAGATCAACCCAAAGGACTTAGGAGGGATTTGGTGGGCTACAAACCCTTGAATGATTTGGCATGATACACAAAGAGACTCCTTCCAAGACGCTCCACCATCTTCTTTCCATCCTAAATGAAACTTGAGAGAAGGAATCCATAAAGACTCATCAGTGCGGTTGTAAACCTCAACATATTGAGATTGATTTGGCTGTCCATCGTAATCATCCTCTAAAGGTCGAATCATGGCTTCTGTCACGACGATGTCGCCCGGTGAAGGGTACCTGGAAGGAGTGGGAGCAACTAGAGTAGCAGATTCATTCCCTGACCAATCTCGTAATGGTTCGATGCGTAGTGGATCGGACGTGGGTGCCCAATTCCCAAGTTGGGCCGTGGGTAAGCTCCAAACGCGTTTACTATGATAATTTGCTGTGGCTATGGAGCTGGGGCTTGATACCATGATGTTTGTTTGATCCAAAGGCTCACTAACCACAATGAACAGGGTGTCTGGAGTTGTAAGCCCATAATAGAGTCCTGTGACCATTGGCGCCTCAGTATCGATAGCGACGGCTGGGGGAAGCTCTCCTGCGATAAAAGTGAGATCATCGATTGTCGTGCTTTTTCGCCTCGATGACGTATACCGAAAGCGAATCCCAAAAAAACGTGCCTCTGTATGGGTCGAATCGATGAGTTCAACCTTCTCCCCGGATCCCTCCTCTGGGTCACGGGTAGGAGTAAGGTCATTTACTTTGAGGGACCACTTGAATTGTTCATCCCTTGTAACCGTCACTCGATACACCCCATCAATCGCTTCCAATGGGTGGGACAACAAAAGGTGTTCATCCCCATTATCTAGGCGAAACAGGCTAAAACGGCGCTCATCTCCAGATCCACCGGTAGACACTCCATATCCATTTATGGACGCTTGTGTCAGCGAATCGTCTACAAAAAGCATCACCTTGTGCCTATTGACAGACGAGCTCACGAATGTTTGCTCAATGATGAAAGACCAGGAGCCAAACCCACTTTTTTGTCGTCGAAATAGAATAGACCGACCCGATTCATTACCCTCAAGGAGTAGCGCGCCAGGTCCAGTCGCGCCAGGCAGAGTCGCCTCAACCACGTCGAAATCGTTTAGATCGCCCCTCCAGACATTATCTGGCCAGACATTCCCCTCAAATGTATGTGTCCAGCCGTTTTCTGCTTGTGAAGAGAGCTGAGCCACCGCGTTGGCAGAAGATTGCATCATCATTAACCCTAGGAAAAAAACTAGGGCCCATGCGAAGGGGATGGATTCTCGTCGCTGTCGAGAACAACAGCCTGGGCTTTCAACCCAGGCTATCGAATGAAGGAAATCCCAGGATCGACAATCCTGGTGTTTTTGATCTATATGTACCATCGTCCTTTACAGAACCACAGCGCACTCATTCCTTACATTCAACTCGAAATAAATTTTGAATCGGCTCTTTGATTATCCTTAGAGAGGATTCACTCGCAACCATCTGCATCACCACCAGCAGAGCCAACGGACTTAGCTTTGGTGGAGTGCAAGCACCTCAGCATTCAACAAGGCACAACCAACCGCACCACGAATGGTATTATGACCTAACGCCATCAATGAGATACCCAAAGGACCTTCCCCACGAATTCGACCGACATGGACGGCCATGCCTTGCCCTACTTGTTCGACTAATCGTGGTTGCGGGTGCATAGGGTCATCATACACCTTGATCACCTTGTCTAGGGCACTTGGACATCCCTTCATCCAAGATGGTGTTTCAAACGTTTGCAATAATTGAGAGACCTCATTCACAGAAGGAGTGGCTCCTTCAAACCCAAGATGGATACTTAACAGATGGCCATGCCTTACAGGGACCCTCACCGCTGTAGAGCGAATCGCCAGATCTCGGCCAAGAATTTTGAGTGGCTCTGTTTCAATTTTGGGCTCTTCTCCAGGGATAAAGGGTAGAATATTGCCCACACTATCCATCGCAGACACTCCGGGATACCCAGCGCCAGATAAGGCCTGCATGGATGTCACATGCACAGAGTCTATACCAAACCTATCCACGATGGGCTTTAATACCATGACTAATGGGATCACCACACAATTTGGATTGGTCACAAGCTGTCCACTCCATGGTTGTGACAATGATCGTAGCACATCTCCATTCACCTCGGGTACGACTAAAGGAACGTCAGGATGCATACGATGAGCACTCGCGTTTGAGACTACGGTACATCCAGCTTCTGCAAACGCAAGCTCTGTATTCTCCGCAACCGTTGAATCTAACCCAGAAAACACAAGATCCACCCCCTCAAACGCCTCTGGAGTGCAGGATTGAATCGTTAAATCGGCGACCCCAGAAGGCATCTCTGAATCCAATCTCCACGTGACAGCATCTCGATAGCGTTTTCCTGAGGAGGCTTCAGAGGCCCCAACAATGGCTACCTCAAACCATGGGTGATGTTCCAACATGCGACAAAACATCTGCCCAACTGCTCCCGTAGCCCCTAAGACCCCTACTTTAGAAGGTTTCATTTTGCCTATCTTCCAATGAATTAATCATAATCAGTTGAGTATAAGGCTTTTTTATGTCGATCGAACACCTCCAACAACTCGATAAAATCGTTTCCTTGAGCAAGGCACGAGGGTTTATTTACCCCTCTTCCGAAATTTATGGGGGCCTTGGCGCTGTGTATGATTACGGACCGATGGGCGTGGAGCTTCGCCGAAATATCCGTGATCAGTGGTGGAAGGCCATGACAAGGAAGCATGCCAATATTGTTGGGCTTGATGCCTCGATTTTTATGCATCCCAAGGTGTGGGAGGCAAGTGGTCATGTTGATGGGTTTAATGATCCTATGATTGATGACAAACAATCCAAGAAGCGGTATCGAGCGGATCACTTAATCGAAGGACTTATCGCTAAGCTAGAAAAAGATGGGAAAGTTGATCAAGCAGCCAAGGTCCAAGAGGCCCTGGATACGGCTGGATCACGCGACGGATTATGTGAAGACCTTGAGGCCATTATTCATGAGTATGAAATCAAATCTCCAGATTCTGGTGCCTTCGATTGGACGGCCGTTCGTCAGTTTAATCTGATGTTTAAAACACAGTTTGGAGCTGTGGCTGCTGCCGGCGACAATGATGGGATCTACCTACGACCTGAAACTGCGCAAGGAATATTCGTCAATATGAAGAATGTGATGGACACCAGTCGAGTGTCGATTCCGTTTGGAATCGCACAAATTGGAAAGGCGTTTCGTAACGAGGTGGTTGCTAGGCAATTTGTTTTCCGTATGAGAGAATTTGAGCAAATGGAGATGCAATATTTTGTGGCTCCTGGGACAGATGAAGAAGCATACAATGAATGGTTAGAAAAGCGTATGTCTTGGCATCTAGAGCTTGGAATCCGCAAAGAACATTTACGCGTGGCGCCACATCCACAGGATAAATTGGCTCATTATGCACGCGCAGCAGCTGATATTCACTACCATTTCCCTATCGGCTGGCAGGAGGTAGAGGGTGTTCACAATCGGACCGATTTTGATATGACACGCCATCAAGAGTTTTCGGGTAAAAAAATGGAAGTCTTCGATCAGGCAACGCAATCCAAATTTATTCCATACGTCATCGAAACCTCGATAGGACTCGACCGATGTATGTTGATGGTGCTGTGCGATGCCTATCGAGAAGAAGAGGTTGAAGGGGATGTGCGAACGGTTCTAAAAATGCACCCCGCACTAGCACCGATTCAAGTGGGCATATTTCCACTTGTCAAGAAACCAGAATTGCAAGAGGTGGCGTCCAAGCTAGAGGCTGACTTAAGCGACCATTTCACTGTATTGAATGATGCCAGTGGATCGATTGGCAAAAGGTATCGACGATTAGACGAAATCGGAACACCGTTTTGTATCACGGTCGATTTCGACGGGCTAGAAGATCAAACTGTGACCATTCGAGACCGTGACACCATGCAACAAACGCGAGTTTCCATGGAACAAGTGCCTTCTGTGCTTCGTCAAAAGATGGATGCCTGGACGCCTTAACATTTGGAAATGTGACCACTTTGCGTAGCTTTCCTGTCTAATTGTACACTAGCATAACCTCTCTCACTATGAAACGACACATGACCCGTTCCTCACTCATCTGGGGTGTGGTACTCCTTTTTGTCGCTCAAGGATGTTCGATGTTTAACATTTCGGTTGACAAAACGGAAAACAAATCGACTGCAGCACCCTCTTCTTCGCGATCTAATGACAAAGATGGGATGAAGGCCTATGATAAAGTCATTACGGACGATATGGAGACCGACGAAGGTCTGTTCCATGTTCACTCCAAGGATGATGAGTACTATTATGAAATCCCAGAGGAGATGCTGGGTCGCGATATGTTGCTTGTCTCTCGCATCGCTCGTACTGCCTCAAGTATTGGTTATGGTGGGGAGAAAAATAACACCCAGGTAGTCGTTTGGGAGCGAAAAGGAGATAAGGTTCTCCTTCGTCGTAAGTCCTATGAAAATATGGCTAGCGAAGACCAACCGATTTTTAAAGCGGTCCAAAATTCCAATCTAGAGCCCATTATCCTGAGTTTTGACATTGAGTCACTTGGTAAGGATAGCTCTGGTGTGGTTATTAATGCGACACCACTCTTTGCAAAAGATGTCCCTGCCATTGGTCTACAAGAAGGTCGTCGTAAAGCGTACCAAGTTCGCCGTTTGGACAGCGATCGTAGCTTCATCGAGAGTATTCGCAGTTATCCTGAGAATGTCGAGGCTCGACATGTCATGACATACGATGCTGGAAATCCTCCATCCAACAGTGATATTGGTAGCATCACCCTCGAAGTGAATCATAGTATGGTATTGCTTCCAGAAGAGCCCTATCAAGCGCGAAAAACCGATGCTCGTGTAGGGTATATCTCGGTGTCGATGACCGATTATGGGCTCGATAATCAAAAAGCAGAGGAAGTGAGCTACATTACACGGTGGAAACTGGTTCCCAAAGATCCCGAAGCGTATATGCGTGGGGAATTAGTTGAGCCTGTTGAGCCTATCGTCTATTATATCGATCCAGCAACACCCGAAAAGTGGAGGCCTTATCTCAAGCAAGGGGTCGATGATTGGCAAAAGGCCTTTGAAGCGGCTGGATTCAAGAATGCCATTATGGCCAAAGACCCTCCAACGCCGGAAGAAGACCCTGAGTTTAGCCCAGAGGATGTTCGCTACAGTGTGATCCGTTATTTCGCATCTCCTGTTCAAAACGCCTATGGACCCCACGTCCATGATCCACGCTCTGGACAGATCCTCGAAAGTGATATTGGATGGTATCATAATGTGATGAACCTGCTTCGTAATTGGTACTTCATACAAACCGCTGCGGCGAATCCTGAGGCTCGTGGCGCAGAATTTGATGATGAGGTGATGGGAGAATTAATTCGCTTTGTGTCTGCTCATGAAGTGGGTCATACGATTGGGTTGCCACACAACTATGGCTCGAGCTATGCCTATCCCGTAGATTCGTTGCGTTCGCCTTCGTTTACGAGCAACCATGGAACCGCACCGACCTTAATGGATTATGCCCGTTTTAACTATATCGCACAACCAGGTGATGGAGTGACTCAATTCCATCCACAAATTGGGGAGTATGACGAATGGTCTGTAAAATGGGGCTATACGTGGTTTGGAGATATGTCACTAGAGGAGCAAAAGGAAATCCTAGATGGATGGGTCGAAGAAAGAGCAGATGATCCACGTTTCTTTTATGGCCGTCAAACTAGCTCAAAAATTGATCCTCGCTCGCAAAATGAGGACCTAGGCGATGATGCGATGTACGCTTCAGAACTTGGACTCAAAAACCTTGAGGTTATCCTTGAGAATCTGAATGACTGGACAACGGACGAGCGTGATACATACGAAGACCTTGAGGAGTTATACGGTCAAGTGATTACTCAGTGGGGTCGTTACATGGGTCATGTGTTGGCCAACATTGGCGGTGTCTATGAGAATGACAAAGTGAAGGGTCAGGAAGGTGTTGTCTATGAGCCTGTAGAAAAAGAGACACAAGAACGCGCGGTTGATTTCTTGAATGAGCACGCTTTCAGCTCACCTACATGGGCGTTGAATGAAGAGCTCTTTGCGTTGTTTAATCAAGCGTCTGTTGTAGAAGCGTTCCGTGCTCTTCAGGCAAGCGTACTAAACCAAGTATTGGACCCTCAACGATTGGCTCGTCTAATCGACTATGAGCGTCGCTCTGAAGGAACCTACACGGCGATGGAGTTGATGGATGAAGTCCGTGGCGGGGTCTTTAGTGAGCTCAATCGAGGTCGTGCTGTGGATGTACATCGTCGAGCGCTGCAACGAGCCTTTGTGGAGCATATGGAAGAACTCATGACTGAAGAATTACCTTCTATTCCAGCGGCTTTCAGAAGCTTCTATGGATTCACACCAGTGGATGTGAGTCAGTCTGATATCCGACCGTTGGTACGGGAGCAATTGACGACCCTGAAGTCTCAAGTGGATCGTGCGTCGTCCAACACGGGTGATCGAATGACAAGAGCTCATTTGAATGATCTATCTGAGCGTATTGATCTCATTTTAGATCCGGACTGATAGGAGGAGCTACGTAGCGTGAAACGACTTGTTCTTGCCCTCAAGGGGTTTTTAATGGGGGCAGCGGACATTGTGCCGGGTGTGAGTGGTGGAACCATGGCCCTTATTACAGGGATTTATGCGCCACTGCTCGCGGCCATCAAGTCGTTTAATCTTGCCTTTGCCCAAGACCTTGTCAAACTGCGATGGGCGGATGCGTTTCGCCGTATTGATTGGGTCTTTCTCGGGTTGCTCGGTACAGGAATCGCCTCGGCGATTGCTTTTTTTACCAAGGGCTTTCCTCTACCACGCTATATGATGAGCCACCCAGAGCTTGTCTATGGAGTCTTTTTTGGCCTCATCGTGGGCTCTATCGCCATTATCCTGTTAGGAATGCCACGACACGAACGAAAGTGGTGGCACATCCTTTTTGTCTTGGGAGGTGCAGCCTTTGGTGGGTTAGTTGTGACCACTGTCCCCGCTGACACACCCGATGACGTATGGTTTTTGTTCTTGAGTGGGTCTGTGGCTATATGCGCAATGATTTTGCCTGGAATCTCTGGGTCATACATCTTGCTTGTCCTCAAGAAATATGAGTTTATTTTATCAAAAATTGGTGACCTAGGAGGCCCCTTCACAATGGATGCACTTGCAGCCTTGATCCCTTTTGGCTTAGGTGCTGCGCTTGGACTTGCGTTATTCGCACGGTTCTTGAGTTGGCTTCTTCAGCGAGCCCATCATCCAACCATGATGACATTGATTGGCTTTTTGATTGGTTCCCTTGTGGTCTTATGGCCGTGGCAGGAACGTGTGATCACAGAAACAGTGGAGGAAACATTCACGGTTTCTAGCCAAGATCCTTTAGTCCTGGAGCTCCAAGAGCAGGCTATAGATCCCTTTGCCATGACGTTTCGCAGAATAGTCTCACAAACGGAAAGCGCAACCGACGCGGCTCTTCAAACCCATGTAGAGGGTGATTCAGATGTGCTTATCGAAGAAGTATCCAGAAAAATGACGGCTTCGGGACCTTTTTGGCCCTCCAATAACACCCGCCCGTGGCAAGGTCTTGGCGGAATCCTCGCAGGCCTTGCCCTAACGACGCTTATTCAAGTCCTTCGGGCCGAACAGTCAGAACCGGCTTCTTAACGTATTGAGCCACTTTCTCAGCGGTGGATCCCAGGATCAAATGGGCAAGTCCGCTGTGTCCATGTGTTGCCATGATGACCATGTCGGCAGCATCCACCGCCTCGCGTTCAATTTCGTAGTGAGCAGAAACCCCCCGCGCCACATTCAAATCACACGGCACGGAGACTGTATCTGAGCCCATGCTAAATCCAAAGGAGAGGGGCTCTGTCTCTGATTTTTTAGCGAAGCTTACCCCATCAAAGGCGCCATTTTTTTCCAGCAAGGTAGTGATCTGATTAAGTATGGCGACTCTTGCATGACTCTCCTCATCTTGATCAGGCTGTCGAGGTACATCATCCCAAGACACACCATAGAGCTCTAGGACATGAAACAACTCAATAGACGCTTTGAACGTCACGGCTAGGGGTAAGGCCATTTTCAGTGCCTGGAGAGACAAATGGCTTCCATCCGTCGGGACGAGAATCTTCTTGATAGACTCGATTTGAAACGAATCATCGACAGCGAACACAGGGACTTTGGCTTGGCGAATCAATCTTTCAGTGGTGGACCCTCTAAACCAGTGGGTCTCTCCTGCGCCTCGCTCGCCAACAACGATAAGATCGTGGCTGTGTTTATCTGCGAATTGTGCTATCGCTCCTGCAGTACGGGGTTCAATGGCTGTGTATAGCTCCCCTCGATGCTCTTCTTTCAAATAATCCTGTGCCGCTTGTTCCATTCGATGTTTCGCATCTCTTTGAGCATGTGGATAAAACTCCTCATCCATATCAAAAGGGATTCCCATTTTGTTTACGCTCTCTCGGAAATACTTCAGCGTTGGGATAATGTGAAGAAAGTCTACCGTCGCTCCGTAGGTCTTGGCTAGATTGGCTGCCACGATATACGCCTTCTCAGAACTTTTAGAGAAGTCCGTTGGCACAAGAATATTTTGAATAATAGAGTCCATGATCTCCCTCCCAAGGATTTGGTGACGTTCAGGTTACAGCGGCAATATCAGGGCGCAAACAATACAAAATACTGCTCGGGTCAAAGAATATTACACACCTCAACATACAAGATAAAGGACCCAATTGCACAGCCCCTGTTAACGCAATGGTAACATTCGCATTACGTTAAGGACACCTTGAAGGGCTAAACTTTCACAAGTAACATGCACCACTGTGCAAATACCAAAATCTAAGCTCAATCTTACCATGAAAACCTTAGCTACAACCTTTTTTGCTCTGTTAATAGGAGCATTTTCTTATGCCCAAACGGGTCAACTAACGGGTGTCGTACTTGACAGCGAAAGCAATTTAGCTCTTCCGGGCGCAACCATTCAAGTTGAAGGCACCACATTCGGAACGTCAGCCAATCAATTTGGAGAATTTCGCCTCTCAGGGCTCCCTGCAGGAGAGCATGTATTAGTTGTTTCTTATATAGGCTACCAAGCTGCTGAAATTACATTTGAAATTGAAGCCTTTCAGACCACAGCTCTTGAAGTCGTTTTAGAGTCTGGTGTTCTTGAAGGCGATGAAGTTGTTGTCCTTGGTATAGGCCTGCGTGGACAAGCAGCTGCTCTTAACCAACAAAAAGCGAACGCAAATATCACCAATGTAGTCGCATCTGACCAAGTGGGTCGATTCCCTGATGCGAACGTTGGGGACGCTCTGAAGCGAATCCCAGGAATCACTACGCAGGTGGATCAAGGGGAAGCGCGTTTCGGTTTGATCCGTGGTACAGCGCCTCGCCTCAACTCAGTAACGATTAATGGTGAGCGTATCCCTTCTGCAGAGGCTGAATCTCGTACCGTTCAACTTGACCTCGTCCCTGCCGATATGATCCAATCTATTGAAGTGAACAAAGCGGTCACTCCAGATATGGACGCCGATGCGATTGGTGCTTCTGTGAACTTGATTACACGTGCTGCTCCAAATGGCCTTCGTGTTTCTGGTACGTTAGGCTCTGGATATAATTTCCTTCGCGATGAGCCCATCTATCTTGGGTCCGTAGTTGTAGGTAATCGTTTTGCCAACGGCAAATTGGGCGTAATTGTCTCTGGCTCTATCCATGACCACAAACTTGGATCCCACAATTATGAGGGTGAATGGGATGGAGGTGAATTGGATGAATTTCAAATTCGATTGTATGAATTGCAGCGCATCCGCCGTTCTGTTTCAACCACGATTGACTACGCATTTAATGAGAATAACTCCATAACGTTCAAAGCTCTCTACAACCACCGTGATGACTGGGAAAATCGTTTCCGAGTAGATTTTGATCGATTCGATGATCAAGGGAACGGAACCGCTTTGGCACGAATCCAAAGAGAGACAAAAGGTGGTGTGGGTAACGACAGAGTAGATTACCGACGACTCGAGGATCAACGTGCTATGGCATACTCTTTAGCCGGCCAGCATGTAACCTCCTCTGGAATCGAAGTTGACTGGGTAGGTGCGTACGCCAAAGCTTCTGAAAAACGTCCCAATGAGCGATACATTGCTTTTGAATCCGATGATAAAGTACTGATTGCATTTGACCCTTCGAACACAAAATTCCCTGTCATCGAAGAACAATCGTTTGATGGTGGAAATATGGAACTAGATGAGATTACAGAAGAGCGTCAGTACACAGAAGATATCGACAAATCCTTTCGCTTGAACCTCGAGCTACCTGTTGGAGAGTACGCTTCATACCTCAAAGCTGGAGCATCTTTCAAGCAGAAAGATAAGTTACGTGATAATGATTTCTTCGAGTATAAGCCAATTGGATCACTAGAGGATCAACTTGCAACAATGGCCTCAGCAGGTTCCATTGACAAAACCCTTTCTGACTATGAAGCAGGTAACTACAAGTCTGGAAACTTCGCGTCCGAAAGACTTCTTGGTGATTTAGATCTTCAAAACAGCTCATTGTTTGAGAAAGAAGCGGTCTATGATGAGTATTTCGCAGATAACTTTGAAGCCACTGAAACAGTCGTAGGTGGGTATGCCATGACCAACTATGCGTTTAATGATCGCTTCTCCGTGATTGCAGGTGTGCGACTCGAAGCTACAGAGATTGATTATACTGGAAACCAGCTTGTATTGGACGAAGATGGTGACTTCGACGAAGCTGCGTCTCGCGAAGGGATCAGCAATACAGAGAATTACAGCAATGTGATGCCAGGCTTAAATGCTCGATTTGCTGTGGATGCCAATACCGTTATTCGTGCGGCATGGACCAACACCATTGCACGTCCAAATTACTACGATTTGGTTCCATACCGTGCCGTAAATCGCGAGGATAATGAGCTTGGTGAAGGGAATCCACTTCTTGAGCCTACCACGTCGATGAACTTCGATTTCATGGCGGAGCGCTATTTCAGCAATGTCGGTCTAATCTCTGGGGGTGTGTTCTTCAAATCCCTTCAGAACTATATCTATGTGTTTGAAGACAAAGATTATGTAGACCCAGTGACTAGCAACACGTTTGACTCACGATTCCAACCAAAAAATGGGGATGATGCGTCATTATTTGGTGCTGAGATTGCTATTCAACGACAGCTAGATTTCCTTCCTGGTGCACTCTCAAACCTAGGTATCTACCTAAACTACACG
This sequence comes from Bacteroidota bacterium, assembly GCA_027621355.1. GTDB lineage: Bacteria > Bacteroidota > Rhodothermia > Balneolales > Balneolaceae > UBA8296. The sequence goes on along the minus strand of JAQCBZ010000004.1, from coordinate 39,020 downwards.
TATGTCACGAGTAGTGCGGATGGGATTCGCAACGAAGATGGGGAAGTGCGCGACGACCTTGACCTGCCTGGAACGGCTGAGAACACACTCAATGCGTCGCTATCATACGAAGACGCGAAGTTCTCTGCGCGTGTGTCACTCAACTATACAAGTGATTACGTAGACGAAATTGGTGAAGAGGCCGCATTTGATCGCTACTATGATGAGCAGACATTTGTTGATGCAAATGCTGCGTATACGATCACTCCGAAGCTGAGATTCTTCGTAGAGGCAAACAACCTAACCAACCAGCCACTTCGCTACTATCAAGGATTCCAAGATTATACCATGCAGGCTGAGTACTATAGCATCCGCATGAACGCTGGATTGAAATTTGACTTCTAGACGTATCGTCTGATCAAGAGAGCCTTGGGTATCGCACGACGCGAGCCCAAGGACCCCATGTGAAACCCTGGTATGGATCATGCCAGGGTTTTTTATTTTGAGGAATGAATACAATTAGTTTTCAAGGAATTGAAGGTTCTTTCCACCATGAAGTTGCGATAGGATACTTTGGACAGGATCAACGGTGGCTGGGACGAGACCACTTTGGTGAGGTGTTCGATGATGTGGAGCAACGACGTGCTGAATATGGGGTGGTCGCTATTGAAAACTCCAATGTGGGCACGATCGTTGGAAATCTTGATCATTTTGAACGAGTAAACCTACAGATTGTGGCGGAAGTTTATCTGTCTGTTCAACAATGTTTGTTAATTCACCCAGATGCTACGATTGATAGCATCACCGAAGTTCGAAGTCATCCTATGGCATTAGATCAATGCAGGGGGTATCTGCGAAACCAGTTAGCCTGGGATCGAATCGAGGTTTCCGACACAGCCGGTGCTGCAAAATGGATCATGGACCAGTCGGCAACCCATGTCGCTGCAATTGGAAGTGCATTGGCAGCTAATGTGTATGGGATGTCGATTGCAGCGCGCTCTATCCAACAAGATGCGACCAATCAAACTCGCTTTTGGGTACTTGCAAACGAAAGCGAGGGGGTGCACCCAGGCCTCACAAACATAGAGAGTAAGAAAGGGTCGATCTCATTTGAGACTTCTCATGATTCAGGTGCACTTGCGGATGCACTAGTTGCGATGAAAGCTAGCGGGTGGAATCTAACTAAAATTGAAAGTCGTCCAGTTCCAGAAGTGCCTTGGAGATACCGATTCTACTGTGATATGGAGCTAAGTTCTAAGACCTCTCTTCCAGAGATTGTATCGTCGTTGAACTCTCTTGAACAACAAGAGATCATTGAATCGTCACGTGTACTTGGTGTATATCCAGTGAACCATTTCTGAGTTTCAAGAGTTGTATGCATGTAAAGCCTTGACGAGTCTTGATGCTTAGAAAAAAAATGCTACTTTAACATTTGGTTGAATTCTAGGACCAATATTATTAACACTTTAATCTTCCTCTATGAAAAGAGCTCTACAATCTATTTCACAGCCTAAACTCTCTTTTTTGCTCATTCTTAGCGCGATAACACTTGCGGGTACAACCGCGTCAGCGCAAGACAATATTATCGCCAATGGTGACTTTAGCACAGGTGATCTAACAAGTTGGACAACCTATTTTGCCGATTTTGCTGGTGTATCTGGTGGGTCACCTTAGATATCCCGTTGAGCCAATTTACAGGCCTAACCAATCGAACAAACATGGCTCAACTCGTGATTTCTGGGAGTCTACCCACGGTCTATATGACCAATGTTTATTTTCATCGATAGGTGGTGATCTACATGAATATTCGTCTATCAGGAATAGTCCTTACAAGTCTGAGTTTCGTCCTATTATTTGAGGCATGTACCCCTAGTACGACCCAACTGTTTCCAGAACAAACGTTAGAACTTGTTTGGTCTGATGAATTTGATGGGGCCGAGGGCTCTCAACCATCCTTTCAATATTGGACAATGGAGATTGGTACGGGCACCGATGGCTGGGGAAATCAAGAGTTGCAGTACTACACTGATAGATCTAAAAATGTTGCGCTAGACGGAAGCGGCCACCTGGTGATCCAAGCACACCAAGAGTCATTCGGTGGCATGCCTTTTACCTCTGCACGGCTCAAGACACAGGGTAAAATCACCAAACGATTTGGACGCATCGAAGCACGAATACAAAATCCGTATGGCCCAGGGATATGGCCAGCCTTTTGGATGTTAGGGCAAAATATCGACGAGGTTGGATGGCCTCAATCTGGCGAGATTGACATTATGGAAATGCGAGGACAGCTGCCTCAAGTGATTCATGGATCCTTGCATGGCCCTGGGTATTCGGGTAGCAATCCCGTGACTCAATCCTACTCACTCACCAACGCACGCTTTGATGCAGATTTCTTTGTCTATGCTGTGGAGTGGCATCCTGAGCGCATAGATTTTTTTGTGAATGACTATCTCTACCAACGAGTCACGCCCGACGATGTTTCGGGTGACTGGGTGTTTGATCAACCCTTTTTCTTACTGCTTAATGTGGCAGTAGGGGGCAACTATGTTGGCTTCCCAACACAAGAGACAAAATTTCCACAACAGATGATGGTGGATTATGTCCGGATCTATTCAATTCAGTAAAAAAGTGGGCCCAGAGGTGACTTGAGGGGTGGGATTGACTAGCACTGACATGCACTAGATATTACGTTTTAAGCTCAAAAAAATCATTTATTAAATATGATACTTTAACAATCTTCTTCATCATGACACAAATTCTACCACAATGATGTGGGCTTTGGCTTTACTGATGTCTAACTTCACGTTGAGTCCATCGTCCCAGGCTCAAACCACAAAAACGAACTCATGAGCCTTTATCCAAAACACTTAGTCTTATTCACATTTGCTGTCTTATTGTCGATTTTTCCACTTCATTATAGCATTGGCCAAGATGCTACCATTCCAATACCACTAATTCCTAAAGATGGTCAAAAACAAGTACAAGATGCGGGTGTTGATCCCAATGAGAGAATCCAAGTCACGTATACTTGGTCAAGTGTAGAAGGGGCACAGGAATATGAAGTTTGGATGTTGGGAGTAGCTTGTAGTCCTCATTCTGGTAACCATAGTGGAGGAGGACCTGAGTGGACATGGCCAACAGGTCATTTGGGCTATTTACCAAAAATCTACAGTTTTACGGACACAACAGCGACATCAGGTAGCGATGACATCTGTGGGCCAACCTATAGTCAAGATTATTGGTGGAAGGTTAGGGCTGTAATTGATGATTCTGCATACGCATGGAGTGATTATAGCCATTTTACTTCCACCGATATACGAACTCCAAACGATAAGGATCAACAACTACTGGATCTTGTTGGATGGATGAAGCCAACCGTTTGGGACTCAACCAAGTTTTATTACACGGCAGACATTGATACAAATATGGTCAATCTTCATAAGGAGCTTTATAAAGCTCATGGTGATCTGATTGGACATTTTAATTATCACGTTTACATATTTGGTCCTGACGAAAATCTTTGGGGGCCAGTATTAGATATCAACAATGAGAATTGTGAGGCTGCGGGACATGGGTGTACTGGACAACCTCACTATATGGGAATTGCGAGGGGTAATAGCATTTTTGAAGACGGCCCTTATCCCAATTTAGGTATTGGTCATGGCTGGTCGACGATGTCACCTCAAGAATTATTCGAGAGCAAGAAGCCCCTCGCTGATGGAGAACCCTCTATAGGCGATGTTCATGAGTTTACCCATGTATTTGAAGCGACTCGGATGATGAGTGGTGGAGAGAAGTTTGGATTGTGGTACAGACACATGACATCCGATGGCGGATTTAGATTCCCTTTTCTGAGGGATTATGCCATAGACATTCAATCAAAGTATGTGGATGGAATCACATTTGGTGCATTAGACTCATTAGGTAATTATTATGAAACCACCTCGTGGGGTGTTGATACTGAACGCCGCGCATTCTATGGTATAATTAGTGGGGAATATGATGGACCTTTGAGCCCTGGGAAAAGAGACTCTTTGATTGTCAACGGTAACTTAATGTATGGAGGTATGATTGCTGGATACTATCTAGCTTATCTGACAAGCAATCAGCAAGTATACATTGATAAATATGATGACCGGGCGTGGACAAAGCCCTTTGAACAAGCCTTTGAGGACGCCTATGGTATGACGCAATTAGAATTCAGCCAGGCCTTCTATGATTGGTATACCACTGTCGATCCTCTAAAGTGGACGTACATCCTTCCAACGGAACATTCCACCGAGTTGTTTCATTACCCCAAACGGTTTGTCACCTCGCTACCAGCAGATGGGGCTGAAGCCATAGGGCGCAAACCTGATTTTCAGTGGGTCGCCAGTACCGACTTTAGTTCTTACCAAATTCAAGTATCACTCACCCAGGATTTTGCATCTCCTGTTTACACCATGGATGTGGAGGGCGCAACGAGTGTGTACCAAGATGAAGTGACCACCGCCACTCTGGATTCTGCACTGGAGGCAAACACCACCTATTATTGGCGAATGCGCTCAATTCTAGGGGTGAACCAATCCGACTGGACCGAGGCCAAGTCGTTCACCACGGGTACGAGCGTCTCAACCCAAGAGGATGCGTTACCGCTACAATATGGTTTGGCACAAAATTATCCCAACCCATTCAATCCACGAACAACCATTGGGTTTGTTTTGCCACAAGCACAACATGTGACCTTGGAGGTGTACAATTTGTTGGGGCAGCGTGTGGTGACATTGGTTGATAGGCCTATGGGTGCTGGGCAGCATTCCGTTGGATTTCATGCTGCAGATTTAGCCAGTGGCATGTATCTGTATAGACTTACCGGGGCACAAAGTGGTGTCCAAACCAAAACCATGTACCTCATTAAATAGGATACTTTATGTTTCTTCGGGTACTCTCTTTTACCATTCTTTTATTACTAACCACGATCTCTGTAGTTGGGCAGAGCAATCCCACATTCGAATCGAAAGCAGAAACATTCTCTGCCATCAATCAAACAATAGGTAAACTACAAATTAACAGTAGTATTTTAGTTAGTACTAAGTCAAGCGAAACACCACCAACGACTTACAGTCTAAATCAGAACTCTCCCAATCCATTCAATCCTACAACAATAATCAGTTACTCACTTCTAAAATCAGGGATGGTGACAATCAATATCTATGACATTACAGGGCGATTCATCACCACTCTAGTGAATGGTGTTAAAAGAGCAGGAGCCCATACCGTTCAATTTGAAGGAAGTACCCTATCAAGTGGGATATATGTCTACACATTAGAGAGCAATGGATACAGACAGAGCAGACAAATGATATTGATGAAATAAGATTTCGTGATGCTTGCTGAAGTTGCCTGTTTTATATACCCGGCAAGTTTAATTCATTTAGCAATTAGACCAGCACTTATCCCATTTTGTAGATCAAAATGGTCGCCAACAGAACCTACAACAGCTTGACTCCGATCTAACTCCATTAATTCTCGAAGGGCATATAAAGCATCTATACCTGTACAGTGTGCACCGTTAAGATTTGCAACCCCAAATTCCATCAATTTATTTGCTGTCCATTCCAAGTGCTCTTCAGATGCTTGAAAAAGATGAAACCCTCCGATGGCTGCAAGAACTTTGTCCTCATAAATATCGGATCTAATTTGCTCTATAGTGTTAACGATGCCAGCATGTCCACATCCTGAGATTAATACGAATCCATCGGCCGTGGCAATTACCAATGATTGATCTTCGGGTATATTATCTTCGACAACTCCACTTTCAGTTATAATTTTACCCGATCCGCTCCAATTTCGCTCATCATGAATGCGCTCCACTGGCCCCGTTATCCATACACCAGGGAATATTTCTTGCTGATCCGTGTATTCTATAAACTCTACACCGTCAGCTTCTAATTCCTTTCTCATTGACAACATCTGATTTTTGTACCCAACTCTTTGGCTGAACATGCCATTTCCTACGTGAACCTTTGATAAGGCCTTTGGATTCACTTTTTTTAAATGCTCTCTTAGAGTAATGAGTCCCCCCGTATGATCGCCGTGATGATGGCTGAGAAATACGTGTTCAACGTCTGACAAATCGATTCCTAAATCCTCTGCATTTTGCAAAACTGTTTCTGGTCTGTTTCCAGTATCAAATAAAATTTTTGTACCGTCTACCTCGATTAATGCAGAGTACCCCCACTCACCTATCCCTTGGTTGGCAAGCATAGTAGACAAAGTGGTGATTTCTAAGGAAGAGACTTTAGTCATAATTTTCGGTAAAGGCTTCTGAGCTGTTGAGTAATTCAAGAAAGTCAACAGAATGAGTATTACAATGTGTTTCATGAGATTATTAGCTAGTTGCTAAATCAGCATACTTTATACAACCGATTTGTATGAATTTGTCCTTTTTTACTTGATGCTAAGCAAATCTATTTTGGGACCATGTAACTGTTGCTCCCGCAACTCCACCTAGAAACGCAGAAATCAAGGCATCCAGTGCCACATAATTATAATCAATCAAAGTAGTTAGCGATAACAAATTTAGATCCACTATTAGCCAAATCCCTGCTGAGTATATCGCACCAAATAAAAATCCATTAATCCACTTTGTCATTTTAATCATATTGACCAAAAGCACTAATCCAACAAGTTGAATAATGGCTTGAAGAGCTCCTGATAAAGGGTCAAGGGTAGCTCGAACTACTTCTGGGTGCAGTTGGTGCCATTCGGCAAACTTTGGTAAGTAAACAAAATTGGCAAACACGGAACCAAGAACTGCCAGGCATACAAATCCCAAAAAGAAGGATATAGTTAATTTTTTCATGTCAAGTATTCTTATTTGGTATTAAAAAATTTAGAAATAAAATCACCTAATGAAATTTAAAACGCTCTATTTAAATTCCTAATTAAGAATCAGTTGATTATAATTTAATTAGGCTAAATAAGCTATCAGTCTATATTTACACAAATTCCATATTGATCCATTGTTATGAAAAACGTACTGCTTACAATACTTACAATTACGATGATTGGTTGTATGCCATCAAATGACGAATTGATAGTTATTGAGAACGAAGATTCTGAGGAAGTAACATTTATACTAGAACTCGATACAAAAGAAAATCCAAGGAATATGATTAGTAATACTCTGATTTTGAGAGAAAGTATTTAATTGAAGTATCCATCATAATCTAGCATCTGCATATACACCAAAAAAAGTAGTGCATAATCTCTTATATCAGATGTAAAGCCAAACTGATAGACACCCACTGATTTGCCGGCAGCTCACTAAATAATAAAAAACTCTGCACAACTTTGTTCAATTTGAGCTTTAGCACATCGAAGCATTGGATTATGCAGGCAATTAATTAGTTGCATAACCCAATGTTTTCAATGTTATTGAAAGCCAGGAATTTGGCTCGAATGAATATATGCCTTTACTCAAAGCTAAGAATTTGTTCTTCGGTGAACTCGCGTGTCAGTGTGTAAATGCCAGCAACCTCTTCTTGATGCAGCTGAAATGCATCTGAGGCATAAATTTGCTCCATTGTTGCCATGTAGTCTACAATATTCGCAAAGTAAGCATATACCCAATGTGTTGCGGGAATGGATGTTCCACCAGCTGCAAAGCTTCCGAACATTAATGTTCGATCACCTAAGATTGCATTAATCTCATCAGAGTTGGCAAACTTCAAAAAAGATGGCGCAAATGTGGCTGGATCAGTCACATTCATTAACCATCCAGCGCCGTATGAATCACCCTCGACACCATCGCCTCTGCCGTATAAAATATAACCTGCAACAGAAGATGTTTCTTTTTCAATGTGGTCTTCCAACTTTTTTCCGAGTAATTCAGACTGCAACCTGGCCTCTGGGGTCGGATTCTCAGGCCCAAAATTATCTATTTCACCAAGAATAACGACTCTATGAGTGGTTTCCATTTCACCTTTCATATCCATTCTAAGGACATTCATTCCACCTGATTTGTAAGATCCCACCTGGTCATGGTAGTCTGTTAATAATTTTGCGATGGCATCTTCAGATCCTGGATTTGCCCGAAAATCATAACTGATAAACATTTGGCTTTGAGCATAGCTTGCCGATGTCACACATAACGCGAGGAGAAGCGCAATGATTGTTTTTTTCATTTTCATAATTGTTTGTTGCGATTAATAGTTCTGTTGAAACTACAATAGTTCAACAGAAATTCAACCATAAATAAGCAAATTTTACACACTCTTAACCCACGATGATAGTGTGTTTCAAATCACGTAGCGTGTTAGCTGACCGCTTTAGTATTATAAAGTAAGCAGCAATAATGTTTGTGATAAAAGTGGGCCCAGAGGGACTTGAACCCCCGACCAATCGATTATGAGTCGACTGCTCTAACCAACTGAGCTATGGGCCCATGAATGAATCGATAAATATATCATGATTTGATGTGAATATCGCCCATCGTGTGTTTGCTTGTGTCAAAAGGGTAAAAATCCTGCTACATTTGAGGCTCTAATATTCGTCAATTCAAGGCTAAAAGAACACATGAGCGATCAAAAAATCATTTTCTCCATGGTAGGGGTGAGCAAGTTTCACAAACCCCGCAAACAAGTGTTAAAGGACATCTATTTATCCTTCTTTTATGGGGCTAAAATTGGTGTATTAGGTCTTAACGGCGCTGGAAAATCGACCTTACTTCGCATTATTGCAGGCCTTGACCAAGAGTATGAAGGAAAGATTAGTTCTGAAAAAGGGATCACATTTGGGTACTTGGAGCAAGAACCAGCTCTTGACCCAGAGAAGACCGTGAAAGAAATTGTCCAGGAAGGCGTCCAGGAAACAGTTGATTTGCTGGCTGAATTTGAAGCCATCAACGAGAAGTTTGCAGACCCTGAGGCAGATTTTGATGCTTTGATCGCAAAACAAGCCAAGTTGCAGGAAAAAATAGATGCTGCTGGGGCATGGGATTTGGATAGCCAACTTCAGCTTGCTATGGACGCCCTTCGTTGTCCACCTGGAGACGCCCCCGTGAAGAATCTCTCGGGTGGTGAGCGAAGACGTGTTGCTTTGTGCCGCTTGCTTCTCAAAAAACCCGATGTGTTGTTGTTGGATGAGCCCACCAATCATCTGGATGCCGAATCGGTCGCATGGCTTGAGCAACATCTGGATCGCTACGAAGGTACCGTGATTGCGGTGACGCACGACAGGTATTTCCTGGATAATGTAGCTGGATGGATACTGGAACTAGACCGTGGTGAAGGCATCCCGTTTGAAGGCAATTACTCGTCGTGGCTTGACCAGAAACAACGTCGTCTGGCTCAAGAGGAGAAGCAAGAATCGAAGCGTCAAAGAGCGTTGAAGGAAGAGCTTGAGTGGGTGCAACAGAACCCGAAAGGCCGCCGTGCAAAGTCGAAAGCACGCTTGGCGAACTACGAAAAAATGCTTTCGGAGGAGCACCAAAAATCTAGAGAGGATATGGAAATCTTTATCCCCTCAGGTCCTCGTCTTGGCGATGTAGTGATTGAGGCTAAGGGATTGACCAAGGGATTTGAGGACCGCTTACTCATTGACAACCTCGACTTTGCGTTGCCGCCTGGTGGTATCGTGGGAGTAATTGGGGCAAACGGTGCGGGTAAGTCGACGCTCTTCAAGATGATTATTGGTGAAGAAACACCAGATAATGGATCTCTTCGTCTCGGCGATACTGTGAAGCTTGGCTACATCGATCAAAACAGACCTCTCGATCCATCCAAAACCATCTGGCAAGAGGTGAGCGACGAAATGGATCTCATTAAACTGGGAGAGCGTGAGGTGAATTCACGAGCGTATGTGGCGAGGTTTAATTTCTCAGGACAGGATCAGCAGAAAAAAGTGACAGAGCTATCCGGTGGAGAGCGCAACCGTGTTCACCTTGCTAAGATGCTCAAGGAGGGCGCCAATGTACTGCTTCTTGATGAGCCTACGAATGATTTGGACGTCAATACGCTGCGTGCCCTTGAGGAGGCGTTGCTAGAATTTGCGGGCTGCGCTGTGGTGATCTCGCACGACAGGTGGTTCTTGGATCGTGTGGCAACTCATATCTTGGCCTACGAAGGGGATAGCCAAGTGGTATGGTTTGAGGGGAATTACCAGGAATACGAAGAGAACCGTCGTATGCGATTAGGCATCACGGACGATCAACCTACTCGAATTCAGTACAAAAAGTTGACGAGATAGGGGAGGCTCAAGGTTTGGCTCAAATATTGGTTTGAGCCTTTTATCTCTCATTTACCCCCAGCCTTGATCTCCAATGAGTGGGACAAAGGCGACGTCACTAAAGGACTCTTCGTGGAAAGACCCATCTTCTTGTTTCGTAAGACGAAGCAAGAGTTGCTGCCCTTGATCACCTACAGGAATCACCAGTCGACCCCCCGTGGTGAGTTGCTCCTTTAAAGATTCCGGCACAATGGGTGCGCCCGCTGTCACGATGATGGCATCATACGGTGCAAACGCTGACCAACCCAGGGTTCCATCCCCACATTTTTGTTTGGCACGATAACCCAATTGATGCAAGAGTTCACGTGCCTGTTGATGTAACTCCTCATGGCGCTCAATCGTGTGTAGTGTGACGCCCATATCTACAAGGACAGCGGCTTGATACCCTGATCCGGTACCGATTTCCAGAACTTTGTCGCCAGCCTTGACACCAAGCAACTCAGATTGCCTCGCTACGGTATACGGTTGTGAGATGGTTTGATCCTTTGCAATCGGTAATGCCGTGTCTTCGTAGGCTCTGTGTTGGAGTCCTGTTTGGATAAAGGCATGTCGAGGAACAACACCAATCGCCGCTAAGACTCGTTCATCTTGGATCCCTTTCTGCCGAAGTTGCTCCACAAGGGCTTGACGTGGCTTAATGAACTTAGGTTGATCCATGAATCTGGAAGAAGAGTCTTAGTGAGGAATCTGAATGAGACTGACTGTTGAAGTCGTTTGTTGACATCTTCAAAAGTACGCCTAGAGGGCCTCTTCTAAAAGCGAAACCTTGTCAAGGGCCTCATATACCGTTGGTTTTAGCTTAAATCTGTTATTTTACATGCTTATGAAGAAATTGTTAACCCTTCCGAACGCACTACGCATTGTGGGAATCCTCATTGTTGGTGTTGTTTTGCTTGGTACAACGGGCATGGTGCCTGAGGGTAGTGAGGCCGTGCAAGAGGTCGTTCAGGATACTCTTGACCTTACGACAGATCAAAGCACGGCAGATCAAGCAAATACAGACCTAGTAATGACAGAGGTGACTTCTTCCAGTAGCAACTCTATCGTAGGGTCATGGGTGAGTATCGTCCCCCCGTTACTTGCGATTGGTTTTGCACTGATTTTCCGACAGGTGTTGCTGGCCTTGTTCATGGGTATTTGGATGGGTGCATGGCTTGTGGGTGAGCGTTCCTTTCAGGGGGTCTTTGGAAGCTTTTTCGAGTCTCTGACTGGCTACATTGTTCCCCAAACGGCCGATGAAGGCCACATAAGCATCCTCATATTCACCCTACTTATTGGCGGTATGATTGGGATTATCTCCAAGAATGGGGGCACGAGAGGGGTCATTCGGCAGCTGGGTAAGCTTGTCAAGACCAAACCACAAGGGCAGTTGCTAACTTCGATGCTGGGCTTTGTCATTTTCTTTGATGATTATGCCAATACCATGGTTGTGGGTAACACCATGCGTCCTTTGACCGATAAGCTTAAAATCAGTCGTGCCAAACTTGCCTATTTGGTAGACTCTACGGCGGCGCCTGTGGCAACCGTCGCGTTGATCTCGACCTGGATTGGTGCGATGGTAGGCTACATTGCCAGTGCATCTGCCGGTATTGAGGGGTTTTCTGAGCCTGCTTACACTGTATTCATCAAGGCACTACCTTTTAACTTTTACGCCTTCTTTACCATCTTTTTTGTCATTCTGATTGCTATATCAGGAAAAGACTTTGGACCGATGCTTGCAGAGCGTATTAAGCTGTATAAGGCCGCAAAGAATCCCGAACTAGATACCTACGGATTATACAAGGAGGAAGACCCCGAAGAAGTCAAAAAAGAGACGGTTTCGCATTGGCTAAATGCCTTCATCCCCATTATTACATTAGTTGCGGGGGTTGTTGGAGGCTTGATTGTCACGGGGGAAGGATCCACGATTCAAGATATCATTGGCTCAGCTGACTCCTATGCCGCTCTTGTATGGGGTTCGATGCTATCGATGGTGGTTGCGATCATCTTGACGGTGGGACAGCGTTTGTTGTCGTTTGATGACACGCTAGAAGCCATGTTTTCAGGGATGCACACCATGTACGATGGGTTGCTTGTCCTTGTATTAGCGTGGTCGCTCAGTGCCATTACCCAAGATCTTGGGACAGCAGACTTCTTGGTCACAGCCTTTGGTACAGCCATAGACCCAATGTATTTACCCCTTGGGGTCTTTGTGTTATCGGCTGCCACCGCTTTTGCAACGGGCTCTAGTTGGGGGACTATGGGCATCCTCATGCCATTGGTGCTGCCACTTGTGTGGAATCTAGGATTGGAATATGGGTACCCTACAGATGAGATTTCTGTCTTTATCTATGCCGCAGTGAGTGCTGTCCTTGCCGGGGCTGTCCTTGGCGATCATGTCTCGCCAATTTCTGATACAACGATTTTGAGCTCCCTTGCCACACAGTGTAATCATATTGAACACGTCAACACTCAGATGCCATATGCCTTGGTAGGAGGGGCGCTTGCCTTGATTTCATATCTTGCTGTTGTCGCATGGGGGGTGCCAGGTTGGGTGGCATATCTTGTGGGTGCAGGAATCATCTTTGGTGTCATTTGGACGTTTGGAAAATCTCCCGATCCAAAGGACTACGCATAATATGGCATGATAGCCTGATTTACGGATGACACGTTCCCTTGAAGGTCAACTCTATTTCACTACGCCTATCTTGGCCCCTCACCTACGTGATTGGGCAGCGATGATGGCCGCAGATCATGTGGTCGTTCTTGATACATGGTCTTGGAGTCGCAAGGGGCGATCCCACCGGATGGCCGTGAATGTGCAAGGCCAGAAACAATGGCTGGCACTCCAAGGGGAGTCTAGTCAATGGAAAGGGAGAACGATTCGTGATCTGCAGTGGGAGAAGGCTACCATGGCACCTATGATGGAGTCGTGGTTAAAATCCCTTGAGCCGTCCTATAAGTCAAGCTATGGATTTGATGAATGTTGGCCAGAGTGGCAACAGTTCTGGCATAATGCCCCAGCAACGCTTGTCGAGTGCGCCCTTTCACATGGGGAATGGATGGCACGTTGGCTTGGGTTAGAGGACCTTCCAACGAAATGGGTTCTTGCCACTGCATTGGAGGAAACGACCTTTCAGGAAGCATGGTTTCGTGAAGATGTGTGGATGGAGCCTGGAACTGCAGCCTATGTACCACAACCGCCCAATCGAACCTCTTTGCCAGCCTGGACCGAACCAAGGTACCGCCAGCGATGGGAACCATATGTGGAGGATTGCAGTAGCCTAGATCTTCTGTTTGAATTAGGGCCGGAAGCATGGCGAATTATCGACCAGCTGTAGAGCATATCAGCTCAGATTCCCAAAAACACTACAACGGAGTCAACCTAAGCCCCTAGACGTCGAAGCTGATGCCTTGAGCCAGGGGTAGTTCGCTGCCCCAGTTTATCGTATTGGTTTGCCTGCGCATATAGGCTTTCCAAGCGTCGGAACCAGATTCGCGCCCTCCGCCCGTCTCTTTTTCGCCTCCAAAGGCTCCACCAATCTCCGCGCCACTTGTGCCAATATTGACATTCGCAATCCCACAGTCTGACCCTTGATGTGACAAAAAGAGCTCAGATTCACGCATATTTAAAGTGAAAATAGATGAGCTTAGGCCCTGCTTGACATCATTTTGTAATTGAACAGCCTCCTCTACAGAAGTGACGCGAATCAGATACAAAATCGGAGCAAAGGTTTCCTCTTGAACGATGTCGTAATGATTCTCAGCAATGCAAATCGCAGGGTTGACGTAATGCCCTCCTGGTACGGGTGCATTCGATCCACGTAGATCGTCGCCACCATAAAGCACCTCTCCACCTTCTTCAACCACCGCCTTAAGCGCTGCTTGCATAGTATCGACAGCCTGATCGTCAATTAATGGCCCAACCAAGGTCCCTTCTGCCGTGGGATCTCCAATGGTGATGTTTTTATAAATCGACAACAGTCGGTGCTTGACATCTTCAAAGACGGCCTCGTGGACAAACAAGCGACGCGTTGAGGTGCAACGTTGTCCAGCTGTACCGACGGCTCCAAAGACGATGGCACGAATCGCCATTTCGATATCCGCTTGATCGCTAACAATCACAGCATTGTTACCCCCAAGCTCCAACAAGCTCTTCCCAAGTCGCGCACCGACAACTTGGGCCACCTCTTTCCCCATACGAATAGACCCAGTCGCCGAAATCAGCGGCAGTCTTGTGTCGTGTGTGCACCACTCCCCAACTTCACGATCTCCCTGGATTAGGTTAAAAACCCCCTCTGGAACATCATTCTCAGCCAAAACACCTGCGATGATTTGTTGCACAGCAATTCCACACAAAGGGGCTTTCTCACTTGGCTTCCAAATCACCACATCACCGCAAACAGCTGCCACCATGGCATTCCAAGAATAGACGGCAACAGGGAAGTTAAAGGCAGACATTACACCGACAATTCCAAGAGGATGCCATTGCTCATACATACGGTGAAGAGGCCTTTCAGAATGCATGGTCAGCCCGTACAATTGTCGCGATAAGCCTACGGCAAAATCACAGATGTCGATCATCTCTTGGACTTCGCCGAGACCTTCTTGGTAAATTTTCCCCATTTCTTGACTCACCAACAAGCCTAGAGCCTCTTTATGCTCGCGGAGGGCCTCCCCAATTTGCCGCACAATTTCTCCACGTTGGGGTGCTGGCATCATCCTCCAAGTTTGAAACGCTTCTTGGGCAGTGCTCACCACGTGCTCATACTCTTCTCGAGTTGTCGCCCGAACTTGCCCAAGGACTGCGCCATCAATGGGGCTGCGCGCATCAAATGCATCCCCTTCTCCAAAGAATGATTGGCCAGTTGAGGTTCCGAGGGCAGGGCCCTTTCCGTCAAAGATTTGAGTCAAAAAATCCATGGATATCCTATTTTATGTTATGCAACGTCTTTCCGAGTCCCAATGTACGTCTTGGGCAAAGCTCCATCAACGCAAAGTTCGTAAAAACTTAGGCCAATGTTTAGTCGAAGGCCAAAGGTCTGTCTCCCAAGTCCTTCAAAATGGACGTTTGTCGGTGCACTATATTATCGTGTCCATGGACGAAGTTGAGGGTCCTTCGTCGGAACGATGGGCCTCAATACAAGCAATGGGTATCCCTGACGAATCCATTTTTCTAGCGACTCCGACACAGTGCAAAAAGCTGAGTGATACACCCTCTCCACAGACGGTGTTCGCCCTTGTCGAAATCCCCGAGGAATGGGACATCGCTCGTGGATTTGAGTCATTGGCTGCGCAATCTCAAAGTCTTGTCTTGCTACTAGACGATATTCAAGACCCGGGTAATATGGGCACGATTTTACGGTCTGCCATTTGGTTTGGCGTGGATGCGGTACTATGTACTCCAGGGTGTGCCGATCCGTGGAATTCGAAAGTTGTTCGAAGTTTAGCTGGGGCCTTGGGCATCATCTCTATAGGACAGATCCCCTATGAGTGGGTAGAGTCTGTTCCAGAATCGCATGTACTCTGTGGACTTGATATGGCCAACGAAGCGATCCCTTTACATAGTGTCGATTGGCCATCCCACACCATTCTTGCGATTGGCAATGAGGGGAATGGACTCAGTGAGACCACACGAAGTGCACTGGAAACACAGATTCACATTCCACCAGCCCGAGGTTCAAAGCAAGCTGAGCCCTCACACACACCCGGCGTCGAAAGTTTGAATGCCGCGATTGCAACATCGATCGCATTATATGGCTATCGCCAAAAGCCTTAACACAAATTTTTTGTTCTCCCGTTGAAGTTGATCTTCTGCTCACTTACTATCTATTAATCATTGTTCTTAACTAAACTGTTGCTCCATGCCTACTTCGACCTCTGGCAAACAAGCCAGCGTCAAGAAAGACAAAACCAAGAGATCTAGCACAACCCCAAAATCCTCAAGCGCAACACCAAAAGCGACCAAGACAAAGAAGAAGGCCACGACGCCTAACCCCAAAACAGTCTCGACCAAAGCTTCTGTTAAAAGGACTACCAAGCCCTCAAAAAAGGCTATAAACACTTCCAAGGTCTTTGTTCTAGACACCTCGGTTCTTCTGTATGATTCAGAAGCTGTTCGTAATTTTCAAGAGCACGATGTAGCGATTCCGATTACGGTCCTTGAAGAGCTCGATACGTTCAAAAAGGGGAACAGCGTGACGAATCTCCATGCTCGCGAACTCATTCGATACCTTGACAAAATATCGGGTGATAACAAAATGATGCGTGAGTGGATTCCTTTGAATGGTCGTTCTTCTGGTAGAATCAAAGTGGTAACGGAGGACGGAGGCAACGGACTCGACGCAAACAAAGCTTTTGGCTCGGCCAAAAATGATCACCGCATCTTGAATGCAGCCTTGCGTTTGAAAGAATCTGAGGTGGGGCGACGTGTTATTTTAGTCTCCAAAGACATTAATCTGAGGCTTAAGGCTCGCGCATTGGACCTTGAGGCTGAAGATTATGAGACGGTACGAGTCAAAGATATCGACCATCTCTATCGGGGTCGTACCACATTGGAGCTCACAGATCCTACGCCAATACAAGAGTTGTATGCACATGGCTCAATATCTGCCGATGCCGTACTGACCGAACCGGCGATAAAGAATCATTATTACCTACTCAAACACAATTCTGCTTCGGCATTGGCAACCTACAGCCACGACTCAGGATCGCTGGAACTTCTTCACAAAATGACCGCCTATGGGGTGGTGCCTCGTAATGCAGAACAGACCTTTGCATTGCATGCGGTTCTCAACCCTAAAGTACCCTTGGTAACCATTACCGGAGCTGCGGGGACTGGTAAGACCTTGTTGGCCCTGGCAGGTGCTCTAGAACAACGCAGTGAGTATCGTCAAATTTACCTTGCACGCCCCATTGTGCCATTAAGCAACAGGGACTTAGGCTATCTTCCTGGCGATGTAAAATCCAAAATTGATCCCTACATGCAACCGCTTTGGGATAACTTGAGCATTATCAAAAATCAGTTCAGTGAATCGAGCAAGCAGTTCAAAAAAATTGACGAAATGGTTCAATCAGAGAAACTGACCATCGTTCCGCTCGCATACATCCGTGGGCGAAGCCTGTCCAACGTGATTTTTATTATTGATGAAGCTCAAAATCTTACACCCCACGAAATCAAGACAATTATCACGAGGGCTGGTGAACAAACGAAAATCATCTTTACAGGCGATATTTTCCAGATTGACACACCGTATCTAGACGCTGAAAGTAATGGGCTATCCTACCTGGTGGATCGACTGGCCGATAGTGATTTGTACGCCCACGTAGGGCTCGAAAAAGGGGAGAGATCTCAACTAGCCAACGTGGCAAGTAAACTTCTCTAGGATCCCAGGGTAAGGTGTCTGACGTTCGCGATTCGCTCACCTAATATACGCTCGGCGAGTCCTTGTACATGATCTGGGCGATCTGTTACCCAACATTCTAGCCAATCAGGGGTGTTTTGAGAAGATTCGTCGGGAGATTGTAGTAGGTGATTCTTTTGTAGTTCTAGTTTTAAAGTCCTCGCCACAGCTTCGCCAGAATCGATGATCAACGGTGATGAGCTTAGCGCAGACGCAATGGCATCCTTGAATAATGGATAATGGGTACACCCTAGGATTAATGCGTCCATTGGGTGGCCTTGCAAGGGCTCTAGGTAGGTAGACAAGGTATGGCGAACGACCTCACTCTGTCCATCCCATCCCTCCTCTGCGAGTGGTACAAGGAGGGGACACGCTTGGCTGAGTACATGTAGATTGGGCCATGCATGTTTGAGTTGCCGTTCATAGGCTTGGGAAGAAATTGTAGCGGTGGTACCCAAGACTCCGACAGTGGGTGTTGGGTTACTGGGCGACGGATTAATGGGCATTGGATGTTGCTCCTGAGACCTAAGATGGTGAAGAGTTGCATCAACACCGGCTGTCAGTACATCGATCATAGGGACAACCCCCTTTTGGCTTGCAAGGACCTCATGCGCAAGCGCTGAGACTGTATTGCATGCCACCACAATGGCCTTAACATCTTCTGTCTCCATTTTAGCCAAAATTTCACGCGTGTACTGCTGAATCACATCCTTCGACTTACTTCCATAAGGCACCCGAGCCGTATCTCCTAGGTAGAGGATTTTTTCTTGAGGTAATGCCCGGTGAATTGC
Source organism: Bacteroidota bacterium (assembly GCA_027621355.1). Lineage (GTDB taxonomy): Bacteria > Bacteroidota > Rhodothermia > Balneolales > Balneolaceae > UBA8296. Next base: position 20,596 of record JAQCBZ010000004.1, on the reverse strand, counting down.
CTTGGCAACGGTCAAGCCCCCCACACCTGAGTCAAAAACACCGATGGGCCTTTGGGTGTGATTCGTTGAAGGATGGTCGTTCATAATCTTGATTCCTGTAGCGTTAGAAAGCGCCTCTCGGCAACGGGGTGTAATTTATGAGGCTTCACGATCTGAGTCTGATGCAAAGCGAGGGACTATCTTGGCCAAAATAGTACGAATTCCTCTTTTCGCATCTTTGGATATGGGTAAGATAACCAAACCCAATCCGTAAAGCGCCACAAGGGGGAATGTGACGATTACCCCTTCCAGTGCAAGCTCTATCCATGGATAGGGAGCTGCCCACTCCCCGAATGATAAAAGGTTCGCAGAAAACTTTGGAACAATATACATGAGCCCTGCGAAGGGGAGGAGCATCAATCCATACCCAAAAACTGCTCTTGTGAATGGGTGTAACCCAAGCCCACGCCATACGACGATGAGTTTGACACCATTATAGAGAACCAAAGAGCATGTGGTTGCCAAGGCAGCACCCTGAAGACCAAATAGAGGAATAAAGGTAGCATTAAGCCCCAATGAGATCCCCATGAGTGCAAGAATGGTCCAAAGATCGATGGTAAAATATTTTGAGTGAACCAAAATAGAGCCGTTGAGCCCCGCAAACGTATCAATGAGCCTTCCTATGGCTAACCAAAAGAAAATCCAACGACTCGCTCGATAGGCTTCCGGTAGTAACGAAAACACAAACTCTAGGTTTACCCAAATCACCATCGTAATGAAGAACCCCATCATAATGCCATTCATAGAGGTCTTCTGATAGATCTGCTGAACGGTTGACAGGTCATTTTTTTGCATGGCATCTGCAATAAGTGGTGTGCCAATTCGCTCAAGTGAACGCAGGGGCACTGTCATGACAGAGACCATGTAATAAGACATTGCATAAATGGCGGTTTCGCGAAGCCCTAGAAGAGAGCCAATCATTAAGATGTCAATGTTCATCACAACTAAGCCCGCAAATCCACCAAAAAGGGTAAACCCCGAATACTTCACGAGTAGCTTTTTGAAGCCACGAGAAAAGGGTTTTGGGCTATCTGATGGCACACGTTTGCCATCGGATTCCAAGGGGCGAAACAGGCCATATGAGATCACTTTCCAAAGCATATAGATGGAAGAAACGCCATAAATCGAGACAAATAGGATCACAAATTGAGGGAATGTGAGCCATTGTTGCCACATCACCAATAGTAAAGCGATAAGAAGGCCTCGAAGAATGATTTCGGAGGAAACCAGCCCAGAAACAGAATCCTTCATGGATCGAAGGAAACTGTTGAGGATTTCATAATAAATAATGAACAGTGTCATCGGTAAGGTCCACCGCTTATAATCCAAAAAGAGGGCCGATTCTTTAGCGTAATACCCCGTAATGAAGGGTTCTAAAGCAAAAAATAGTCCAACATAAAGCCCAAACCCAGCCAGAGGGACAGCAAAGGAGAGTTTAATAAACCGAGACCGTCTTGAGGGAAAGTCCTCCACAGCAGGCATAAATCTCAGAATCGCCCCCCGAAAGCCAAGAGATCCTAGATGGGCTCCAATCATAGTGAAGGACGTAAAGAGTTTGATCAGTCCAAACTCCTCTGGAGCAAGAATTCTGGGGTACAGAAAAAGTGTGGTAATCACACCCAATCCAATGCCAGCATAGCTTAGGATGGTATTTTTGAGCGCTTGTCGGAAGAGAATGCCCAATGGCTTACTCAATCACTTTTGGAACCCGGAAATAATCTGAATCCGCATCGGGTGCATTACGAAGTGCATCATCGTGTGGAACGGGGGGCTCTGGGACATCAGGACGCAGCCTCGTTTCAAAGTCGAATACATGCTCTAAGGGTTCGACATTGGAGGTGTCAATTTGATTGAGCTCGTCCATGTAGGACAAAATCTTGTTAAGATCCTTTTGGGCTTGTGTCGCTTCTTGTTCCGTAAGCTCAAGTCGTGCAAGTTTGGCGATATAATGAACATCTTCAAGAGTGACAGACATAAAAGTAGGCTGGTGTTGTGTCTAGAATCTAGGGGTAATCTACGTCAAGGAGATAGAACGTTGCAAATGGCCTCAGTAAAACTCAATATATTACCCTGTCCCCCAATATCGGCTGTACACTCGTCTTTGTGCTCTTGCAGAACGGTGTAGATTGCAGCTCGAATACGCTCCGCTGTTTTGGTTTGCTCAAGGTGTTCAAGCATCATCACCGCTGAGAACAAAAAGGCCAGAGGATTGGCCAGTCCCTTTCCAGCAATATCGGGCGCTGAGCCGTGGACGGCTTCAAATATGGCTGCATTTTCACCCAAATTACCTGCACCGGTGACACCAAGCCCTCCAACCAATCCTGAGGCCAGGTCAGAAAGGATATCCCCAAACATATTGGTTGTGACAATCACATCAAATTGCTCGGGTCGCATGACCATTTGCATGGCCATATTATCGATGATCAGATCTTCAAACTGAATTGCTGGATACTCCATTGCGATCTCTTTTCCTACCTCGAGAAATAACCCGGTCGTGAATTTTAGGATATTAGCCTTATGGATGAGGCTCACTTTTTTTCGCCCATGCTGCACAGCATAGTCAAAAGCAGCTTTGATGATTCTCTCACTTGCCTTTCGAGAGACGACGGCAACACTTTCCGCTTCTATCCCTTCTTGGACCCACGTTTCTCGTCCGATATACAACCCTTGTGTATTTTCGCGGAAAAGAACCATATCTACATGTCGAAAAGGGGTGTCGATACCTGGAAGGGTTCTTGCGGGTCGAATATTGGCAAATAAGTCAAAATGTTGACGAAGAGCGACGTTAATGGATCGAAATCCTGCGCCAATTGGGGTTGTAAGGGGTCCCTTTAACGCAACACGATGACGCTCAATAGCCTCGATGGTCCCATCAGGTAATGGACTTCCATGGGTAGCGACCGCGCCTTCTCCTGCAGCACATTCCACCCATTGGATATCAGCCTGAGCCGTTTTGAAGATCTGTTGGATGGATTGGGTGATTTCAGGGCCAATTCCATCGCCTGGAATGAGAACTACATGAGGCATAACCGGTCATTAATTGAGTGAATTTGTGACAAAATCCAGGCGATGTGCGTCCAACACACACCGAAAGGACTCAAAAATAGCCCCATTTCATTAAAAAAATGGCCAAAATCAAGTTTTTTTTGATTCGTTAACGTGCATTTATGCACGAATCTGTTATTTTTGTTTAATGTGGGTGATTTTATAAGACAATGAATACAGCCCACAACCTGTGTTTTTCATGGGATTCTGCTAACCAACAACCAAACATGGAGGCTCACATGGCCAGAATCGACGAAGTAAAAACTATCATGGCTCATCTTGAAGATGATATGGACAAGTTCTACAACAAGGGGAATAAAGCTGCCGGCACACGTGCTCGTAAACATCTCCAAGACTTGAAAAATCTTGCTCAAGTGATTCGTAAAGAGATTCAAGAGAAGAAAAACGCTGGCTAAGCTGTTTTTCTAAGGTTTTTTAAAAAGGCTATATGGTTTCCATATGGCCTTTTTTTATGCCTCTTCGTAGGCAGACATGGGTAAGCAGGTACACATTAGGTTCCGATCCCCATATGCATCATCGACTCGTCGAACCGAAGGCCAGAACTTAGACGTAGCTTGTCCCTCCATAGGAAACACTGCTTCTTTTCTACTGTAGGGTCGTGTCCATTGATCGGAAATCACCATTTCTTGGGTATGAGGGGCGTGCTTTAATACATTGTCTTCGGCATCTGCAGTCCCGTTTTCGATTGCACGTATCTCCTCACGAATCGCAATCATCGCATCACAAAACCGATCGAGTTCCACCATTGACTCACTCTCCGTTGGCTCAATCATGAGCGTACCAGAGACTGGAAAGCTCATGGTAGGTGCGTGGAATCCATAATCCATCAATCGTTTGGCAATATCAGTGGCTTCAATGCCTGCAGAAGTTTTGAATCCACGTATATCAAGTATGAATTCATGTGCAGAACGACCTGTTTTTCCTCTGTACAATACAGGATAATGGTCTTTGAGTCGCTCCATCATGTAGTTGGCGTTTAGAATCGCCAATTTAGTTGCTTGCGTGAGTCCATCTGGTCCCATCATGCGAATGTACGCATGAGAAATTGTCAAAATAGAGGCACTTCCCCAAGGAGCAGCAGAGACGGGTGAAATCCCCAACTCACCTCCCGTTTTAGTTAATGGGTGTCCAGGTAGATAGGGTGCGAGATCCTTTGTGACACCGATAGGTCCCATTCCAGGTCCGCCACCACCGTGTGGGATGCAAAAGGTTTTGTGCAAGTTCAAATGGCATACATCTGCACCAATGGCAGCAGGGCTGGTGAGTCCTACTTGCGCATTCATATTGGCACCATCCATGTACACTTTGCCTCCATGCTCATGAATTAAGGCACAAATTTCTCGAATGTGCTCTTCAAACACTCCATGAGTCGATGGATAGGTCACCATGAGTGCCGATAAGTTGTCGGAATGCTCCTCAACGTGTTTTTTCAGGTCCTCAAAATCAATATTTCCCTGGTCGTCGCACTGCGTAACCACCACTTGCATACCCGCCATCACCGCACTTGCGGGATTTGTACCATGTGCTGATGATGGAATGATGGCTACATTACGATGATGATCCCCACGTTGTCGATGGTATTCACGGATGACCATAAGCCCCGTGTATTCTCCCTGTGCCCCTGAATTTGGCTGTAAGGAGACGGACTCAAATCCTGTAATCTCTTCCAACCACTGGGACAGCTCGTCAAACAACTGAGCATACCCTTCAGTTTGTGAACTTGGTGCGAATGGATGAATCCCCCCAAACTCCTTCCACGTCACAGGAATCATCTCTGTAGTGGCATTAAGCTTCATCGTGCACGAACCTAGGGAGATCATCGAGTGGGTTAAACTAAGATCCTTGTTTTCAAGGCGCTTCATATACCGAAGCATTTCATGTTCTGTATGGTATTGATGAAACACCTCGTGGTCCATGAAGGAACTCGTTCTCTGAAGCTCTTCTGGCCATGTTGCGGAGACTGATTCAAACACTGGGATTGAGGAGAGAAGCCCAGCCTCATGAAAGAGTGTCCATAGCGCCTCTACATGAGATTCATCTTTGGCTTCATCAAAGGTGAGACCAATGTCTCCATTGTCATAATAGCGTAGGTTGAACAGTGTAGCTTCCGCTGCCTCACGGACTTGATTCGCTTGGTCGGGCGTCGCTTCCACTCGGAGTGTATCGAAAAACGTCTCGTGACGTAGTGAGCACCCGCCTTGCTTAAGCCCATAAGCCAGGGCAGAGGCGAGTCCGTGAACTCTTGAGGCAATCCGTTTTAACCCTTCAGGTCCATGCCAGACGCCATAAAATCCAGAAATTACAGCAAGGAGTACCTGAGCTGTACAGATATTGGAGGTCGCTTTTTCCCGTCTAATGTGTTGCTCTCGGGTTTGCAACGCCATACGGTAGGCAGGATTCCCGTCGGCATCTTTGGTCGCACCAATAATCCGTCCAGGAATTTTTCGCTGGTATTCTGTGCGGGTCGCAAAATAGGCTGCATGCGGTCCCCCATAACCCATAGGGACACCAAAACGTTGAGCAGATCCCACAACAACATCGGCACCTTGCTCTCCTGGAGGCGTTAGCATTACAAGACTAAGCAAATCCGCAGTGACGACGGACTTGACGTCGTGCTCGTGACCCGCCTCAATCATTGGGCGCAAGGGTCGAACCTGTCCATCTGAATCTGGGTAGGCTAATACCATCGCAAACACATCTGGGTTTATGACATCAAATTCTGTTGGATCCTGAATTAGCAACTTGATCCCTAGAGGTTGTGTCCGTGTTTGAAGCAGAGCGTGTACCTGAGGGTGGCACTGTGATGAAACCAAGCAGGTCAGGGCGTCTTTTTTGGAGCGCGGGCGAGCATCATAGAGCATAGTCACGCCTTCAGCTGCCGCAGTTGCTTCATCAAGGAGAGAGGCGTTCGCCAATTCCATGCCGGTCAAATCTGTGATCATGGTCTGAAAGTTAATCAGCGCCTCCATCCGACCTTGGGCGATCTCAGCTTGATAAGGTGTATAAGCGGTATACCACCCTGGATTTTCAAGAATATTTCTCAAAATCACGCTTGGCATGATGGTGTCAGTGTAGCCCATCCCAATGAACGAGTCAAAGACCACGTTCTTTGAAGCAATCTGCTTAATTTCTTGTAGATAGTCCTGCTCAGAGACCGCGTGGGGTAAATTCAAACCCTGCTTGAGACGAATTCCTTGCGGAATGATTTCATCTATCAGCTCATCAAGAGAGGACGAATGTACTCGTTCGAGAAGGGGATGAAGTTGATCTTGGTGGGTGCCATTGTGACGTTGCTCAAACGAGTCCTTGGGAGGGATCATGGGCTGGTAGCTCTTGTAAAAACTAGGATTTAGGCAGTAGAACGAAAGCATTATTAAAGCTCCGTTTTACAAAGTACCTAAGATACAGTTTTTTCGTTTTCAGAGTTCCTGCGATTCACTAGAAATTGGAGCGTCATCCCAACAGAAATCGAAACAATTCCCTTGCGCATCAATCCAAAGTTGTAGATATTTAGCCAAGGTTAAAAATTCTTCACTTTGTAAAAACAAGATGACTGCTACGCTTGCCCTCAATCTACCTTTTCTAGATGGGTGGTTTTACGATCTTCACCCCTTGATTCAAGCCTTGCTGGCAGGACTTTTTACATGGGCAATGACCGCCCTAGGTGCTGCCATTGTTTTTATTACACGAAACGTAAGTCTTAAAGTGCTCGATTCGCTAATGGGATTTGCAGCGGGTGTGATGATTGCAGCTAGTGTGTGGTCGCTATTGATTCCAGGAATGGAGATGGCCGAGTCCCAGGGAATGAACCCTCTCATTCCTGCTGTCGTGGGGTTTCTTACGGGTGGGTTGGCTCTGCGTATAGCCGATGCCTACCTACCCCACCTTCACCCCTCATTTTCTATGGATGAAGCGGAGGGGGTTCCAACTTCGTGGCGTCGATCTACCTTACTTATGTTGGCCATGACATTGCACAATATCCCAGAGGGTCTTGCTGTTGGGGTACTTTTTGGCGCTGCAGCAACGGGAGTGGATCCAACAGGCACAGCCACGATTGCAGGAGCCATTGCCTTAGCTATTGGAATTGGCATCCAAAACTTCCCAGAGGGATTAGCGATTTCTGCACCTCTTCGCCGGGACGGAATGAAGACCTCAAAAAGCTTTTATTATGGACAGCTTTCCGGTGTTGTAGAGCCAATATCAGCTGTTGTGGGTGCAGCTGCGGTGCTGTTGGTAGCCCCATTACTGCCCTATGCATTGGCCTTTGCTGCTGGCGCCATGATGTATGTTGTCATTGAAGAACTCATTCCTGAATCACAGAATCATGGAAATACCGATCTGGCAACCCTTGGGACAATGCTTGGATTCACCGTGATGATGTTTCTGGATATTGCTCTAGCAGGGTAAAACTCTACAGATTCATCGAAAAGGTGAGTCCAGCCCCACCCGCCATGGTTTGAACACGGATGGCTTCGGTAATATCAACATGGAAGTAGGCAAAGGCCAGGTCAAAAACAAAAAGGAAGGCTCCCTGCACAAGCAAGGATTGTCCATAGCCTTGCAAACGTGAGGAGTCGAGTCGTTTTCCTCGTTCTATTAGGGCGTACCCTAGAGCCATATACCCAAGGTCTAATCCGGCATTAAAGAGTAGTATTTTGTCGAGTCTTGCCGCTTCTTGATAACCCTGCTCTATCGTCCATGAACTTACATCTGGAAGGGTCAGAAGAGCGACCGAAGCAATGGTAAGATTCACAGCATTCCATCCCGCGTTCATCTCGTGAAAATATCGTGTAGTTCCTGACGTTTGACTGCGACCAAGGGACCCTGTTACAATATTTGCTAGCGCCCATCCGCCTAGCAGTTTCATACCAAAGCGCATCGATTCGACATGCTGATCCATTGGCGTGACGACAACGTCCTGAGCTTGGGCCAGCGGGGATCCGAGGACCAACCATCCAAAGAGTCCAAGAAGGGGAAGCCATACCTGACGAGGGAGTCGTGGGAAACTGAACACGGTAGAGCGTATCATAATCTTAGTGATAAAAGGTCGTCGATTGAGGAGGCAGACTTGAGTGGAGAATTAAACGTTCATCTGTAACGATGTAGGCTTCACAATCGTTTGATACGCTCAGGCAATGGAGGCCTGTAAACTCTCCGAAGGCAGGGAGTATCAAGTGATCCTTTGATTCGAAAAAACAGGGTAATGTAAGCGTCTGTCTTCCTGTCGATCGAATCTTCACACCGGGATGGAGATGACCACAGAGGCGAAACCCATCATTGGAGTCGTGGTCATGAGTAGCCGTTGGCGCTTTTGGGAAATAGTCTGCGGGTTCGTGACTAAAAAGAAAGCCATGGCAAGACAGCATCGGGTGAACCTCAAGACCGAGTGAGGCGTACAGCGACGGTTTGGCGATGTCATGGTTACCTTGGATCAACGTACACGAAAGGGTCTCATGCTTAGCCAACCACTCCTGAAATTCAAACCATTCTTCGTTCGGCTGGCTATGAAACAAATCCCCTAGAAACCAGATCTCTTGGGGATCAATGCGTTGTATCACACGATCCAAACGATCTAAAGTCTTTTGTTGTGATCCTCTTGGCACCGCGATGCCTTGTCTTTGAAAGTGCCCCACCTTACCGAAGTGGAGATCGGCTACCAACAAGACTCCTTCATCCTCCCAAAACACCGCCTTTTCAGGCAGAAGCCAGAGGGTTTGATCATGAATGCATCTTTTGATGTCGTTGGAGGTCATGCTTGGCTTGGTCCTGCATTTTTTGAATGCGTTGAGTCAAGGTTTCAGAAGAGACCTTCCCGCGCAATCGATCTACAAAGATAGGAAAAGCAAAAGGGGAAAAGCGTGGCGTCTCTACGATGTGAATGGGTTGGGATTGAATCCGTTGGAGAACGTGTCGAATTCGATATTCCTCAAGCTGTGTTTGTAACACCTCATCCTGTGCTTGCTGTAATAGGAGATGATCAGGCTCATATTCTGCCAAAACGTCATAGAGAAGACCACTTGAGACCTGAAGGTGTTTAGTGGAAGTAGCTTTGCCAGGATACCCTTGGAATATCATGCCACTAATTCGTGCGATATACCGAAAATGGCGCTTCGCTAGTTCTGAGGTATTCACACTTCGCTGTAAATCTTTGACCAAAGCATTGGGAGAGAACAACTCACGAATCCATGACTCGCTCCATTCCAGAGGTTGGTCGGTGAGTAGCTCAAAGCCATAATCATTCATGGCAAGGGTAAAGGTGATGGGTTGCTGGTCCGCAATACGAGTCGCAATCAATGTACTTAGTCCTTCGTGGACCGCGCGACCCTCAAACGGGAAAAAGAAGGCATGGTGCCCCTCTTTGGATGTTGAGAGTTCGACAAGAAAACGCTCATGACTTGGCAAGGCAGACCGTTCAGCTTGAAGTTCCATCAAGGGGCGGATTGCGCGAGTTTCCTGCGTGTTAAACTGCCCACGTTCCATATTGTTTAACACTCTTTGAAGGCCTGCCGAGAGATTCGAACTCAGTGACATCCGCCCCCCTAGCCACGCAGGGATCGACTTCGAGGCACCTTTAGCGCGTCGGACAAAGACAGTCATTTGTTTTACCCGTACCAATTCTAGATTGCGTCCAGCAAACCAAAAGCAATCGCCAGGTTCCAGTTTGGCGATGAACCACTCTTCTACTGTCCCCAAGTTCCCGCCGGTGAGGTATCGGACTCGCAGCATTGCATCAGAGGAAATGGTACCGATTGAGAGTCTATGCCGAGTAGAAACACGACGATTGGCTGGTTTCACGACTCCATCGGAATCGATCACAAGCTTCTGAAACTCGGGATATTTTTGGAGCGCATCTCCGCCATGTATCAAGTTATGAATGATTCGGTCCCATTGGGCGCGAGTCAACGCCTGATAGGACCAAGTTGAGATGATTTCCTCATAGAGTTCATCTGGAACAAAACCACCTCCTACAGCTCGTGTGACTGCGTATTGTGACAAGACATCCATCGGAGCGAAGGGAGGAATTCGATCCTCAAGGGCAGGATTTGAGATGGATTCACGTAAGGCCCCTGCTTCAATCAGTTCTAATGCATGTGTTGGGACAAAAATGATCGTACTTTTTTTTCCGGGAGCGTGACCACTTCGGCCCGCTCGCTGCATAAAGCGAGCGATTCCCTTGGGGCTACCCACCTGAATCACACGATCTACAGGGGAGAAATCAACCCCAAGATCAAGGCTTGAGGTACAAACTACAATTCGAATCACCCCCTCTTTAATTGCCCCCTCGACCCAAAGACGAATCTGCTGGGTCAACGAGCCATGGTGAAGGGCAATATCCCCTGCGAGGTCAGGTTTAGCCTCAAGTAGTCCACGAAACCACAGTTCTGCTTGCGCACGAGTATTGGTAAACATAAGTACGGAACCCGGTGGCTCAAGATAGGGGAGGACTTGTTCTATCATGGATAATCCTAAATGGCCCGACCAGGGTAACTCATCGATGGATGCAGGAACAATCGAGATCATTTCGATCTCTTTAGGATGATCTCCAGTAATATGTACCGCGTGAGATGCACGCCTTTCTGTACCAAAAAGGACTTGCTTCGCCTCATCCACATTCCCTATGGTCGCCGAGACCCCCCAGCACGTCAACGAGGGCTGCAAGGCACGAAGACGAGATAACACTAGCTCACATTGGGTGCCTCGTTTGGAGCCCATGAATTCATGCCACTCATCCAGAACGACTTGTCTCACATATTTCAATCCATCCACCGATTGTGCGGATGCAAAAAGGATATGCATACTCTCAGGCGTCGTGATCAAGATCGAGGGCATCTTTTGCCGCTGCTTCGCCTTTTCATTTGACGAGACATCCCCGGTTCGTCGTCCCACGGTCAAGGGCAGACCAAGTTCGTCAATCATCTCTTGCATCGACACCTCCAAGTCCTTAGCTAGGGCTCGCAACGGCGTAATCCAAAGCAAAAGAGGGCCTTTTTCAGCGGTTTGATCCGACCCCTGTCGCTCCAATTGGGATAAGAATAAACCTCCTAGCATTGCTAACGTTTTCCCACTTCCGGTAGGAGCGGTCAGAAACCCATCCTGTCCTTTTTGTTGTGCATCCCACGCGTCCAGTTGGAAAGGAAAAGGAGTCCACCCTTTATCCTCAAACCACTGCATAAACCGTGTCTTCCCCTGAACGGATTGTGGAACAGATAAGCTCATCCAATGAACCCTTTTTTCACAACCCAGGCCCCCACGAGCAACGCTCCACTTGCATAGATTAAGCCGAGTCGAAACCTGGTGCTAACAAATGCCGGATGAAAAAATAGCCCGTGCGTCCGTCGATTTTTGAGTAACCATTTATAATAGTAATCACGTTGTGCATACCCCAAAGCCATGGTAACGTGACCATGCATAAGTGTCATAATCATCGGGAGGGCAAACACAAATCCACCACCATAAGCAAACCATCGAGGCAAACCCACGAATGTAACCAGGTAGGCATATGGCCACCCAAACAGGATTAACAGAGGCACAGTAATAAACCAATTGATAAGGCTGATTCGTCGATAATTTGATTCAGCATGTTCGCGCGACGTCATTCCAAACGGATAGGGGGTTCTTTTTTACTAATTTAGAGTCTTCATTATAATGAAACTACGCCAAACCGCTCCCAATTCCCTTGCCGTGCACCACAAGTCGAAGCTGTAGCCTAGCATATTATCCCAAGTCCCTCATATGACCCATTTGCAGACCCATCCTACAGCTAAGAAAAGCCTTGGACAACACTTTTTAACCGATCTTTACGTTGTCGATCAAATTGTGGAGGCAGTTTCATCTCCGAGACAGAACGCGTCTCATGATATGATTCATAAGGGGTCTACAAGACGTCTTATCGAAATTGGTCCAGGGAAAGGAGTGCTTACCAAACCGCTCATAGCGTTGGGCTGGCCCACCACGTTGCTCGAAATTGACCCACGCATGGTACAGATTCTCAAAAGAGATGTGATTCCTCAAGCAAGTGGATCTATACAACTTCTCGAACATGATGTCCTATCACCAGACTGGTGGCTGATGGAGCAGGAGTGGGCCCACAACATTGCCCCTGAATCGTCCATAGAACTGGTAGGAAACCTACCTTATTACATCACGAGTCCGATCTTATTTGCCATTTTGGAGCGTCGCACCTCCATCGAACGAGCTACGTTGATGATTCAAAAAGAGGTTGCCGATCGAATCATAGCCCCACCTGGCTCCAAAACATATGGCATTCTAAGTGTCCAATGTCAGTTAATGGCATCGGTAAAACATCTTCTGGATGTGCCACCCACAGCCTTTGATCCTCCCCCCAAAGTGGAGAGTTCTGTGATTCAATTAACCTTTGATAAACCACCCTTGCCATTTGAGGATGAGACCCTAAAAAAAATTGTTAGAACAGCCTTTCAACAGAGGCGAAAAAAGCTCTCCAACGCATTATCTACTGTGCTTGATGCTGAGGCGCGTGATGCAGTGACTGAGCAGTTGGGATGTTCTTTTGATCAGCGTCCTGAGCAATGGACACCGGCCGATTATGCAAGTTTGTCAGAATGGATGCAGAAAAAAGAGGATTAATAAGCTTCTTATGCATGACACTATGACAACAAGGCACAATTTATGGGTCCAAATCAATCTCTGAGTGCGTTTGGTACGGAAGTTGCTTTTGTAGTGGTTGTACAAGCGTGACGTTCCGGCTGAGATGCTTTGGAACCTCTCCGGAGATGTCAACGTTTTGGAACCGATTCAAAACACATTAAATCATAATTCGTAAGGAGTAACATTATGTCTTCTATTAAACCTCTTGCTGATCGCGTCTTGGTTCGCCCGGATGCAGCTGAAGAGACTACAAGCTCTGGAATCATTATCCCAGATACAGCTAAGGAAAAACCACAGCGTGGAACCATCGTCGCTGCGGGCCCTGGTAAAGTTGAAAACGGCGCCAAAATTGACATGACGGTCAAGGATGGTGACATAGTACTTTATGGCAAATATTCTGGAACAGAAGTCACAGTTGACGGAGAGGATCTCCTCATCATGCGTGAGTCTGATATTCTAGGAGTTCTTGCTTAATTCCCCCAACAGGAATCTATTCTAAAACATTAAAAAGGACAGTTAACATGGCAGCAAAAAATATTCACTACGATTTAGAAGCACGCGACGCACTGAAACGTGGTGTGGACAAACTCGCAAATGCAGTTAAAGTCACATTAGGCCCTCGTGGACGCAATGTTGTGATTGAAAAATCATTTGGTTCACCCAATGTCACCAAAGATGGTGTAACTGTAGCAAAAGAGATCGAACTCTCTGATAAAGTTGAGAATCTTGGCGCGCAAATGGTCAAAGAAGTTGCCTCACGCACCAGTGACAATGCCGGTGATGGGACAACAACAGCCACCGTGCTTGCGCAATCCATTATTCAGCAAGGCTTGAAAAATGTCACAGCGGGCGCGAACCCAATGGACTTGAAGCGTGGAATCGACAAAGCAGTCGAAAGCGTCATTGCAGAACTCCGCTCCATGAGCAAAGAGATTTCTGGTCGTGAAGAGATTGCGCAAGTGGGCACCATCTCAGCAAACAATGATGACACGATTGGAAACCTTATCGCGGATGCGATGGAGAAGGTTGGCAAGGACGGTGTTATCACGGTCGAGGAAGCAAAAGGAACTGAGACTTATCTTGAGACTGTCGAAGGGATGCAGTTTGACCGCGGCTATCTTTCGCCTTACTTCGTGACAAACTCTGACAGTATGACTACAGAGTTTGAAGCACCTTATATCCTCATCTTTGACAAGAAGATCTCCAATATGAAGGACCTTCTGCCAATCCTTGAAAAAGTGATGCAGTCAGGCAAGCCGTTGTTGATCATTGCCGAAGATGTAGAAGGTGAAGCACTTGCTACATTGGTAGTCAACAAACTTCGTGGCTCGCTTAAGATTGCAGCGGTGAAAGCTCCTGGATTTGGAGATCGCCGTAAAGCAATGCTTGAAGATATTGCCATCCTCACAGGTGGTACCGTCATTAGTGAAGAGCGTGGCTACAAGCTTGAAAACGCAACACTTGACTTCCTTGGTCAAGCAGACCGCGTCTCCATCGATAAGGATAACACCATTGTCGTGGGTGGAAAAGGGAAAGATGAGGACATCAAAGCCCGTGTGAACCAAATCCGCTCTCAAATTGAGAATACAACGTCAGACTATGATCGTGAGAAGCTTCAAGAGCGTCTTGCGAAACTAGCAGGTGGTGTGGCTGTACTCTACATTGGTGCTGCTTCTGAAGTAGAGATGAAAGAGAAAAAAGCTCGCGTGGAAGATGCATTGCATGCGACACGCGCAGCCGTTGAGGAAGGCATTGTCCCAGGGGGTGGTGTTGCTCTTCTTCGTGCTCTGAAAGGTACGGAAGGCCTCAAAGGTGAAAATAGCGACCAAGAAGTTGGCTTCGATATCATTCGCCGTGCATTACAGGCACCTCTTCGCACAATCGCCGCCAATGCAGGAGTTGAAGGATCGATTGTCGTCCAAAAAGTCCTCGAAGGAAAAGGGGCTCATGGATACAATGCTCGTACAGAGGTTTATGAGGATCTCCTCAAAGCTGGTGTTATCGACCCTACCAAGGTGACACGTTCCGCACTTGAAAATGCGGCATCTGTGGCAGGTTTGCTTCTTACTACGGAAGCAGTGGTTGTTGACAAGCCTGAAGATAAAGATTCAGGCCCTTCCATGCCTCCAGCAGGAATGGACGGTATGGGCGGAATGGATTTCTAATCCACCTTATCGAAAGTCTAAACCCCACGCTGGATTCCGGTGTGGGGTTTTTTTATGTCTTTTTTTGAGACTCTTTCTGGCGCTTACGCTCTGCTTTGAGACGCTTGTACTCCATCACCCAATTGAGATGGAAGAACTCAATCGCTGAAGCCTCACACCCCTTCCAAGGTTTAATCATCCGCTCAAATTCTGCATCTGATGTCCGAGAGGGATCCCCACCATAGCTTAGAATAATCCATTTTCGTAACCCCTTTTCTTCACCTTTGACTTTTGAGGATGGGAAATAGGCTTGCGTCGTTGGACGGTAGAGCATTAAATCTTGTGCCGCAGTTGGCCCTATACCTCGAACGTCTGAAATCGCCTCCAAAAACTCTTTTGCCGTAGCAGCTCGGTCCATCCACTCAAGGTCGAGTTCCCTTTGATCGAGTCGAGCCGCAAACTCAGAGATGTATTCCCCTTTTCGTCTTGTGGGTCCCATACCCCGAATTGCTTCTGGATCGGCCCCCTTGAGTTGTGCTGGAGTGGGCCAAGTCGCTAATGTTTTTCCCTCAAATGGAATCAATTGACCATAGTTTTCGCGAATTCTGTACATCATCTTTTTGGCGGTTGGCTTATGAGACATCTGCATTTCGACAATACGGTTGACCGTATCCTCAAAGAGGGATGCTCTAGACATTCGTTTGAGGCCGTACAAGGTGCTCAATAGCGGCCCCAACAGTGGGTCATTTCCAGCCTGATCGTAAAGAGGACGAAGGTCTAGATCTGTACCTAAAATTCTTGATAAGGACCGGTTTGCGTCCTGAATCTCATCCTTGGAGAGGTCTTCATCCGTATGAATGGCAAATTCGGGTGCTTCAGGATTCCCATTAAACTGAATGGTTACGACAATGTCCTTTTCTCCGGCTCGAATTGGCCGATGGAAGCCTCGCTCAAAGATCTCTTCTGGATCATGCTCGTGATCAAAGTAGACCTGCATATCGAGGCATAAGGTCCAATCGTGAGGAGGGATAGATTTGAGGGTCCAGTGGGACATAGGTATAAACGTGAATAGGATGGAATTATACTGACTGAAACGAAACATCTGATGTACTCGTTCAAGCTTCAACAAGTTACACAGACAACAATGAATCAAACACTGTTATGGTTTCGACAGGACTTTCGGCTAGATGATCATCCAGCTTTGATGAAAGCCATCGAGATGAATCAGCCTATTGTCCCGATAGTCATTTTGGACCCCTCGTGGTTTGAAAATACCCGCTTAGGACTCCCTAAAATGGGTCGGTTTCGAGCTAGATTTTGGAAGGAATCCATCGAGGATTTAGCTACTTCCATCGAGAAACATGGTGGGTCCTTGATTGTGCGAGAAGGTCTTCCAGAGTCGGTGCTTGCGGAGGCAGTGGATGAGTTTGGAATTCACAATCTTGTGGCGATGACCTACCCTGGGACGGAGGAGGCTGACACTGAAACGAGGATCAAGTCGCGTATTTCCTCGAATTGTGCGTTTGAATGGGTGGATGGGCATACACTACTCCATACAGATGATTTGCCCTTTGAGCTTGAGGACCTTCCCAAGGTATTTACACCTTTTCGAAAGAAGGTTGAGAAAGAGGTTGATGTTCGCGAACCGGTGTCTTCTCCATCAAAAATTTTGTGGTCTACGTACAGTTCGAGCACACCTTGGAAAGATGTGCTCGAAGGCTCCCAACTTTCTCAACATGCCGGTGATTGGACGCCCGATACAAGATCTGTGCTTCCGTTCAAAGGGGGTGAAACCGCTGGACGTGCTCGATTGGACGAATATTTTTGGCAGGGCGATCATCTAAAGGTATATAAGCAAACCCGTAATGGGCTTCTTGGTGCAAATTATTCCTCAAAATTTTCGCCATGGCTGGCCAATGGTTGTGTAAGTCCAAGACGCATTTGGTCCGAAGTGAAACGCTATGAAGCCGACCGGGTGAGTAATGAGTCGACCTATTGGCTGATTTTTGAATTACTCTGGCGTGATTTTTTCCAATTTTCAGCCTGGAAACATGGTGCGTCACTATTTCATGCGGGTGGTATACAGGGCAAGGCGGTCCGGCAAGAGCCAAACAAAGATAGATTCCAGCGCTGGGCAGACGGTCAAACGGGCGCTGATTTTGTGGACGCAAATATGCGCGAACTAAATGCTACAGGCTTTATGAGTAATCGTGGGCGACAAAATGTAGCATCCTATTTATCTCAAAATTTAGGTGTGGATTGGCGTATGGGAGCCTCATACTTCGAAACCATGCTAATCGATTATGATGTGGCCAGCAATTGGGGTAACTGGGCCTACAACTCAACCGTAGGTCATGACCCAAGAAATCGTCAATTTGATGTGGATCGACAGGCGAAGATGTATGATGCTCAGGGTCGATATCGACGAACCTGGTTACAAGGCACATTGTTTTAAACAGTGACATTGCGATGCGAAAAAAACAAGACCTACCCTCCAAACTCTGTGCTGTGTGTGGACGCCCCTTCACCTGGCGAAAAAAATGGGAAAAAGTATGGGATGAGGTGCGATATTGTAGTGAACGATGTCGCCGAAACCGATCTACCTAACCTAGATTTATGAGGTTTGCCGAGCTGGCCTTTCCCACAGCGGTCAGACAAACATTTACGTATCACATCCCAGAGTCATTAACACTCGTGCCTGGAGTACGTGCATGGGTGCCACTTCGAGGAGTGCATGCAATCGGCTTGGTGGTTAAGGTTCATGAGACCAAGCCCTCATTCAAGACCCAGCCCGTTATCAATGTGCTGGATCCAAAGCCAGTGGTGAGTCAAGAGCTTCTTCGTCTCGTGGATTGGATCTCCACGTTCTATTTTTGTAGTCAAGGAGAAGTATTTCAAACCGCCCTTCCGTCTGCCGTTGGAATTGTGGCCGAAGAGCGACTCATTGGAGTATCTGAACCCAAGAGACCTTTGAGCCAGGAGGCTCTTTCTGCCGCTGAGAAAACGTTGCTAGAAGATGTTGACTCCAAAGGCAAGGATGGTTGGTCTTTGGATGGACTAAAGAGGAAATACCGTGGTCGGCAAGAGATCAAAGCGATTGCCTCTCTCAAGAAAAAAGGGTGGGTCCAGGTGATTCAGGTACCAAAAACGAAAGTGCGATCCCTAGAAGAGATCAGCCAAAACGGAGAGTACGATGAATCGCTTTCGACAGGCCAATCACCCCATACGGTACACCCTATTCACCCATTAACAGAAGCACAGGAGCAAGCCTTTGAACCAATCGAAAAGGCGCTTCAAAAGGAACATTACCAAAGTTTTTTACTTCATGGCGTGACAGGTTCTGGGAAAACCGAAGTCTATCTTCATGCCATTCAACAAGCTCTTGAGTCTGGAAAAGGGGCCATTGTTCTCGTGCCAGAGATTGCACTTACGCCCCAAACAGTAGCACGCTTTGAGCGTCATTTTGGGCCAAAGTTAGCCGTGCTACATAGCCGTCAAACGGACAAAGAGAAAGCAGCGGCTTGGCTCTCCATCCAGCGTGGTGAATCCAAGGTTGTCGTGGGCCCCCGTTCGGCTATCTTTGCGCCAGTGGAAGATCTTGCCATTATTGTGGTTGACGAGGAGCACGATACGAGTTACAAGCAATTTGACCCAGCTCCTCGATATCATGCCAGAGATGTTGCCTTGATGAGGGCATCCATTGAGCAAGCAGTGTGTGTGCTTGGCTCTGCAACCCCATCCATCACCACATGGGAGGGAGCCCAGCAGGGAAAACATACCCTTCTGACTCTGACGGAACGACCCTTTGGTACGATGCCTCAGGTCTCGATACTTCCGATGCAATCGTATCGATCGGCCATGAAGGGCCCACTGACAGTGGAATTGTACAGTGCCATTGAGGAGTCCCTAGAGAGGCAGGAGCAATCGATTGTTCTTTTGAATCGACGTGGCTCAGCCTCTTATATACAATGCTCTTCTTGCGGACATATTCCTGAATGTCCACAATGTTCGGTGAGCATGACCTACCATAAACCAAAGAATATGCTCCTTTGTCATTACAGTGGTCATGCACATCGTGTTCCAACGCGGTGTGAATCGTGTGGAAGTGAGCAATTGGAACCAAAGGGGATGGGGACTCAGCAACTGGAAGAAGAGCTCCAAATTCTTTATCCAGACGCAGTCATTCGGCGAATGGATCGAGATAGCACCTCCAAAAAGGATGAACATGCGGCCATTTATGAGGCAGTTAAAAAGGGAGAGGCCGACATTCTACTTGGTACTCAAATGTTAGCCAAAGGACTAGATTTTCCCAATGTCACGGTCGTAGGCGTATTGCAAGCGGAAAACGAATTGGCCTTTCCATCATGGCGCGCCTCTGAAAGGCTTTACCAATTAATGAGTCAAGTGGCAGGACGTGCAGGTCGCGCCGATCGACCCGGTCACGTGTATGTACAAACGTATTTAGCAGATCATGAAGCATTTAAAGCCGCAGAAAAACATGATTACATGCGCTTTGTGACACATGAACGGGCGGTACGGCAGGCAAGTATGTACCCCCCTTTTTGCAGAATGGTGACATTTCATGTGAAGGGGCGCCAAGCCGAAATGACCATCCAAAAAGCACAGGCACTGGGGCAAGCTCTGCGGCAGCATGCTGGTGAATCGAACGTGTTGGGTCCAGCCCCGGCACTTATTGAACGGATTCAAAACCGAACTCACTGGCAGGTCTCGTTAAAGGTCGATCCACAAAGCAAAGCTTCACAACTTTATCCATATTTAGATCGAATTATCCAGCAAGTGGAAGGGATCAAAAAACAAGGCTGGTCTTCGGTTCGAGTCAATGTTGATGTGGACGCAGTAGACTGATTCCAAGTCAACTAAATTAGTCGTAAACTACGCGAATGAATTATACGTTTGTTGATGGTACAAGGCTGATCTCTGTGATAGAGGCCATCCTTTTTGCTCATGCGGAACCTCTGAAGGCAATAGAACTGGCCGAAATGATGAATGAATCAGAGGAAGAGCTCTCATTAACGGCAGAGCATATTGATAACATGATCACTGAGCTCAACCAGCTTTATGATCAGAACGATGTTTCGTTTAGAATAGAAAAAAAAGGTGGTGGCTATCGTTTTTTAACCCGGCCCCAGTTACATCCGTGGCTTCAGATGGCTCAAAATCAGTCTCGAAGACGAAGATTATCACAATCTGCGCTAGAGACAGTTGCCATTGTGGCATACAAACAACCCATTACGAAGCCAGAAGTAGATGCTATTCGAGGTGTTGACTCAGGATACGTGATTCGGCAACTCTTGGAGCGAGAACTTATTACTGTATCTGGACGTGCAGATTCACCAGGAAAACCTTTGTTGTACAAAACATCCCCACTCTTTTTGAGCCATTTCGGACTTCAAAGTGTTGATGAACTCCCCAAACCTCGCGAAATCGAGGATTTACTACGCGATGATGATATGGCAGAGCATCGACAGGCATTCATCGAGTTTCATACCAAATCAGATGAAGAGCCCGATGAATCGCAGCCCCCGCAAGAATAATACCTCGTCATCTCGACCTAGCTCAGCTAGTCGTGGCCCGAAGCGTGATGATCGTCCGAGCCGTGGCCCCAAGCGTGACGACCGCCCGAACCGCGGCCCGAAGCGCGATGACCGCCCGAACCGTGATGACCGCCCAAAGCGTGACGACCGCCCCAAGCGTGATGA
>JAQCBZ010000052.1 GCA_027621355.1 Bacteroidota bacterium | reverse complement strand
AGCACCACACCCTATAATGCAAGTTCCCTTCGCCTCCGTGCTTCTTCCTCAACAGGGGATGGGCGTATTAACTCTTTCGGTATTGGTGGAGCCGTCGAAATGGTCTCAGGTGCATTGTATCAGAAACGGCAAATCGAGAGCCCCATTGTTCACTTGGGTCTTGGTGATCGAGAGCAAACAGATATGCTGCGTATTCTTTGGCCCAATGGATCTGTACAAACAGAGTTTGCGGAACTGGGCTTAGCCGCCACGATTTTTAATGAGCAAATTCTTAAGGGTTCATGCCCATGGTTATTCACCCATGATGGGGAGGACTTTGCCTTTGTGACCGATGTGTTGTGGCGTTCTCCACTGGGACTTCGAATCAATGCTCAAGAAACAGCTGGGATTATTCAAACGACCGATCGTGTCCGCATTGCCCCTGCTCAACTTCAGCCTCGAGAGGGGCGTTACGATCTCCGCATTACAGCAGAGTTATGGGAAAGCCATTTCTTTGATTATGTGGCCCTTGAAGCGATTACTCATCCTAAAGGCACGATGGTCTCTGTGGATGAGCGCTTCGTATTTCCAGCACCAGATCTTTCACCTGTCCTACATACGATGCCTGAGCCATTAGAGAAGGCGATTGTGGAACCATCCATGGATGTCTCGGCCACCCTAAAAGCCATTGACAACCAACACCTACAAGCGTTCCAAAAAACAACCATTCAAGGAGTCGCAAAACCGCATAGCATCATCCTTGAGCTTCCATCAAAGGTGTTTTCCACAGTGGCAGCCAACAGTGCATCTGACGTGTTAATGATTTTGCGGGGATGGCTCTACCCAACCGACAGCTCATTGAATGTGCTACTAGCGCAAGGAGATCTTCCAAAACCGAGTGGATTAACCATTGAAGTTTGGGATGATCAAAAAGGCTGGACCACACTCCATAATGATTATGGCACCCCTGCTGGAAAGGACAAAACCATTCTTCTGCCTGTTCCATTGGATAAACTGGATCCATCCAGCCCTAAAATCAGACTTAGCACCACCTCTGAAATCTTCTGGGACGCCATTCAGTGGAGTGTTCCTCTAGAGCAAGACCTTGAAACACTCACCCTAAAGCCATTGACTCAGAGCCTCTCATACCGTGGGTTTTCAGAATGGGTCCAAACGGATCCTACCTCTCCTTTACGACCCAATTATAATGTCATCTCTGGAACACAGCAACGTTGGAACGACCTTGAGGGGTATCATACTCGCTTTGGAGATGTCTTGCCATTGCTAGAGCAGATTGACGATCGCTATGTCATTATGACGGCTGGCGATGAAATGCATCTCACATTTGAGGCACCCTCGATCTCATCTTCCCAACAAATCACCACCTTTTTTGTCTCCGATGGATGGGTCAAGGATGGAGATTATAACACGGAGGCCTCTCGAACGGTCGAACCCTATCCTGTTCATGACATGGCAGATTTCGACTATTCCAGTCTTCCATCAGGTGTCGAAAATCCTGCGTTTCAACGCAATCCTGAAGATTGGGAACAATTTCACACTCGTTATATTACCCCGAGAGGATTTCAAACGGCGGTTGTTCAACCTTGATATGGTGTAGAGCGTGTCATTAAAACGGACACTTTATGAAATCTAGTACACTCAAATACGGAAGCGTGGCACTGATGTTTGTTGCGCTATTTTTTGTGCCCGAGCTCATACGCGAGCTCACCGATCAAACCGATCGAGATCAAGCATCTGCTGAAGAATCTCTTGAGAGGTACGGTTTTGCGATGGAGGAGGTCTCTCAAGAGCTTGGTGTGACCTTTGTACATCAACGATGCGATGTGGACGAGCCACTTAAGCACATTCAACCCCAAATTGCAGCAATGGGCGCGTCTGTATCTGTTGCCGATGTAAATAACGATGAGTTGCAAGACTTTTATGTAACAAATTCAGCTTTTGGGGAGCCAAACCATCTCTACATCCAGCAATCTAACGGAACCTTTGAGGAGCAAGCTTCCATCTATGGCGTAGCGGATCTTAATCAGTACCCGGAGGGGTCATCCATGGGATCCATTTGGGCCGATATCAACAATGACGGTTGGGAAGATCTCTTTGTCTATCGCTATGGACTGCCTGTGTTGTTTGTCAATCAAGGGGGCAAGAGATTAGAGCCATTTGAAGGGCCTACACAGTTCCCTGACTGGGTGAATTCCAACTCTGCTGTGTGGCTCGATTATAATGTTGATGGCTATATCGATCTTTTCTTGACGGGCTATTTCAAAGAGGATGTGGATATATGGGATTTGGATGACACACGCATGATGCCGGACAGTTACGAATTTGCGACCAATGGTGGACGCAATTACCTCTTCCGAAATGACGGCGCGCGTGGCTTCACGGATGTCACTCAAGAGATGGGGCTTGACAACCGAAAATGGACGCTTGCAGTCACCTCGGTAGATATTAATGATTCCGGTTTTCCAGATTTAATTCTGGCAAATGATTATGGCGTTGATGAGCTATTTCTCAATGTCAATGGGGAACGCTTTATCGATATGGGTCCAGCATCGAGTATGGGCGATATTCCCAAAAGTGGAATGAGCATTACGGCTGCCGACTTTTATAATCAGGGAAATTTCGCGCTTTATGTGACAAATATTTCAGAGGCAGGAGTGCTCATGCAAGGCAATAATCTGTGGGTTCCCACAGGGTCCACAACAATTGATGAAGTTCAAGTACCCATCTACGCCAATACCGCTACCAGTGCGGGTGTAGAACAAGGAGAGTGGGCTTATTCCGGCGCCGTTGCTGACCTCAATAATAATGGCACACTGGATCTGTACATTGCTAATGGCTTTTATTCCGCTACCCCAAATACGGATTATTGGTACGACTACACCAAAGTTGTGGGCGCGAATAGTCAAGTGATTATCAACGCCTCGAATTGGCCAGCCATGCAAGAGCGAACCTTTTCCGGATACCAGCAAAATCGGTTAATGCTCAATGATGGATCGGGGCGATTTCGTGAAGTCTCAAGTGCTGTGGGGGCTGCCCTAGACAAAGACTCCCGTGCGGTGGCATTTCTTGATATCGGTAATAATGGCACGTTGGACATGGTGGTGGCCAACCAACATGCACCTGTGAGTGTGTTCAAAAACCAGGTAACGCAAGAGCATGCTTGGATTCAGATCTCCCTGGAGGGATCACAAGCAAACCGTAGCGCTATCGGTGCATCCGTCACAGTTGAATGGACTAACGCACAAGGTCAAGCGAAACGACAAAAACAATCGGTCAGTGGGGGAGAGGCCTTTAGCTCACAGTCGTCTAGAGTCCTTCACTTTGGATTGGGACTCATGGAATCAGGAACAGTAGAGAAAGTCACCATTGATTGGCCAGGTGGCCGTCGCGAAGTCTACAAAGCGGTCCCGCATAGCCAAAAACACACGTGGCAAGAATCTGTCTCAGCCGGATTTGATAATTAAAAAGACCGCCGTACTCTTAGAATTATGAGTTCATCGCCTACACCGTCATCAAATTTAATGCTTCCTGCAGGGATTGCTTTGCCAAAGTCGTTGATTGGGCCTGTACTAATTACAACGCTGCTGATTGGCGCCCACCTATCTTTTGGCATTTTGGATGGGTATCAAAAACTTCTCCTTGCGGTCATTACAAGTATCGTGATGGAGAATCTTCTCCATAAATACACCAAGGGATCATTTAAAGGGATAAGTAGTGCATATGTCTCAGGTATTAGTGCCGGTATTCTGATACGATCTGCTTATTACTGGCCATTTGCGCTGACGGCAATGATCTCCATCGCCTCCAAGTATGTCCTAAGGTATAAGGGGCGTCATCTATGGAACCCCACTAACTTTGGGGTGTCTATTATGATGCTCATTGCAGCAGATAGTGCCGCAGTTCTTTCTATACAATGGGGAAATCAAATGTGGGCAATGGTGGTGATTTGGCTTGTTGGCATATTCACATTGATGAAAGTGGGTCGTTTTAATATCACGGGGACCTATTTGGCAGCCTTTGTTTTCTTTGCCTGGATTCGCACCTATTTCACCGAAGATGCTTTTTTAACAGAAGTCGCTCCGCTGACAGGTCCTATGTATCAGCTTTTTGCACTCTTTATGATGACCGACCCTAAGACCACAGTTAAAAATCCATGGGCTCAATCGGTGGTCGTGGTGGTGATTGCATTTGTTGAAATGCTATTACGTTTGGGTGAAGTAGTGTACGCACCATTCTACGCACTCTTTA
>JAQCBZ010000003.1 GCA_027621355.1 Bacteroidota bacterium | reverse complement strand
GGTTAAGGTGATATTCGATGCAGGTAGATCGAGTTGGAGGCCACCCGCAACCCAAGATTGCCAAGGAACCAACCCCAAGGATTCCCCAGGATTTTTTTGCAAGGACAGTCTCAAGTCTGTTGTTGGGCCATGGACTTGTAGGCGATGTTTTTGTCGTGAAGGAGTCCCTACCCATTGTGAACTAGAGTCGAAACTTACCCCTCGACGTGGTATAGGTTTACTAAAACTAAATGTAGACCCTAATGCACCGTGAATATCTCTGGGTTTACGAGGGTTTTGGATTGTTTGAACTTTTGGCGCGAGTAGCACGTAACTAGACATAAACTCCCCAACAAAGGGGATGTCAAGAACCTGCTCAACAAATACAGAATCGGTTGTAGTGGATGAATCCTTTGCCAAGCAGTGATCTTCATGGAGCTGCAAAAGTAATGAAGTGTGCATGTAAAACACCTCGAATACGTCCGACATCATGGGAGTACAAAACAAATAATTTTGATGTAAATGCATCCGAAGATTCTCAGCATACGCTTCTTGAACATCTTCTTCCAACTGCTCGTGGTACTCGCTGTATTGCCACCATAGATCCATCATGGACTCGATGGATCCAACGTCCTGTCTGGGAATGGATGTTGCATTCACTTGGGCGACACCCTGTTGTGCTGCACACAAGCACGACCATAATCCAATGAAACACAATTGTTTACTCATTATTTCGTGGTTTCCATGATATTGCGTAATTCCCATCGTAATGAAGCCCCCATGGACCACCCCAATACAGGGTGGCTTTGACCATAAAATCCAACCCCTAAAGCATGTTGTGATACACTTACACCTCCAAATGGTGTCCAGACACTACGCTCACTCGCATAGGTGGCCAAGGATTGAAGTCCTGCTTGCAGATGAATTCTCTCAAATAATCCATGCCTTAGAATTAGAGAGTGACGAGTACCCCATAACGGTATCCAACTCCTACCCACGGTTAAGATTGACTTGCTAAACAACATTGCCTCAATCCACACGTCGACACCTGAAGAAACACTTGGCCAAACCTCAGAGGAGAGATAGACATGCCCATAGACCTGATCTGAAAATTTGATACGGGTCCATAGATCTGTTCCAAAGGACCATGGGGCATGTAGGTTAAAAGGGTTGTGCTCTGTCCAGGGTCCAATCCACACATCAACCATTGGCCCATTTCTAGACAAACCACCTTGGCCACTCACTAGCGAGGTACCCTCTATGCCCAACGATTCTATGTGTGCACTCAATCTCCACTGCTTACCAACCCCAATACTGCTATGAAGTTGATGGTAATAGAGCCCTTGAACTTGATATAGTTGAGTGGATTGGATGTGGATACAACCATGTTTCGATGACCAACTAGAACCAGGAGTTCCATGCGCTCTAGTGTTGGATAATGCGCACCCTCCAAGCGTTGTGCCAGACTGCACCGCTTGACCAAGACCATAGGCAAAAGATCGTTGGCCATACAGATCGGCTTGCCCTAGCAATAGAACAATCCCTGCGATCCACCAAAACATGGACCTACCTACCCAGTGTTGGATTTGATCAAGATTCATCCAACCTTAAAGAGGTCATTAACCCAAGATTGACTGATCAGAAACCGTATCTTCACCCATGCGCTTCGCATCAATTGTACAATCATTCCGTTCTTAAGTTGTTTTATGCGTTTTACACTTCTGTTACCACTACTGATACTTCTAGCCGTGATTCCTTACAGTGTTATGGCACAAGAATTGGATTGTGAGATAGCCATCAACCGTGAGCAGGTCACTGGGAATGCGTTTGATTACATGTCGGAATTGGCACCCCAGCTTGAGCAGTACATCAATGAGACCTCATGGACAGACTATCGACTTGAAGAGCATGAGCGGATTGGTTGTACACTCCAAATCGTACTGACATCTGCAAGTGATGACTTTGTGTATGGTGCTCAAATTGTGGTGATCTCCCGACGTCCCATTTATAACACCATGCAAGAAACCCAGATTGTTGTATTAAATGACGAGCGTTGGCAGTTTGAGTTCCCTCGCGGCAAGAGCTTAATTCGAGACGACCTTCAGTTCGATAGCTTCACCTCGACACTCGATTTTTATATCTACATGATCCTTGGGTTCGACTTTGATTCTTTTGCTCCTTTAGGTGGGACGGAGTTTTTCAACAAAGCAGCTCAGATTCGTGAGCTTGGTGAACAGGAGGGAGCGCTAGGTTGGGGGAAAGAGATTGGTGCGCAACGCAATCGTTTTGGGCTCATCTCTGATGTGTTGAATCCAACCTATGACCCACTACGCCAAGCGTTTTATGACCATCATCGGCAAGTGCTAGACATCTTCACCTTGGATCCAGAAAAAGCACGCCAGAACACCTTGGCAACCCTCGAATTGCTTCGAGATGCCAAGCGACTCGCCAGTAGTACCTATGTATTTGACGTCTGGTTCAACGCAAAAGCCCAGGAATACATCTCTATTTTCAGAGATGCGGATTCACAAGTTCGCACCGAAGCATTATTGCTCCTACAACAAGTGGATCCCTCCAACACAAGTAAATACGAAGCCCTACAGCCTTAGTTGGATTGACGTAGCCACTTGGCTAGATCCTTGAAGCCAACTTTGCCACCAGATTGCAAAATACCGATGCGATAGATGCGTGCACTTATCAAGAGCACACCATAGATCGACCCAATCATCAACACCACTGAGACTCCAATTTGCCAAAAGGGGACCTCACTAATAGCCACCCGCGTAATCATATTGATAGGAGTAAATAATGGGATCATGGACACGACTGTTGCAAACGTGGTACTCGGATTCTGCATAATCTGCACATTAAACATGTATGCCATAAATATTGGGATAAACACAGGCATCATTAATTGCTGAGAGTCTGAAGTGGCATCGGTCGTAGAGCCAATAGCTGCAAAGAGGGAGGAATACAACAAGTAGCCCAGGATGAAAAACAGGAAGAAATACAAAACCAAGCTCACGGGTATTTCAGGTATCTGAAAGGGTAGTTCTGTCGTAGGTGATGGATTGGTGGCTGCTTCCAACGCTTGGCTCAATTCCACCTCTTCACCATTGGTAGCACTAGCCACTACATCTTCGCGCGACGTCATCTGCTCAGCCGAGCCCTCTTGTTGAGCCATCACAAACGCCACAATGGGCGTAGTTGCCGCACTAATGCCGGTAAACAATACAGCCCACAAACCAAATTGGACAATTGCGACGGCAGAGATCCCTAAAATCTTACCCACGAGTAACTCAATTGGTTTGATAGAAGAGGCGATGATTTCGATAATGCGATTGGTCTTTTCCTCCACCACACCCTTCAGGATAATGGTTCCATAACTCGTTAAAGCGACAAAAATGATTAGCCCAAGTATGAATCCAATCGCAGAATAAAAGACAGTGTTATCCTCTTCTGTAATGCCCTCTTCATTTAACTTTGTGGAGGTAAATCCGACCCGGGAATCAAACAATTCGCGGATCTCGTCCGTAATCTCTGCTTGGGCCAATCGCTGCTCTCGCACAACGGATCGCACATCTCCTCTCACACTTTCCAACAAACTGAGCCCACCTGAGCCCTTGTAGATCAGTTCTGCATCCCCCTCACCCTCTAGGATAGAATTAGGCAGCACCAAAAGCCCGTCGATCGTGCCTGACTGCACATCCTGTTTGCCTTCTTCAATGGTTTTGTCCTGATAATTGAGATAGCGTGCCTCATCCTCAGCAAGAAGTGATTCACTCAATACCCCAGTCTCATCTATAATGGCTAAGACTTCTTCATTCCCCTGAGGCCATAGCTGGATGGCAATCGATCCACCAATTAAGAGTGCAAATCCGAATGGAACGAGCAGTGTGGAGATCCAAAACATTTTCGTTTTGACTCGGAAGAAAAACTCTCGCTCTAAGACTATGCGTACTTTATTGAAGTTCATGCTGCACTCCCCATTCCTTTGGTTGAGTTGACTGTTGAGATAAAGATCTCAGTTAATGATGGCTCAACTTGTTGAAATTTTTTCACGTCTACATGCTCGACCGCCTTCTTTAGAATGGCAGAAGCTGTCTGCCCCTCAAGAATCCGTATTTCAGCAAATCGATTGGATCGGTTGTTGATGCGCACATGCTCTAGCGCATCAATAAACGCCCCATCTCCCTCGTATTCCAAGAGAACGGTATTTTCCCCAAAGGACGATTTAATCTCAGACAGATTCCCCGTTAACACGACTTGACCTTCATTAAACAGAGCAATATCGTCGCACATTTGCTCAACCTGTTCCATTCTATGAGTCGAAAAGAGGATGGTCTTTCCTTGTGCTTTCAATTCCAAAATCACTGTTTTGAGTAGCTCACTATTAATAGGATCTAATCCACTAAACGGTTCATCAAAGATGGCGATGTCAGGGTCATGAAGAATGGTGGCGATAAATTGGATCTTTTGAGACATACCTTTGGACAGCTCACCCACTTCTTGTTTAATCCAATCGCTTGCCTCAAATCGTTCAAGCCATTGCAAAATCACTTTTTTCCCTTCGGATGTTGAGAGGCCTTTCAGCCTTGCAAAATAAAGTAATTGCTCACCCACCTTCATTTTTTGGTAAAGACCCCGCTCTTCTGGCATATACCCAATCCATTTTTGGGTTTGGGGTCCGGCAATGACATTTTTTATCCGAACTTCACCACGATCGGGGGTTAAAATGTCATTAATCATTCGGATAGTCGTGGTTTTCCCCGCACCGTTAGGTCCTAGTAGCCCAAAGATTCGTCCAGGTTCCGCTACAAAGGATGCATCCTGGACAGCTACTTTTTTGCCAAACGATTTCCACAGGTGGGATACATCAATCATAATTGGGTATTTTTGTTAGGTAGGTTGTCTGCGCTGACTCGCTCAACCTCTCGACAATAGTCAGCTCAACCTTTTGACAATAGTCAAATAGAAGTATACGAACTTGAAATCGAATGTTCCATGATGATTCATCATATTGCGGCTGAAGCATATCCATTCGCGAAAGCGGGAGGGCTTGGCGATGTCGTTGGCTCTCTTCCAAACGCCCTGGCAGAACAAGGAAGTCCATCCACGGTATGGATACCTTACTATGACATCCCTTCCCTCAATGAAGCTCATTTAACGCAAGCCTGGGGTTTCTCTTTTCCTTCTGCCTTTGGTACTCTTTCAGCGGAAGTCTTCACACTTCGCCAGTCCCAAAAGTGGAGAGCTTCATTTTATGCGATAAAAGTTTCTACTTGGACCGATAGAAAAGGAATCTACATTGATCCGGAGAGTGGACACGGATACTGGGATGAATTTCAACGGACCCTTGTGTTCCAACTTGCGGCCCTTCATGCGATTCACTCCTTCAACCAACGTCATGACTGTTCGACAAAGGATCAGATTTTCCATTGTCATGATCATCATACAGCACTGATACCTTTTCTGATCGAACATTGCGAGGAATTTGCCCACTTCAAGGGGATCCCAACCGTTTTGACTCTCCATAATGGGCAATATCATGGCACGACCGACCTCTCAAAAGTCTCCTTATTGCCATCTTATGACCCCTCAAAACAGGGACTGCTAGAATGGGATCATGCCCTAAATCCATTAGCCTGTGGAATCAAATGTGCATGGCATGTGACCACGGTATCTCCATCCTATGTTGAGGAGTTGAAACGATCCTCCAACGGACTGGAAGGACTCATACTCATGGAGGAGGCCAAAATTACAGGCATTCTGAATGGCATCGATGCCACAGTTTGGGATTCAGCGAGCGATCCACATCTTGCGGTTCCGCTTAAGTTTGGACGTAAAGATGCGTTGAAACGATCCAAAGAGCTCAATCGGCAGGCGTTAGATGAGCACTTCACACTAGATTTATCCCTACCGATTGTTGCATTTATTGGTCGATTGGTTTGGGAAAAAGGGGCCGATATGCTCCCCTCGGTTATTCATTCGATTCGAAGCGAAGGGATCCCTCTCAATTTTATTCTGTTGGGAACAGGCAATCCTGAAATTCACCACCAACTCACAGCCCTAAATACGGACTCCAAGCCAACCTATATCGATACGCGCCTAGAGTATAATGAGGGTCTTGCTCATCAGATGTATGCTGGATCCGACTTTATGTTTATGCCGTCTCGAGTGGAGCCATGTGGACTTAATCAAATGTATGCGATGACCTATGGAGCCATTCCGATTGTTTCAAATGTGGGGGGGCTCAAAGATACCGTTCATCCAATGACAGACTCGGTGCCAAGAAAAATAGCGGCATCCAAAAACGAGTCCTCACCCTCGACTTTACAAAATCCTAATGGGCATGGATTTGTAATTGATGATTTTTCTGTTCAAAATATTGTAGGAATCCTTCGCCAGGCTGTGGGCTTTTGGCATCAGCAGGATGCGCGTTTAGCGTGGATGAAGGCCAATCATCAAGTGGATTTCTCGTGGGCGCGTTCTGCAGCGGCAACGCAAAAGGTCTATGAGAATCTCCAAAGCAAAAGAATTGGAGCGTAGCCTATGAAACACCCTACACTGGCGGTGATTTTGGGAGGAGGTCGAGGAACACGACTGCACCCTCTTACAGGTCATCGTTCCAAACCAGCAGTACCGATTGCGGGTAAATATCGCTTGGTCGATATTCCTATTTCAAATTGCATTAATTCGGATATCCGCAAAATTTTTGTGCTCACGCAGTTTAACTCAGCCTCGCTAAATCGCCACATCAAAAACACCTACAATTTCGATTCATTCAGTAGCGGGTTTGTTGATATCCTTGCAGCTGAGCAGACCTTAGGGAGTACGGATTGGTTTCAAGGAACTGCAGATGCTGTGCGGCAATCCATCCATCACCTAGAAAATCATGAGTATGAGCAGGTGCTGATTCTCTCGGGGGATCAACTCTATCAAATGGATTTTAGGCACATGCTTTCTCAGCACAAAGACTCAGGAGCAGATATTACCATTGCAACGATTCCAGTTAATGCCGAAGATGCTACGGGGTTTGGAATCATGAAAAAAGACAACCAGAGCCGTATAGACTCGTTTGTGGAAAAACCGTCTTTGGAAGAATTATCCTCCTGGAAAAGCCCGGTAGATGACCATCTCAAGGATGAGGGCAAAGAGTATTTGGCGTCCATGGGTATATATATTTTCAACCGTGACCGGTTAATGGAGTTGATGGACACTCACGCCGACGCGACAGATTTTGGCAAAGAAATTATTCCCAAAGCACTTCATGGGGAGACCAAGGTCTTTTCCTATGAGTTTACAGGGTACTGGACCGATATTGGGACCATTCGATCATTTTATGAAGCCAACTTAGAGCTCAGTGACGCGGTGCCACAGTTTAATCTATATGACAACCGAAATCCGATTTACACACGTGCAAGGCTTCTGCCAGCGTCGAAAGTTTCGGGGACACATATTCATCAGACGGTAGTTTCTGAGGGATGCATTATCGAAGCGGAATCGATTACACGATCTGTTGTGGGTATTCGTACCCGGATAGGGAAGGGAACCGTGATTGAAAACACCATTATTATGGGGAGTGATTCATTTAATACGATCGAGGAACTATCTGATCAACATCCTGACCGCCCACCCTTTGGCATTGGTGAAAACTGCTCGATCTCCAACGCCATTATTGATAAAAATGCTCGGATAGGGCACAGTGTAACGATCCATGGTAGTTCGTCACTCACAGATGGTGATTACGGGGCTTATCACGTGGTCGATGGGATTGTCATTGTCGTCAAAGGACAGTCCATTATGGATGGCACGACCATTCAATAAGTTAGATCTGGAGACTAAGAAGAACTACTTGAGTAGAGAGGCGACCGTTGCACCGATGTCTGCAGGACTCTCAACCACGGTAATACCAGCTTCTGATAGGGCTCGTTTTTTGTCTTGAGCTGTACCCTGACCACCTGAAATAATCGCTCCAGCATGTCCCATGCGTCGGCCTGGAGGGGCTGTTGACCCCGCAATAAAGGCAACCACAGGCTTGGTTCCATGCTCCTTGATGTAAGCGGCCGCTTCTTCTTCAGCGCTACCCCCAATTTCACCAATCAAGACAATTGCGCTTGTTTCAGGGTCATCCATTAAAAGCTTGACGGCATCGGTATGTGTTGTCCCAATCACAGGGTCTCCACCAATACCAATGGCTGTGGATTGTCCAAGTCCCGCTTTCGTGAGTTGGTCTACCGCCTCGTAGGTCAACGTCCCACTGCGTGAAATCAGCCCGACAGAACCTTCCGTAAAAATCATCCCTGGCATTATGCCAACTTTTGCCTGCCCTGGGGTGATAACTCCTGGGCAATTGGGCCCAATGAGTCTTGCGCCATGACGATCCACCACCGATTTGGCAATCACCATGTCTTTCACGGGGATCCCCTCTGTGATACAGATAATGAGTTCAATACCCGCTTGTGCAGCCTCGATAATGGCATCGCCTGCAAAGGCTGGGGGTACAAAAATGATACTGGTGTTGGCCCCTTCACTGGTCACAGCTTCGGCCACAGTATTAAAAACGGGTCTATCAAGGTGGGTTTGTCCACCTTTGCCTGGGGTGACCCCACCCACAACATGAGTCCCATAGTCGATCATTTGTGAAGCATGAAATGAACCTTCGCTTCCGGTGAAACCTTGGACAACTAGACGGGTATGACCATCAACAAGTACGCTCATGGGGGTAAGTAGTGTGATTAGAATAAAAGTCAGATGAAGATACGACGGCAAGGGTCAACCATCAAACGATTTGGCGCAGAAAGGAATGCAGATTTGGGTGTTCTTAAGAGTTTGGAGGTGTGCGTGAGGTTTACAAAATCCCGCATCTCGAATCCGCTAGAATGAGAATATCTTGTACCTTCCATCTATGAGAATCCCTGAGCATAAACTCGATGAAATACGACAAGCTGCCGACATAGTGGAGGTTGTAGCAGATGTGGTGTCTCTCAAGAAATCAGGCCAAGGATTTACGGGTCTTTGTCCTTTTCACAATGAGAAGACCCCATCGTTTCGAGTCAATCCAGACATGGGCATTTTTAAATGTTTTGGGTGCGGTGAAGGGGGGGATGCTTTTAGCTTTGTTATGAAGACAGAGCATGTAAGTTTCATGGAAGCCGTTAGATCCCTGGCAGAGCGCTATAATGTTGATCTTCCTGAGGATGAGAGCACTCCAGAGCAAGCTGAAAGGGCGACTCGTTTTGAAAAATTATATGAAGCTCTACGTTTCGCAGCCAACTGGTATTACCAGCAACTCAAGCATCATGAGGAAGCTGAAAAAGCACGCGTTTATCTTCAAAAAAGAGGATTTACCATTGAGACCATCCGTGTGTTTGGCCTAGGGTATGCTCCTCCAAGTGGACAAGCGCTACTGGATGCTGCTGTTCAAGAGGGTATCGATGAATCTATCTTGTTAGACACAGATCTCGTGAAGCCTAGCTCAAAGGGGGAGGGTGTGTATGATTCCTTTCGCGATCGTTTAATGTTCCCCATTTTGAATCCATCAGCTAGGGTCATAGGATTTGCAGGCCGGACGTTTGATGAGAATAAAGGGCCGAAGTATGTCAATAGTGCCCAAACAGACGTCTATAATAAGTCACAGGTTTTGTATGGTATCCATTTGGCTAAGTCCGTTATACGCCTAGAGAAACAAGTTATTTTGGTTGAGGGGTATACCGATGTAATGTCGCTTGCGCAGCATGGAGTCAAAAATGTCGTTGCAAACAGTGGTACAGCTCTAACCAGGGAACAACTAGAGCTACTCAATCGCTATTCGAATCGTTTGCTCATGATTTATGATGCCGATGCAGCGGGGCAAAAAGCAATGGTGAGGGGGATTGAACTAGCTCTTGAGATGGGTTTAGAACCAGAGACCTTGCAGCTTCCTGAAGGAGAGGACCCAGATTCCTTTGTCAAGGAACAAGGTCAAGAAGGATTTATAGAGCATAAGCGCAAGAATACTGAGGATTATA
The DNA here is from genome assembly GCA_027621355.1 of Bacteroidota bacterium. Lineage (GTDB taxonomy): Bacteria > Bacteroidota > Rhodothermia > Balneolales > Balneolaceae > UBA8296. Next base: position 91,592 of record JAQCBZ010000003.1, on the reverse strand, counting down.
TAACCTATTTGCTACGATTGGCCGAGGAATCGGGGCGGCTGACATCGATGCATGAACGTGTTCATGTCATTGAAGAGTTGGTCGACCTTCTTGCCGCAATTCCAGATCCAGTAGCTCGTCAAGTTGCTACACAACAATTGCATCAATCTACCCACAAGTTTCGAGGTGGCTCAGATAGGGAGCTTCATGCAGCCGTCGATGCATCTGTGGCAAAGCGTCAACAACGCAATAAACTTCGTCAAACACGGACGGAGGATTCAGGCCCAAGGACTCGATCTGGAGCTTCACAGGCTGAAGCTCCTCCACCTATTCAGGATGAAGGGTTGCCTTTGGACCCATCGGTAGAGGTTTCAGACAGTGTCACATCCTCAAAACGACGCCCTGAGTATGAGCGAAGACTCTTGAAGCTCTGCCTTGAACATGGGGCGTGGATGGTTCACTACATTCATCAATATGTGTACCCATCCTTTCTTGAGGATACTCAATATCGTGAGTTCTTTGAGCTATTGGTAGAACGAGCCAAGCGTCAGGAGCCCATTGATCGTTCGACATTTCGTGCATTTCCGTCGCCAACTCCAGAGCTCCTTGCCACTATTTTCATGGAGAAGCATACTCCAGGTAGCAGAATGAGTGAACGGATGAAGCAAAATCGATTTGATCAGGTGGATGAGGTTATGGAAGCTAAGTCTACGATGAAGGTTTTGGTTACTCATTATCTACAGCGCCTTAAAGCCTCTATTACAACAGAAATGTCTGAGGATAAACTTCCTGACACACGTCGACAAGAATTAGTCAGGATGATGAGAGAGGCCCAAAAACAACTCAATACCTTGCAATCCACTGCGGCTGAGCACTGTTTTGAGAATCCAGCTGGGTACGACCCTGAGCAAAAGCGAAAAGAAGGGTTTTCTTACATCCCAAAACCACGAAAATCTTCCTAATTCCTAGAGTCATGACGGAACGAGAGTGTGCAGTGTATGCTGCAAAAGAAGCTGCAAAGGTGATTTTATCCTTTCATCACCAACGAGCAACAGTACAAACGACGTTCAAAGGGCCGCGAGATTTGGTCACCAATGCAGACCTAGCCTCAGAAAAAGCAATCATATCCATTCTAGAAGCTTCTTTTCCTGAAGATCACATTCTTGCGGAGGAGGGACACCATGCGACGAGTGTCGATGAAGGTCGATGGTGGATTATTGATCCGATCGACGGGACCACCAATTTTGCTCATGGATTTCCCATATTCTGCGTCTCCATTGGGCTTTGGATAGATGGAAAGCCTCAACTTGGTGTTGTCTTGGATGTCATGTCGAATGAATGCTTTGTGGCCGAAAAAGGACATGGAGCTACCTGCAATGGTGTGCCTATCCACGTTTCCGAAACCACGGATCTTTCACAAAGTCTGCTCGCCACTGGATTCCCATACCATGAGTTTCGTCGTTCAGAACCCTATTTGAACGTTTTTAAGCATTTCCTCAAAGAGGCTCGCTCTGTAAGACGTCCTGGCGCAGCGACCTATGATTTATGCTCTGTTGCAGCAGGTCGATTTGATGGCTTCTATGAATTTGGACTCCAAGCATGGGATGTGGGTGCTGCAGGCTTGATTGTTCAAGAAGCAGGAGGCCTAGTGACGAATTGGGCAGGAGGGGACGATTGGTTGTTCTCAAACAAAGTGATTGCAGGCAATCCTGCCATGCATGAAGCGATTCAGAAGGTTCTTGAGATGCATATTCCCACCGATGTCTTGCACAGCCCGACGATGGACGGTACCTCCTGAGGTCAAACGCCCAACCAAGACGTCATCCTATCGGGCAATTTTGCGATCAAAGAGTGTGTCCAACGTTGAAAGCATAATCGGTGCCCGACCCAATTTGAAAGGTTCACCATGAGTGCAACCCCCTCTATGCCCATAGGTTCTGGTTCTAGCGCGAATAGATTCAAAAAATGTAGGGGAAGAGATGTAGGTTTCTGGTTCACCGCCAGGATTCTGCACATTCACCTGACTAGCATGAGCCAAGATGGAGGCTTCTTTGGTTTCGATATGATCTGTGACATCTATAATCACATCTGGTTCAAAAACGGTGTCCTGCATATAAAAAAGTAGGTGGGAGGGCCTCCATGGTTCTTGGTGTTGTCCCTGTTCATCCTTGGTTTCGATTTTCACCAGTCCACTGAGGAAGAAAGAATCTCTGATTAGTGCACTGCCATGCCCATGATCTGGATTGCGATCTATGGGTGCATTCGCAAAGACAACTTGAGGTCGATACCTTCTCAAAATTTGAATCACTTTGAGCTGATTCTCTCTAGTGTTGGTAACCTGAGTGTCGGGCAGTCCCATATTGAGTCGTTCAGTTGCCCCTAGAATAGTGGCAGCGGCTTTGGCTTCCTCTAGTCGAATCTCAGGGGTGCCTCGAGAGCCCATTTCCCCTTTGGTTAAATCGACAAGTACAACGGACTTTCCATCTGAAACAGCTTTCGCTATTGTCCCCCCAGCGCTTAATTCTACATCATCTGGGTGGGCTCCAAATGCCACGATATCGATGCTTTTTTGATTTGATGTCATAAGAATGAAACGTTTACTCTTTGTGTTCGTATACTATCTGTTGACCCTAAACCTCCTCCTCTCTCAAATACTCATGAGACGAATTTATCTGAGCTTAACCGAAGGAACACGTATTGCATTCCAATCGATTTCCACAAATAAGATACGGGCTATTCTGACAACCCTCTGTATAACCATTGGAATCGTATCCGTGACCTCCATGAATACCATTACCGATGGTATTGACCGCAGTTTTGAGGACAGTATGAGTGCACTAGGCCGTAATGTTGTTTACATCGAAAAATGGCCATGGGGACTTGGAGGGGGTGAATATAAATGGTGGGAGTATCGTAATCGTCCGGAGATGAAACTCGATTATGTCGAAGAAATCCAATCCAGAAGCCAATATGCGGATCATGTAGCAGCTGGGGCTTCTCGGAACCGCCCTGTACGCTTTGAGGACAATTTTGTGGAGTCGGCTGAAGTGGTTGGAGCCACACCCAATTACTTGCAATCTACAGCGTTAGACCTTGAGCAAGGACGTTTTTTCTCACAAGATGAGGATATAAGAGGAGCCAAAGTTGTCGTACTTGGCGCAGAGGTTGTGAACTCTCTTTTTGATGGAGTTCCGCCGCTTGGGAAAGAAGTTCGAATCCAGGGGCAAAAATTTATGGTGATTGGGACCTTCGAAAAGCGGGGAGATTTTCTTGGGCTCAACAATGTAGATAATATGGCCGCCATGCCTATCGGGACTTATGAAAACCTCTTTGGACTGCGATGGGGTTTACAATTATCGGTCCGTTTCCCTGATGAAGCCACGCTTCAAGAAGGGCAATATGAGATTGAAGGGATAATGCGTCAAATCAGACAGCTGGACCCTCTTGAGGAAAATGATTTTGCGATCAACAAGCCAGAGCTGTTTGAAGCTGAGTTCCAGAATATGACCTCGACCATTTATCTGGTGGGTATATTCCTCACTGGATTGGCTCTCTTTGTTGGTGGAATCGGCGTCATGAACATTATGTTTGTCTCCGTAAAAGAGCGAACCAAGGAAATTGGCATCAGGAAAGCCGTTGGCGCAAAATCGTGGGAAATCCTCTCACAATTCCTGATTGAGGCGATTGTCTTGTGCCTCATTGGTGGAGTGATTGGAATCGTGCTCTCCATCGGAGCCACTCAACTCATCAATCAATTTTTTGTGGCCTACATGAGCTGGACAACAGTGCTGAATGCAGTCCTGCTCTGTAGTGCTGTTGGCGTGATTTTTGGCTTTATACCGTCGTATAAAGCGGCCAAAGCTGATCCAATTGAATCCCTTCGTTACGAATAATTATGAATCTATTCTCCTTTGCTCGTCAGTCGATTGACTCGATTAAAGCCAATAAATTAAAATCTTCGCTCACTCTTTTGGCGATTGCTGTAGGGGTTTTTGCAGTGATTAGTGCCAACACAGCTATTTTGGTGCTTGATACCTACTTCAATAACACCTTAAACTTGATGGGTGGGAATGTCATCACTATTTCCAAAGACCCAGTTATTCGTACAGGAAATGATTGGGGTAAGTATCGCAATCGCAAAGACATCACCTTTGCCCAAATGGATGACATTATCGATCGCGTACGGAATGTGTCAGATGTAGGGCCTGTGGAAGACTTTAGTTTCACAAGTGTAAGTTTTGATGACAAGGAAACGGAGCCAAATGTGCGAATTCGTGGCGGTAATATGCACTACCTCACGAATAATTCATTCGACTTGGAGGAAGGGAGAAATTTCACTGATCTCGATATTAATAATGCACGAGATGTCGTCATCATTGGGGCTGAGATCCGAGAGACACTATTTGAAACTGTAGATCCAGTTCTCAAAACCATCCGAATTGATGGAAGACCTTATACCGTGATCGGTGTGACGGCAGCAAAGGGAGCCATCTTTGGAAACTCACAAGATCGATTTGTCGTCGCTCCATATACCTCAATGCTCAATAATTATGGGGGGAGACAGAGGAATATCGCTATTCAGGTCACATCCGCTTCTGTTGCTGGAATTGAGGATGCGATAGACGAGTTAACAGGGATCTTAAGACTGATCCGGAAAGTTGCCCCAGGAGATCCAAATGATTTTGAAATCTCAACCAATGACACATTGGGGGGAGCCTTTGATCAGTTTACAGGTGTATTGTACATCATCGGGTTTGTCGTGGGGGGTATCGCGTTACTTGGCGCTGGTATTGGGGTGATGAACATCATGTTGGTCTCAGTGACCGAAAGGACACGGGAAATTGGGGTTCGAAAAGCTGTGGGAGCTCCCAAAAGCGCGATAACCTCACAATTCTTGATGGAAGCCATCGTTATATGTCAGATTGGTGGATTAGTTGGATTATTTGCTGGGGTGCTGGTTGGAAATCTGTTGTCACTTCAACTAGACACAGCCGCTGTATTTCCATGGGGTGCAGCCTTGTTAGGGATCGTTGCAATGACATTTGTTGGATTAATCTTTGGTGTGTATCCTGCATTTAAAGCGGCGTCTTTGGATCCAATTGATGCCCTTCGATATGAGTAATGTCACGACCCTAATGGGTGTGTGGCGGCAATCGTAACTGAAACGTCAAAAAGCATTATGGATGAAAACATACTTAAAGATTTGAATGATGAGCTTGATGAGAGCATCGCTGAGCCTTCTATTTCCTCCACAATCAAAGACCATCATTTATGGAATGTGGTTGACGATGTGCGTTTTGAAAGTGAACAGTGGATTCGCAAACATCCCGCAGCTGGATTCGCTGCAGGCGTAGGTCTTGGCATTGTTGTGGGATGGTTTTTGCATGATGACAAGAAATAGTGATGACAAGAAGTAATACCCTTTTAGAACGATTGAGAAGGAATTGATTATGGACTCATTATTTGGGTGGCTCAACGAAGCTCAACAAAAAGGTCAGCAATATACTATAGCCCAATTGAAGCGATTTAAGCTGAAATTTATTCTAGCGGTAAGCCAACTCATCGGTTCGGCGCTATCCGTATTACTTGGCATCTTGTTGCTTTTTGTTGCCTTTTTGACGCTGTGGGTACTGGGAGCTTTTGCATTATCTCAATGGTTAGAGTCAACAATCCTTGGATTCTCCATTGCAGGAGTTCCCTTAGTTATTTTAGGGGCATACCTAGTGGCTGTGAGGCCACCTCTATTTCAAAAGGCTTGGATTGCCATATTGAATAAACAGCTACACGATTCATAACATCGTTTAATCAGCGAATCTATGGCATCTATGACGGCATCCGAATTAAAGAAAGAAATCAAGAGACTTGATTCACAAATTGAATCTCTGGAGTCATCTGCGAAACATTCCATCCAATCTGTCCAGGACAAAACACAATGGGTACATCCATTGTGCAAACAGATGAAATCTAATCCCGTCCCTTGGGTGTTTGGGGCAGTAGTTGCTGGGGTTATACTGACGCAGTCCTTTAAAAAAGGCTCTAGGAGCCACGAGAGTTCAGCCAAGGTGAAAGATGCCACCCTATTAGGACTTATCGGTGTTGAATTAAAGAGATGGGCTGCGAAAGAAGCTATTTCCTATGTGCGAGAAGTCGCTACTAGACGATCTTCGAACAAAAGTTCTTGACGATTCCGAAACATCTTAGCGTCGAGTACGTAAACGTCATTATTTGAAACCAATGTCTACCCTATGAAATCCCTTTGGCTTGCTCTAACCTTCACGTTGTTCGGCTCTGCATGGACCTTTGCTCAATCCACGGACGCATCTAGAGAGCTATCTCTGGAAGGTGCAATTGAGTTGGCGCTTGAAAATAGCACACGTTTACAAGAGATTGACAACAACGTAAGCCTAGCTAAGGCGCAACGAACCAATGCTGCAGCCGCTTTTCTGCCGAATATAAGCGGCGGACTCTCCCAATCCAGAAATATTGGACGTCAGTTCGACAACACGACCGGTGATTTTGGAGATTTTACAATAAATAGTTTTGGAGCTAGTCTTAACAGTAGCATGCCTCTATTCACAGGTTTTGCGAATATCAACGAACTACGTTCTTCTGAAGCTACTCTTGAGTCTCGCGAGTTTACTCGCCAGCGAGTCAAAGAACAGGTCATCTTCTCCACAGCAAGTGCTTACCTGCAATACCTACTGAGTCTAGAGCTTCGTGACTTGGCTCAACAAACCTTAGACGTCTCTAAACAACAGTTAACGAGAATCCAAGCGCAAGTAGAGGTAGGTGCTCGGCCAGAAGTTGATCTGTTGAATCAAGAGTCGACGGTCGCAAGCAATGAGTTTCAGCTGATTAATCGTCAAAATGCCGTCGTACAAAACCGACTCGCTCTTTTACGCGAAATGGAGCTAGATCCTCAGGCAAATATCTCTTTTGAACAGCCTGATATTGACGAGTTAAATCTTACTATGCAAGCTTATGACCTAGATCAATTAGTCTCGGTAGCTCTGGAGAATCGAGCCGACTACCAAAGTCAACAAGCCTCTATTCAAGCAGCCTATTTTAGCTACAAAGCGACACAAGGGCGAGTCCTTCCATCTTTATCTGCGAGTGCCAATATTCGATCGTCGCTCAATGATCGCAACCCATTTTCCTATGCCGATCAATTCTCTGATCAGAACATTTCTCGTGGCTTTAGTCTCTCTTTAAACATCCCATTCTTTAATCGACTCAATACGAGAACAGCCATCGTGTCTCAAAAGTTGAACTACGAGAACACGAAGCTTGGGGTGGATCGTACCAGACTCAATATCATTTCTGAAGTGACACAAGCTTACAATGATTATCAAGCAAGGGTCGCTGAATTGGAGTCTACTGCAAAGGCATTGGCTGCATCCGAGCGAGCGTATCAAACAGAATTGCAGCGCTATGACATTGGTATTAGCACTCTTGTCGAATTGAGCCAATCACAGGCGCTCTATGTTCAAGCTCAATCCAACCGCCTTCAAGCGGTTTATTCATACACATTTCAGGAAAAACTATTGGATTACTATATCGGTAATCTAAACGAAACGTTGTCTCTTAACTAAACCCAACCATTAGGACACTCTCATGGCTTCATCCACAAAAAAACTCACCTTCTGGACCTTAGGTATTCTGGCCGTTTTACTCGCAGGGGGTGCGCTCGCTGTGAATCAAGGTTGGATTAATAGAGGCGGAAACGCAAAAACGGTAGATTTCGGCCAAAGTGACCGTCGTACGATTGTGCAAGAAGTATCTGCATCGGGTCGTATTCAGCCAGAAGAGGAGGTAATTATCCGACCGGATGTCTCAGGTGAAATTATTGAACTCAATGTTCGTGAAGGTGATTTTGTCCGAGAAAATGAGGTTCTCGTTCGCATTAAACAGGATATTTATCAAGCGCGTATTGATGAACTGAATGCCTCTTTACTGATTGCGAAAAGCCGTTTTGAGCAAGCTCGTTCGGGTTTACTTCAGGCAGAAGCTGAGTATTTAAAGAACAAAGAGTTGTACGATCAGGATTTGATATCAGAACTTCAGTTTTTGCAGATCAAAAACAATTATGAGGGTCAGCAAGCCAATGTTCGCGCGGCAGAATATCAGATTGAGAGTGCAGAAGCTTCTTTGCGTCGTGCTCAAGAGGAGCTTGCACAAACGGTGATTCGCGCGCCTAGAGATGGAACCATTACTCGTCTTTCGATCGAACAAGGGGAGAGAGTCCTTGGAAATTCGCAAATGGCAGGAACAGAGATGATGCGTATTGCGCGCATGGATCAAATGGAAATCATGGTGGATGTGAATGAAAACGACATCGTGAATGTGTCTATTGGTGATAGTGCTGCACTTGAGGTTGACTCTTATCCAGATAGATTGTTTGATGGAGTCGTGACGGAGATTGCAAACTCCGCCGACGTACAAGGAGCAGGCTCTGCTGAACAAGTAACCAATTATAAGGTCAAAATCCGTGTAACCACCCCTCACAATTTGGACGCAACCGAGGACGGATCAATGGCAGAAATTATTCAAGCCTCCACACAAGAAGTAAGCGAGCTAAGTGAAACGCCATCATTCAAGCCTGGAATGTCAGCTACGGTCGATATTCGCACCATGACGGCGACGGATGTTGTGGCTGTTCCCATCCAAGCGGTAACGGTGCGTGATTTCAATAAGTCCAAAGGATTTGGAGATCGTGCAGGTTCATCCATGGACAATCAGGCACCTAAAGAGGATTTTCGCCGTGTGGTATTTGTCTTAGCGGGCGATACGGTCAAGAGAGTCGAAGTTGAAACGGGTATATCGGATAACACACATATACAAATACTCAGTGGTCTGGCAGAAAAAGAGACCATCGTGACTGGACCTTACCGTATTTTATCTAGAGAGTTAGAGGCTGGAGACGCTGTCGAAAAGCAAGAATCCAAAAATCCACAAGAGTCTAAATAGAGGAAGTCCCTATGGCTGATCAAGCTGTTATTCAAATCAAAGACCTCAAAAGGGTCTACCAAATGGGGGATACAGAAGTGCGTGCTTTGGATGGCGTAACCTTTGATATTCACCGTAATGAGTACATCGCCATAATGGGTCCCTCAGGATCAGGTAAGTCGACGATGATGAACCTTATCGGTTGCTTGGATACACCTTCGGAAGGAGAGTACATCCTCAATGGGCATCGAGTGTCAGAAATGGATGATAAAGAGCTTGCCGATATTCGAAATCGAGAGATTGGATTCGTATTTCAAACATTTAATCTTCTGGCAAGAACGGATTGTCTAGCCAATGTAGAACTTCCACTCATTTATGCTGGAATGGCTGGAGCCGATCGTAAAGCTAGGGCAATAGATGTCCTTACTAAAGTAGGGCTCGGTGACCGACTAGATCACAAACCTAATGAACTCTCTGGTGGGCAATGTCAGCGTGTCGCGATTGCACGCGCCTTAGTAAATGACCCGTCTATTCTTCTTGCCGATGAACCCACGGGTAATCTTGACACCAAGACAGGTGAAGAAATCATGGAACTGTTTGAAGAGCTCTACAAAGCGGGTAATACGATTATCCTTGTCACTCACGAAAACGATATTGCAAATCATGCCCGTCGAATTGTCCGACTTCGCGATGGAAAAGTTGAGAGTGATGAACCCGTTGCGAAGCCAACCTTGGCTTGATTTGTCCCGAAAAATCGCGGTAGAGTGGAATCAAAGGGTTATCTTGAGCGTTTAGATTGGAGCTAACCCAACGAATTTGTATTCATCATCTTACACACCCAATAGCCAGTTTTCCGTTTTTCCACCCGCGGTAAAACACCTCTTACTCACGAACATTGTCATGTTTGTGGCGACCGTCACACCAGTGGTAGGGCAATTCCTCTATCAATATGCAGCGTTGTGGCCTCTTGGGTCTGGGAGATTTGAATTTTGGCAACTTGGCTCCTATATGTTTCTTCATGGAGGGCTTGGGCACATTTTTTTCAACCTGTTTGCACTGTGGATCTTTGGTCAGCCCATGGAGCGTATCTGGGGAACACAGCGGTTTTTGGTCTACTACCTAATCTGTGGTTTGGGTGCGGGAGTCATTCAGCTATTTGTTAGCCCAGGGGGTCCCACTGTAGGTGCTTCTGGTGCGGTATACGGTTTACTTCTGGCATTTGGTATGACGTTTCCCAATCAGGTCATCATGCTCCTTTTCCCACCGATTCCCATACAGGCGAAATATTTTGTCATGATTTATGGTGCTCTTGAGCTTTTTTCTGGATTGACTCGACCCGGATCAGGAATAGCCCATTTTGCCCATCTTGGTGGGATGCTCGTTGGGCTTGTTCTCATTCTCTATTGGAGACGAATTCCATCTAATCGACTTTTTTAGTGGGTAAAGGGGTATGATGAGGCAACAAGGATTTGGTGGATTTCAGCAGGGTTATAATAGCTTACCGGATGCGTTGAAATGGATTCTTACTCTATCTGTTGGTGTCTATGTCGTACAGGCGTTTGGGACGTGGATTCCCGTTGCTGACCAGACATTTAATCGTTGGATGATCGATTGGCTTGGATTTGAGGCTACCTGGCCAACCTATGTAATGCAACCGTGGAGGTTTGTCAGCTATATTTTCTTGCATGGGTCGCCCTTTCATCTCTTGTTTAATATGTTGTGGCTCTTCTTTCTTGGTCGTGCGGTGGAGGAATCCCTTGGCCCTAGAACGTTTCTTGTGCTATTTCTTGGTGCAGGACTTGGAGGAGCCCTTCTGAGTGTCATATTAGGCTTTCTAGCTCCGTTTACTGTGATGATAGGCGCCTCAGGAGCTGTATACGGCATTATGGTCGTATTTGCGATGATGTATCCGCGCACACCGATGATGATGCTGTTTTTACCACCCATTGAGGCAAGATATTTAGTAGCTGGGATTATCGGCATTGATTTGCTTTTACTTGGCTCCGCTGATGGGGTGGCGCGCCTAGCTCATCTAGGGGGTGCACTCTCGGGATATGGGTTGTTTAAACTGCAGCAACAAGGCACGGATTTGTCTGGATGGGTTCGATCCATTGAAAGACTTTGGTCTGAGCCTCCCTCGGGTAAAAAACGGAGGCGCAGTTCAAGGGTAAGCGATGCAACGATCCTAGAGGAGCAAGAAGAGGTTGATGTGCGACGCGAAATTGATGCATTGCTTGATAAAGTTGCGAAAAACGGATACGATGGATTATCCAAAGAAGAGAAACGTCGACTTTTTGAAGCAAGTCAACGAAAGTGAGATTAAACAAGGAAACTACACTAGGAAACTACACCAATGAAACATTCGATTGGACGTCGTCAGTCACACCAGGTTAACATCGATGGGGTTAAAGTAGGTGGGGGTGCGCCTATTGTGGTTCAATCGATGACCAATACCGATACGGCAGATATTGACGAAACCGTCGAGCAAATTGATCAACTTCATGCTGCAGGGTCAGAGCTTGTCCGTATCACTGTAAACAACGATGCAGCAGCCAAGGCGGTACCCTATATCAAGGAAAAGCTGCTAAATCGTGGTGTGTTGGTGCCCATTATTGGGGATTTTCATTATAACGGGCATGTCTTGTTAACAAAATACCCTGAGGCTGCCAAAGCGTTATCCAAGTTTCGTATTAATCCCGGGAATACGGGGACCAAAACACGTGATAAAAATTTCTGCACGATAGTAGAGCAAGCGATTCAATATGAGAAACCTATTCGCATTGGAGTGAATTGGGGGTCTTTGGATCAGCAGTTGCTTGCCCAAAAAATGGATGAAAATAGTGCATTATCCCAACCAAAATCTTCCAAAGAGGTGATGTTTGATGCCATGGCTGAGAGTGCCAAGCGTAGTGCAGCACTGGCTGAGGATGTAGGTCTAGCTTCTGATCGTATTGTGGTAAGCTGCAAAATGTCCGTGGTACAGGACTTGATTACGATTTATTCTCGCATTGCCGATGAACTTCCTTATGCCCTGCACCTGGGGCTCACCGAAGCCGGAATGGGTATGAAAGGGACGGTGGCTAGCTCGGTAGCGTTGGCTGTGTTGCTTCAGCAAGGTATCGGGGATACGATTCGTGTGTCGTTAACGCCAACCCCCGGAGCGGATCGAGCAGAAGAGGTACGAATTAGCCAGCAGATTCTTCAGTCGCTTGGAATTCGGAGTTTTATCCCACAAGTGACCTCTTGCCCCGGATGTGGACGGACCAAAAGCACCTATTTTCAAGAGCTGGCAGAGGATATTCAGGACTACATTAAAGTGAAAATGCCCATTTGGCGTGAGCAATATCCAGGGGTGGAGGATATGGATGTTGCGGTGATGGGCTGTATTGTGAATGGACCGGGGGAATCACGCCATGCGAATATTGGCATTTCCTTACCAGGTACGTTTGAAGAGCCTAAAGCCCCTGTCTATATTGATGGGGAGCATGCCTTAACCCTCAAAGGAGAAGGCATTACCCAAGAGTTTCAGAAAATCTTGGAAGAGTATGTCGAAAATACCTACCAAAAGAGCTAGATTACTTTCAGTAACCCTATAAACACACTCCAATGAAATATTATTTGACCATTTTGGCCCTGGTGGCCACGCTTTGGTTCACAGCCTGCACCAACGAGCCGACATATACCCAAGAGGCCGCTTCATGGCATGAAAACGCCACGATTTATGAGGTGAACGTGAGACAATATACCCAAGAAGGGACGTTTGATGCCTTTGGTGAGCATGTTCCAACTTTAGCAGAGATGGGTGTTGAGATATTGTGGTTTATGCCGATTCACCCCATTGGTGAAAAAAACCGTAAAGGTCCCTTGGGTAGCTACTATTCTGTGAAGGATTACAAAGGAGTCAACTCAGAATTTGGCACCAAAGAAGACTTTAAAGAATTGGTAGACCTAATTCATGCCAATGACATGAAGGTGATTTTGGATTGGGTGCCAAATCATACGGCGTGGGATCACCCTTGGACCGAAACCAACCCAGAGTATTATACACTGACCGAGGATGGGGACTTTATGCCTCCAGTTCCTGATTGGTCGGATGTGATTGATCTTAATTTTGATAATGCTGAGATGCGCGAAGAGATGATCCAAGCGATGGAATATTGGGTCTCAGAGTTTGATGTGGATGGTTACCGAGTAGATGTTGCCCATTCTGTCCCGACCGATTTTCATGAAGAGGTTCGTGAAAGACTGGACAAAATCAAGCCTGTTTTTATGTTAGCTGAAGCTGAAGTTGTAGAACACCATTATAAGGCTTTCGATATGTCCTATGCATGGAATTTCAATTCTGTGATTTATCATGTAGGGCAAGGAGATTCGACTGTATCAGCGATTCACCGGGCGATGGAGAAAGAGATAGCAACCTTCCCTCGTGACGCTTATCGTATGTTTTTTACGACAAATCATGATGAAAACTCATGGAAAGGGTCAGACGTGGAGCTTTATGGGGATAATGTGGAGGTGTTTTCGGTTTTAGCCTCTACCATTTATGGGATGCCTCTGGTCTACTCAGGGCAAGAATCTTTGTATGAAAATCGACTAGAATTCTTTGACCGTGATCAGATTGATTGGAAAGATTACCCTCTCCAAGACTTTTTTACGATGCTCTTGACGCTAAATCAGGAGAATACTGCATTATGGAATGGGGAAAAAGGAGGCCCCTATGAGTATATCGACCACAATGATGACACAGGATATTTTGCGTATCGTCGGGCTAATGATGCCGATAAGGTCGTTGTGTTTCTAAATTTTGGGGATGAGCCACTCAATAATGTGAACCACACGTTTGACGGTGAATTTGTGAATGTGACAACCCAGGAATCCGTGACGGGTGAGTCTACCATGACATTGCCAGCCAATGGGTGGGCAATTTATTCTAGGTCCTAAGTGATTAATGAGCTAAGTCTTTGAGAATAGACCCGAAGTATTTCCCTCGGTTTATGTTCTTTGTGGCAGCGATTTCGTTCGCTGCCATCGCTTGGAGTACCATTGCATATCAGGACCGTCGTCTATCAGATTTTGAAGACGCTTTACCTTCCAGACTTCAAGAACTTTCTCTGGATTCCCTGTCCCGATTTGATGATGGGGGGGGCATCTCATTAACTGAATCGAGTTGGGTTCAATCCCCCCAATACCCCATAACCCTTGTGTTTTGGGCGCCTTGGAGTGGTGAGTCCATCGAGGTGCTTCGACAAGAGGCTCTCTCATCCAGGTCAGTCTTGATTACCCTTGCCGTGAAGGATTCCAAGGAGAATGTGCAGAATGTTCTGAATAATATCGATTCAGAGCGATCAAGTGAATCTATGATCTCATATGACGGCACTCCATTGTACCAGGCGTGGGAATTACCGGGTGTGCCAACGGTCATCCATCTGGAATCATCGACAAAAGGGGTCTTAGTGGTAGGTACAAAGCGTGATTCTGTTGCATTCACCCTGCCTGTAGCCTTTTCATTATGAGCGTCTATATAGATCATGTAGGGGTCACGGAACACGCACCACTTGAGCTCGTTCAATCACTTCAGTATGGTGAAGGGGCATTTGAGACGATACGAGTGGATGCTAAACAAGGTATTGAATGGTGTGATGACCATTGGGCTCGGTGGGTGGAGGGTGTGAACTACCTTGGTATTGATGTGGAATCTAAAGTGAAGATGGAGGATTGGATTCACGCCATAGAGGTGCTTGCGATGAATCGAGGCTTTCCATCGGATTGGATGATCGCTCGACCTCAAGGTCTTATTACATCAGAAGGAGACTTCAGGTGGTGGATTCAATGGTCTGAAGGGGTGAAATGGCAACATCCGTTACACATAGGACGAGTCCCAACGGTTCCATTGCCCGATGAGTATAAACCGGCTGCTTTAAAGCTCAATATGATGAGTTATTATCGCTCCGCTGAAAGACTTGCGAGGTCTCGAGGTTGGGACTACCCTGTGCTTTGCACGAAGGATGGCATGATCTCTGAGAGCTCACGGGCAAATCTATTCTGGATCAAGGGTGCTCAGATCTTTACACCTTCTACGAAATGTATCCCACTGCATGGTGTGGTGAGATCGGCGTTGATTGATTGGATTCATGCTCAAAAAGACTTCGAAATCAAAGAGGTAGAGGCACAATTTGAGGATTTGCTCGGCGCAGATGGGGTGTTTCTTAGTAATAGTCTTCAACACTTGGTATGGGTTGATGCAATTGAAGATCATGTGTTTACAAAACTGACGCTATTTGACGATTTGACAGACAGGTTCAAGCTTGCCATACCCTACACGTCAATCACAACAATCTGAGGCAGCATGAGCGACGTAAAGGTCCCTTTATGGACGTCTATACATGATTTAACCGATTGGTTGAATCAACAACCTATGATGGCTAAGGTTGGAGTAGATGCTGTGGAGTTAGGCCTTGACAAAATGAAGGCCATGCTCACCGAATTAGGCCATCCAGAAGAGGGGATTCCAATGATTCACGTTGCTGGCACCAATGGAAAAGGAACCGTGTGTCGTTTGGCAGCAGAATTAGCGATGGGAGAGGGGCTGAAGGTGGGGGTGTATACGTCTCCCCATATTTTGCGTGTTCAGGAGCGATGGACATTAAATGGTGTACCAATACTGGATGAACAGCTATTCAAATTGGCGCGCAGTGCGCATTCAGTGGTGGAGAGCTTTCAACCTACGTTTTTTGAACTCACGACATTGATTGCCTTTTTAGCTTTCCAGTCTTGGGAAGTTGACATCGCAATCGTCGAGACTGGGCTAGGAGGGCGCTTGGATGCTACCAATGTGATAACCCCAAGGTGCAGTGTGATCACTTCTATTTCCTATGACCATACCGATATTTTGGGCAACACATTAGAGGAAATAGCCACAGAAAAGGCTGGGATTATAAAGTCTAGGACACCCGTTGTACTCGGAAATTTGCCAGATGTTGCCAAAAAAAGCATTGTAAGCATTGCTGAACAAAAAGATTCTGAGGTGATAGACGGTCAATTTGCACCCTTGTTAGAGCTTGAATTCGCCTCAAAATGGGATCGACAAAACCTTCATCTTGCAGGTCTGGCGTGTGCTCGTGTTGGAGTATTTGGTCACCCAAATCAAAGAGGAATTCGAACATATAATGAGCGACTTGAGGAAGCCTGGCGTCAGTACCAAACTCGTCAATGGATGGGGGCACCTTTTGTCTCTATAAATTCAAGTAAAACCTGGTATTACGATGGAGCACATAATGAAAAAGCGATTCGTACATGCTTGAATAGATGTCAAATGATCGCTCCACTTTCACAATGGTCTTTAGTCTATGCAACGATGAAAGACAAAGTATCGATCTCTATTTTGGATCAGTTTGATCGTTTCGATTCGTGCTATTTTGTTTCAATGAACCATCCTCGTGCCGCGACTATTGAGGATCTTCCAAGCACGACTCAGTTTGCATCCATTCCTGTGGAGGAGATGGCCGAGATACTAGGACCCAAAAAAGAGTCATTAGTAATTTTCACAGGCTCTTTTTACTTTTATGAAACCTTATACGCTGGGTTTTCGAAGTCATCTCTTCTTTCAATACCAGCGAAATGATTTGAGATAGGGAATTTGGGTCGATCATAAGCTTCCGCCATCGACCGCCATGTTATTTTATATGTCAGAGAACACCGCTGAAGAACTGAAGCGTCAGTCGCTTACACAATTACGTGCGACAGCTAAATCTTACCATATTCGTCGAGTCTCGGGACTACGAAAGGACGATCTTATAGCTGCCATCCTTGAAGCTCAGCAACATCCTGATGTTGCGATACCAGGCATGCGTCCGATTCAGCGTTTTGATTTAACGTCTGATGGGGAGCTCAAATCTGCGGACATAGATGCGGCAGACAAGCATGCATCGGACGAGAACGAGAACGTGTCAAGTGATCTTGAACCCATCGTTCCATCAAAACCTTCTAACGGCTCTACCCTGTATGGGGGCTCTCACACGTCGAGTTATCAAAAATCCTCGCCACAGGACGAGCCTTCTACGTCTAGATCAACATCAGGAGAGAAAAAGGATGACCACTCGTCGACTAAACCGTCTACTCATGGGGAATCAGCTCACAAGCAAAGACCTGCAGAAGATGATGGACTGCCTACATCCTCAGCAGATACACTAGAAGAGCGACTCGCAGAGATTACCCCAAAACTTGGCAAATACATTGTCAATGAAGGGACGCTTGAGATTCTTCCAGATGGCTATGGCTTTTTGCGTAGTGTGAACTACAATTTCAAACCAAGTCCAGATGATATTTATGTGAGCCAATCTCAGGTGAAGCGTTTTAGACTGAAGCAAGGCGATAGCGTGGTTGGGATTATACGACCACCAAAAATAGGGGAGAGATATTTCGCATTGTTACGTGTAGAAGCAGTCAATGGGCGTTTTCCTGATACATTAGACGATCGACAGGACTTTGAAGAATTGATGCCAATTTATCCCAATCAGCGATATGTATTGGAATATGAACCCTCGGAGATTTCCACGCGGCTAATAGACTTATTTGCTCCGTTGGGCAAAGGTCAACGTTCGCTGATCGTCGCTCAACCTAAGACAGGTAAGACCACCATTCTTCGCAATATCGCGAATGCTGTTGCTGAGAATCATCCAGAGACGAAGACCATCATTCTGCTCATTGATGAGCGTCCGGAAGAGGTGACAGAAATGCGTCGTACCGTACGTAATGCGGAAGTAGTCGCCTCAACCTTCGACGAGAAGCCAGAAAATCACATTGGATTGGCTGAAATTATGTTTGAGAAGGCGAAACGTCTTGTGGAATGCAAGCATGATGTGCTCATTTTGATGGACTCAATTACCCGATTGTCACGAGCCTACAATGTTTGTGCAAACAACAGTGGTCGTACGATGAGTGGTGGTGTCGATACGGAAGCTCTCAAAGTGCCAAGACAGCTCTTCAGTTCAGCAAGGAATATCGAAGGAGGTGGAAGCTTAACCATTGTGGCTACAGCTCTTGTGGAGACAGGATCCAGAATGGATGACGTCATTTTTGAAGAGTTTAAAGGGACAGGGAATATGGAAGTCGTTCTTGATCGTAAACTCTCCGACCGACGAATTTATCCTGCAATTGACGTCTTCAAGAGTGGTACCAGACGAGAAGAACTATTTGTCCCTGATAGTGAGCGTGAAAAGGTGGTTCTATTGCGACGCTATCTGACCAATCACAACGCCTACGAGGCGATGGACTTCCTCCTTGACAAGATAAAAGGGACGAGAGATAATGAGGAGTTCTTACTCTCCATGAATAAGTAACTCCCCGCCTCTCAATTTTTTATTGAATTTCGATTTTAACTGGCGATAAGGCCCATGTTTGACGGCTCATCGCTTTGGGGTCTTCCATCATGGGTTGGCTTAAGACCTCTTGTAGTGGCTCTGGTAACCATTGAATCGACCATTGAGCCATCATTTGACTACTTGTGCCAAAGAATTCCTCTAGTGGGTCTTTGGGTGCAGGATACCGTTCAATGAAGAAGTCCTCTAGTCCAGCTTCTTCCGCAAGTGCAGCAAGAGCATCATCTAGAGTGCCAAGCCCGTCCACAAGACCTACCTCCTGAGCCATTGAACCGGGCCATACACGTCCTTGAGCCAGCGTATGAACCTCATCTCGCGTCATATTGCGAGACTCAGCAACGACTTCTAAGAATCGTTCATACCCTTGGTTTGTAGCATTCTGAAGGGCTCTTCGCTCAGCTCCCGTCAACGGACGTGTCATCGTTAAGATATCGGCATGAGGATCTGTCTGAACCTCACTGAGTGTAATTCCAAGTCGATCATTCATCAACTCTTCCGCATTAAACATGGTTCTAAAAATACCGATAGAACCTGTAATGGTATTTGGAGAGGCATAAATCTTTTGTGTTCCTGCTGCAATGTAATATCCGCCTGAGGCTGCAACAGATCCCATGTAGGTATAGATTGGCTTAGTCTCCGAGAATGTTTTGAGGCGGTTCCAAATCAGCTCACTAGTGGATGCTGAGCCACCTGGACTTTCCACAAAAAGGATTACACCTTTCACATCGTCGTCGTCCTCAAGCTCATCAAGTGTCTTATTCAAGGCCTCAAAGGTTATAGAATTGTCTGACTCAAAAGGAAAGTCGCTTGGGATGGACGGCATAATGGCACCCGAGGCATACACAACAGCCAGCTCATTGTCCGACGAGTTTTCTTGCAATCCTGCTTCACGACGACTCACTTTGGCATACCGACCAAAGTCAACCAATTCCAAATCATCTACCTCTTCAATACCGGCTGCCTCAGCCACTGCTTTGCGGATGTCGTTGGGAAATGCAAGTTCATCAATGAGCCCTGCGGCATGACCATCTACCATACTTCCAGTGTAGAGTTCGTCCATAAGGTCATCAAGCTCCGCTACAGAAAGTCCTGTTTTGAGGGAGACCTTGGATAAAAATTCACCTTTAACCTGTGCTAGAAGTGCTTCCCGTTGTTCTCTGTCAGCAGGGGAGATTTCATCCGTTAACCACTGCTCAACAGCAGACTTATATTTTCCTACACGAAAGATTTCGGGTTCTACACCAATCTTGTCTAATAATTCTTGATAATAGCTTAGCTGCATCACAAATCCATTAAATTCAAAATAGGCTTGTGAAGGTGCATAAATCGTTTCTGCTGTCGATGCTAAGTAGTATCCCATCTCATCAAATCCAAGATCTGTGGTGCTGGCGAGGACAAACTTGCCTGACTCTTCCTTGAACTGTGTCAGTAATCGGTGCGCCTCTTCCAACGCTACCCAACTACCACCGATGAACTCTGTTTCAAGCCAAATGCCACTGATTCGTTCATCGACAGCTGCTTTTTCTAGCACGTCGGTCAAGGACTCAATGGATAATGGGACATCACCTTCGTTAAATAAGGCTTCAAATGGATCTTGATCTGCTCTCATGGAGAGGGTGCCACTTAGATCAATTTTGAGAACGGTGTTCTCTTGTATGTAGGGCTCCGGATCGGAAGAGCTACTGGCCACAATGGCAATCGTCAAGATAAAAAGGAGACCAATCGCCACAAAAAAGGCGAGTAATGAGGCAAAAAATGTGGATAAAAAACGCATGAGCTTTATGGATAAAACGGTTTCGGTTACAAGAACGTTATCTTATACGAAAGAAACGCCCTTTGGGTTCAAAATCCTAGTCAGCAGATTTAGCTATGCCGTCATCTTCTTCTAAGCGTATCCTTGTTATTGGATCAGGTCATAATGGATTGATTGCGGCCTGTTATTTGGCAAAAGCAGGCCATAAGGTGACGGTGCTGGAGCGTCGAGAGTCTTTGGGTGGAGCGGTCTGTACGGAAACGCATTTTGAATCACCGACCCATCCACATGGGTTTAGAATGGATATAGGATCCTCTGTTCACATTATGATTCATCAGACGGGAATTATTGAGGAACTCGAGCTCGAGAATTACGGGCTTGAGTACATCGATATGGACCCCATGATGAGCTATCCCCTACCGGATGGAAAAGGGGTGATCCATTTTTATAAAGACCTGGAAAGAACCCTTGAGTCGATTGGGCAGGTTAGCCCATCGGATGTGGCAAATTATAGAGAGTTCATCACCTTTTGGGAAAAAATTAACAAAGGGGTACTCAAGACGTTTCAGATTCCACCCACTGCAGGAGGCATTGTCGCCGAAATGGCAAAAGGACAAATGCGAGATGGAGCCATGTTCAAAAAAGGGGAATCGATGCAGGGCTTGCAAAAAATCCTCGGTAGCTATGGTAAGGTTGTAGAGGATGCCTTTGACAGTCCATACCTCAAAGCCGCCTTGGTTTGGTTTGCGGCTCAGTCAGGTCCTGTGCCTGATGCCCCTGCTACGGGTGACTTTGTGGGTTGGCAATCCATGCTGCATCAAAGTGGTGCAAAACACCCAAGAGGGGGGAGTGGGATGCTTACACAGGCGATGGCTCGTTATTTAGAGGCTCATGGAGGAGAGGTGGTGTGTGATGCTGAAGTGGATCATATAATGATTGACCAGGGACGAGCGATTGGCGCCGTGACCAAAGATGGACGTGAATTCCGGGCCGATCTTGTGGTGTCTAATGCACATGTTCAGACAACGATGCTTGGAATGGTTGGTAAAGAACATCTAGAGGATCATCTCCTCAAGCGAGTGGAGAATATTCAAGTGGGTAATGGCTTTGGGATGGTGATTCGTTGTGCGGTTGAAGAGCTACCAGATTACACCGCAGCACCGGGTGATCCTGATATTCACAATGGAATGCAATTGTTGGCTCCATCCGTGGACTATATGCACCGTGCGGTTGGAGATTACATGAAAGGCAATCCACCTGAAGATCCTGCTGTATTAGCTATGACCTTCTCAAAAATTGACCCAGATGTTGCCAAAGATGGGGCTCATACACTTTTTGCCTGGGCACAATGGCATCCTTATGAGCTTGCGAATGGAGTCCATTGGGATGACATACGAGAGCGTGAGGCAGAAAAGATTTATGGAGTGGTGGAGCGATATGCCCCAAATATGAAAGGAAAGCTCATTGATTGGGTGATCCAGTCGCCCTTGGATATTGAGCGAAAACACGGGTTACTTCGTGGAAATGTGATGCACGTGGAGATGAATTTTGATCAAATGTTTATGTTCCGCCCATTACCGGAAATGAGTCAGTACAAAACTCCAATCAAGGGACTCTATCTGGCGAGTGCTTCTTGCCATCCTGGAGGGGGAGTATTTGGAGCAGCAGGACGTAATGCTGCTAAGGTAATCCTTAAAGATATCAAGCCATCCTTATTTGGAGGCTCATAAAACACCACTTTGGTGACGTTCATGAAACCACAATTTCCTACATCCAACCTCGAGATTGATGCCGATAAAGTCCGAGCAAATGTCGGTGTTGTACGTGAGTGGATTGGATCGGATACCCGTTTGATGGCGGTGGTGAAAGCCAACGCTTATGGGCATGGTGCCAAGGTCATGGGGCAGGTGCTTGATCCTCTTGTGGATATGATGGCCGTAGCCACGTTGGATGAAGCCATTGAACTACGAGCCGCAAGAGTTACCTCGCCCATACTTGTGATGGGGGTTCCTACAGCCGAAACGGCAGTATCATACGTTACCTATGATATTACCGCGACGATTAGTGATCTCTCACACTTTTCCATTTTGATGGATGGAACGCGCTATCATCTGAATCTTGACACGGGGATGCACCGACTTGGCATTGATCCTAAGGATTGGGCATCGGCCCGACAACAAGCCATTCTAAACAGTCGTCTTCGTTGTGGAGGGGTTTATACCCATTATGCGATGGCTGATGAGGCAGATCATCCAGGGGTGCCTACTCAGCATGCTCAATTTGAGAAAGCGATGGAGTATTTTGATGAAATCCCCCTCAAATACATCTCAAATGGTGCTGCATCACTCTCTGGACAAGCCCCCATGGGCTCAATCGTACGTACTGGGCTTCCATTATGGGGTCTTTCACCGATTCCACCTAGGAAACAAAGCGCTCAAGTCCAATCTATTGTCAAAAAACTACAACCCACCACCACATGGGTGAGTGAAGTGATTCAACAGCGGCCCATTTCAGAAGGTGATAGTGTGAGCTATGGGTGGGTATGGCCAGTGCCAGAGGATGGGGTCATTTTGACGATTCCGGTAGGCTATGCGCATGGTTACCCGCGTAATCTACCCCCAGGTGAGGCATGGGTTGCAGTCCAAACAGATGGAGGTTGGATGAAGTGTCTACTTGCGGGACGAGTAACCATGGATTACATTCTTGTGTATGCGCCAACAAAGGTCCCTGCGTTTACCAACGTCCATCTTTTTGGTGGGCATGGAATGGACGCCTGGGAAATGGCTCGCATGGCTGAGACAATCCCCTATGAACTATGTACTCGATGGACCGATCGCGTCCCTCGTGAGGTACTTCACCTACGTAAATCTTCCTTTGAGTAATGAATCTGAGTAGTTAAAAAAGCAAGACAACTTAATTGTCGTAGATGCGGTCCAACAAGACGTCATACCGAATGGTATCGTTGCGGAGATCGTAGTTCACATTGTTGGAATCGACATCGGCAAACCCCTCACTTGGCGGTACAAAAAGTGTGCGCTTCTCATTCACTCTCATGCCAAGAACACCTTTTCTAAGGCCAGACACGGAAATACCCTGTACATCTACAAGACTTGCTGTGGTAGTGCTGTCAGAGTAGGTGCTTGAAACAATCTCACCGTCAAGTTTTCTGAGTGTTAAAAAGATTGCCACTTGATCCCTTGGTTGAGCAATAAATGGGTGGTCCGTTTGATGCACCAAATAGGCAACAGTTCCACCGTCTAGGATAATGGTAGGCTTGCCCGTCGTATCGTATGGTGCGGGGACTGTGCTGAAATCTGGTTCGGTTGGCTCAGTAGGAGCGATAATACTTGAACTAGATTCTAAGCAACCAGCGAGGATTACAGGTAGCGCAGCCAATAGAAAGAGTGAACGCATGGTTTGAACGGTCTTCATCAAATATGTCATAAAGATTAAAATAAGATTTTTTGACGCCAGTCTACACTATGATGTTCGCATTAAGCAGCTTTGGACTTATCTACCCCACGAAGGGCAAGTTTGCTGGTGAGAATCGCGACTTGGTACAATAACGCAAGAGGAGCGGCAAGCAGTACTTGGCTCACAGGATCTGGAGGCGTTAATACAGCAGCCATCACCATGATGGCAACAATAGCTTGTCTCCAGTAATTACGTAGCCAGGATGGTGTAATGAGTTCTAATTTGGTTAGAAAGAAGCTTGCCACAGGAATCTGAAATAAAACACCACAAGACAAAGTCCACATCGACACGCTTGTGAAGTATTCATTGATATCAAACTCATTGGCAATCACATCTGCAATGACAAATTGTGTGAAAAACTGAACGGCAAAAGGAACCAAAATCATGTACCCAAACGAAACCCCCAAAAGGAAGAAAAAAGAGATAAACAGGGTGTGGCCAAAGGTGCGAAGTTTCTCCTTCATATTTAATGCAGGAGCAATAAAGGCCCATAATTGATAGAAAAAAATGGGGGAGCCAATGATGAATCCCACAACAATGAGTGTACCCCAATAGGTGAAAAACTGCCCAGGCAATTTACGGCTGATCAGCGATAGCTCAACTGCGTCAATCCCGATGAGCTGATACATGAAGAAATCCTTCTTTGTGGGCCCTAGGATTAATTCATTAATGATAAAATCCTGAAAGAAAAAGGCAGCAACAATACCTGCAATCATGCCTATGAGTCCTCGAAACAACCTCCATCGTAGCTCCTCGAGATGATCCAAGAATGACATAGAGGCCGCGGGGTCTCGTTTTGGCGGTTTCGCTTTTGGCGGCACCGCAGACATGACGTCGCGTTGCTCAGCCATGCTTAGAGCCTATGAGTAGTCAGTGGATATGCCTCACACAAAGCGTTTACCTCAGCTTTCACGGCATGGAGGACCGACTCATCTTCAGGAGAAGTGAGGACACGATCAATCAAGGTAGCGACTTGTCTAAACTCTTCTTCTTGAAATCCTCGAGTGGTCATTGCAGGAGCGCCAATACGAATACCTGAGGTCACAAAGGGGCTTTCTGGGTCAAAAGGGATCATATTTTTGTTCAGCGTAATGGAGGCTCTGTCCAACGTCTCCTCAGCGAGCTTACCCGTAATGCCTTTGTTTCTTAAATCAACAAGAATCAAATGGTTGTCGGTCCCACCTGAAATAATCGAATACCCTTTCTCTACAAAGACTTCACCCATAGCTTTGGCGTTGGCGACGACTTGTTGTTGATAGGTTTTGAATTCAGGTCGCAGTGCCTCACCAAATGCAACGGCCTTGGCCGCGATAATATGCATCAAAGGCCCACCTTGAGATCCTGGAAAGACGGCATTGTCTAGGACTTCACTCCACATCTTCGTGCGTCCAGATTTGGGTGCCACCACACCAAGAGTATTCTCCTTGTCTTTGCCAATCAAGATCATCCCACTCCTTGGGCCACGCAATGTTTTGTGTGTCGTTGTTGTGACAACATCCACATGGGGAAGGGGGTCATTGAGTATGCCAGCGGCTATCAATCCAGCTGTATGCGCCATATCCATCCACAAAAACGCACCCACTTCATCTGCGATCGATCGAAAGGCTTGGAAGTCAAAATCTCGGCTGTAGGCTGAGGCACCAATGGAAATTAACCGTGGATTCACTTTTTTTGCCTTTTCACGAACTCGATCCATATCGATTCGCCCTGTCTCTTGCTCAACCCCATAAAACTCAGCATTAAACCAAATACCTGAGAAATTGGCAGGTGATCCATGGGTTAAATGGCCACCATGAGCAAGATCCAATCCAAGAATAGTATCCCCAGGCTTCATGAAGGTGAGGTACACCGCAATGTTGGCGGATGCACCTGAATGAGGCTGTACATTTACCCAGTCTGCATCAAAGAGCTCTTTGGCTCGATCGCGTGCCAGATCCTCTACTTTATCCACCACCTCGCACCCACCATAGTATCGCTTCCCTGGGTAGCCTTCTGCATATTTGTTGGTTAAGGACGATCCACCAGCCTGGATGACAGCGGGGGAGGCGTAGTTCTCGGAAGCTATGAGCTCAAAATGAGTATCCTGTCGGTGCGTTTCTTCTTTAATGAGGTTGTACAGTGTAGGATCGGATTCAGATAAATGACTCATGCTCAATGCGTTGATTTAGAAGATTCAATTTTTTCTACTCTTCGTTCATGGCGACCACCTTCAAACTCAGTGGCTAACCATTGCGTGACAATGTCTCGTAGCTGTTCGTGCGATAACGTACGCCCTGGAAGGCACAAAACGTTTGCATTATTGTGTTGGCGTGAGAGTTGAGCGACCGTTTCATCATACGCTAAGGCCGCTCTTACTCCTTCAAATTTGTTTGCTGTCATGCACATCCCCTGTCCGCTTCCACACAACAAGATCCCTAAAGGATACTGTTTCTGACTTACGGCAAACGCAACTTTGGCTCCATAATCTGGATAATCAACAGACTCTTCGGAGTGTGTTCCAAAGTCGGCAGGATCGTGGCCTAGATCCTGTAAAACTGTCTTGACGAATTCTTTGGCAGGATACCCTGCATGATCACTTGCAATGGGGATTTTCATTCACGTATAATAGGGTTTTCCATGGAGAGATTCCTCACTCTACATGCCATTATCTCGGGTCTAAAGGAGTGAATTCAAGCAATGGGTTTCTGTCTATCGTCGTGTAGATGGTGTCGCTGGAAATACTCCCAAAAATACCGACAGCTCCCTCCACATGATTAATCACATTTTGAATTTCACCAGGTGATAGGGTGCTCCCGCCCAGTTGAACACTTTGCGATCTGACAAAATCGTAGGAATTCTTATCCAAGACATTGGCTACAATCGCATTTCGCCCATAAAATGAGACAGCTAACCAAGGTAAGCGAAGCACTGTATTACCATTTTCATCGAAGAAATTGGCTTCGTTTAAGATCCCTGAGCTCACTTTGTAGAAATCCTCAAGAAGCACATCCCCATCACTATCTTCGAGCGTCGCCTTGTAAAAAGGGGTTAAATCTTCCTCCTTTGGATCCTGGGAAATGGTATTAAAAATGAAAAATCGTTGTTGACCTGCCGGTGATCCTGACACTAAGATTTCGAGTTGCTCTGAGGATTGGTAGACAACTCTATCTGTGATTCCACCTAAGACGGTTAGAGGCTCGGGTACCGTGGTGGTTGCTCGAATGGGGCTATCCTTGTCTGGAACATCAATGGTGAGTTGATAGGTGGCTGTTGCTTCAATCTTTTGTGTGGTATCTGTGGGAGCATAGATGCCACTAGAGTCAATTTGTTGATAGGTCATGATTTGACCCGCATCGCTAGATTCAATGATGACGGTCGCTCCATCGACACGTCGGTCACGCAACGTAAAGGGTTCAAAGAGCTCTCCCGACGTAGTGAGTGTCACTGTAGGGAATATCTGTCCTTCCACGAGATAGGCTTCAACAACATACTCTTGCTGGTAGCTGTCTTGTTCATAGGGCGAACAGCTCCACAGCACGACAAAGGATAATAGAGAGGTAATGGAGAGTAGGGTAGAGCGTCTATTCATTGTTGGTCTCATCTTAAAACGTCAATGTGTAAGAGAATGCAGGCAGAATCGGCAACAAAGGCACCGTGGTTTGTTTCACGGGGTTTTTATCAAAATCGTATTGATAGAACCACACATTACGCCGTGAGTACGCATTGATGACCTGAATCTGGAATTCTGAGTCTGCTAGGTCAAAAAATCGCCCTTGTCGTGAAAAGGAGAGATCTAAGCGGTGATTGGCTGGCAACCTTGAGGCATTGACCTTGCCTACAAGTAAGACATCATTCTCCTCGTTACTCCAGGGCTGATTTGGAAATTGTGTACGTCCTAATGGCTCAGTGTAGGCTTGCCCTGTACCATAACTGAAGACTGCATTGGCTGTCCATGTATCTGAAAGCCTATACGTTGCAACGATGTTGGCGTCATGCGTACGATCATATTTCGGAGGGTAAAATCGTGGACGGGTAGAGCCAATCGCGGCGTTGAAGCCTGGGAACTTGCGCCGTGTCACACCGTACGTGTAGCCGACAAAGCCCGTTAAACGGCCCGCTTGTCGTTCCAAAAAGACCTCAATTCCGTACGCAAACCCCTCACCAAATCGAAAGAGATCCTCATAATCTAATCCCGCTGCATCCGGCAAAAAGGGATCCAGTTCGAATAAATTGTTCATGGTCCTTGCATACAGCTCTACATCAAAGCCATATCCTTGAAAAGGTTCGGTTTTTACCCCCAGTATCCATTGATCTCCATAGGCAGGAGGGACACCATCATCGACGGTAAGCCAAGTGTCAAAGCCCGAAAACGCTTCATTTGAGATGAGGGTCAAGAACTGAGAGTAACGACCATACGCGGCCTGTAATCGAATGGTTGGAGTGGGACGAAACTCTAGACTTAAGCGTGGTTCTGGTTCAATATAGTCTCCTTCCGAGAATGCGTTTACCCGAATCCCAGCTCGCGCCACCCACCGGTCATTTGGCCTCCACTCATCCTGAAAATAAACCGATGCATAATTGGCTTGGATGCGATTGCGAAACGTTTCTTCACCATCAAAGCGATTTCGAAGTTTGAGAATCATGTTGCCAGTCCAAAGTCCCATCTTAAAATCATGGGTTGGGCTTGGCTGATGCTCTGCATCAAACTTGATGGAAACATCTGAGATTTCATTGCGTTGGCTAAAGGGGGTTCCAGCGATGGTGAAGGTAGGTTTATTTTGGTACGTCGACCCTGTAAAGGTGAGTGTTGCGAACCAATTTTTGGGGAGAATTCGCTTCCATGAAGAGCTTAGTGTACGGTTTCCATAATTGAGTCGAATATCCGCATCGTCGGCAAAGGGGAGGGCAACCACATCCGTACCCGAGTAGAAGGCTACCGACAACTGGTCATTCTCAGACACGCTTTGAGTAACTTTTCCGTTGATGTCATAAAAATAAAAGGTGGAGGGAATGGCATCTACGCTTTGTCGCAGGGCAGCAAGCAGCGGCTCCAATGTCGAACGACGTACCGCAAACATGTACGAGCCATCACCCACGGGCCCTTCGATATAGGCTCTGGATGCGAGAAGTCCAATGCTAAGCCCTCCTGCGCGTTGATTTCGATTGCCATCTTTGTTGTAGACACTTAGCACAGATCCAAGACGCCCCCCGTATTCAGCTGGGTATCCACCTTTGAAAAGACGAATATCTTTGACAGCATCGGGATTAAATGTCGAAAAGAACCCAAAGAAGTGCGATGGATTATAAACGGTGGTTTCGTCCAACAAGATGAGTGTCTGATCTGGGCCACCTCCACGGATATAAAGACCACTAGAATAATCAGACGCTGCTTTGACTCCAGGAAGAAGCTGCACGCTTCGGAACACATCGGGCTCAAATACAGCGGGAAGCTTTTTGATTTGTTCTGTTTTGAGTTGAGCTACACCAATATTCTTGAGAGCCTCTTTGTCACGCTGAGATTCAACGACCACTTCCTCAAGGGTTAGATTCTCAGGAGGTAGATCAAAATCTAGGCGAATGGTAGTTTCGCTATCTAGATTAACTTCTTTTTCGACCGTATTATAGCCAATGAAACGTGCTTGAAGGATTTGAACTCCAGTCATCTGTGTGGTTAAGGAGTAATACCCAGAACCATTCGTGGTAACCCCTTTGGTCGTTCCTTTGATAAAAACAGTAGCCAAAAGAAGCGTTTCACCTGTTTCGGCATCACGAACATAACCCTGAAGGGTCGTTTGCTGCTCCTCAGCTCGATTCGATGATTGCTGAGCCCATGCCTCCGACCATCCCAGCAATAAACTCCACAAGATGACGCTTAAATAGAAACCTGTTCGCCAAGGACTAAGGATAGGGTCAGTGACGTAACGAAGGATATAATTCATAAGAATGAGCAGTCAGAATGAAACTTTTTGTGTACGTTTATACGTAGAAAGAGTGGGTTTGGATGCATTTATCATTTACCCCTGGTACTAGTCTTGAAACTAGCCTCGCCTCAACACGAACTCATAACATTGAAATGTCTAAAATCATTGCGCTGATAGCAGGTTTTTTGGTGATGTCGATTCAACCGTCCCTTGCCCAAGAGAATTCTGGGGATGAATTTGCTGTCGATGAATTGACAACTCAAGAATCGCAAAGAGCTCCAGACGATACGATCTCTTCAAATGGAGATGATCAAGGGATTCCCTCGAAAGCAACATGGGTATTGGTTGAAGGGATGATTGATAATGGTCTTGTACACTATATTGATCGCGCACTTGCTCAGGCAGAAGAAAGGGGAGATGATGTAATCGTATTTGAGCTTGATACGTTTGGGGGACTGGTTGATGCCGCCGACAAAATCCGCCAATCTATCTTAGATGCTGAGATTCGCACTATTGCGTTCATTAACAAGAATGCAGCCTCTGCAGGTGCTCTGATTTCATATGCTTGCGATGAAATCGTGATGGCAGAAGGAGCCTCTATTGGTGCAGCAACAGTGGTGGAAGGGCAATCTGGTGAAAAGGCTTCCGAAAAAATGCAGAGCTATTTTCGAGGTTTAATGCGATCGACTGCAGAAGCAAACGGTCGAGATCCTCGAATTGCAGAGGCCATGGTGGATGAATCAATTGAAGTTGAAGGGATTATTGAGGAAGGGAAACTTCTAACCCTTAGCGCCTCAGAAGCGCTTGAATTTGGGGTTGCAGATGATGTTGTTGATAATAAAACCGGGATGTTAGCGAAGCTTTCGATCGCAGAAGAGGCGATTGTGGAGACATCGGAGTCATGGGAAGAAGCCACACTTCGATTTATTGCCAATCCAGTGGTGAGTGGGATTTTAATGCTGATGATGATGTCAGGTCTTTACTTTGAGTTTCAAACACCTGGCTTTGGATTTGGTGGAGCTGCCGCCGTTGTCGGGGCAGCTATGTTCTTTGCCCCGCTCTACATCATGGGTTTGGCTGAGGCTTGGGAAATCCTCTTGTTTGCTTTAGGGGTGATTTTACTCATTGTTGAGATCTTTGTAATCCCTGGATTTGGAGTACCCGGTATTATTGGCCTTTTGTTGGTTGTTTTTTCGTTAGGTGCGTCACTCATTGGTAATGTTGGGTTTAGTTTTCCAGAGCAAACGGAAGTGACGCGCGCTGTATGGACCATGGCGATTACCCTGTCTGCATCCTTTGGGGCCATTGCGATGTTTGCACGGGCAATGCCAGAACGTCGGGCGTTTGGCTTGCTGGTATTAAAAGACAAGCTCACTGAGACGGACGCATCCTCTGATGAAGCAGAATACAAACTCCTGTTGGGTCAAGAAGGTGTGGCCAAAAGCCCATTGAGGCCGTCAGGTGTTGCGGACTTTAGCGGTCGTCGGTTAGATGTTCAAACGCTGGGTGATTTTATCGAATCGGGGGAGACCGTTGTCGTTAAACAAGTCAACGGACATCGGGTACTTGTCGAAAGAAAAGGGTAGTTTTTATTCGCTGTAAAGATGAACACTCAATACTCTATTTATCACGTAGGAAGCCCCTACACTAACTCAAAATAACTCTATGGATTTCTTCGGATTGCCTTCTGCTATAATCTTTTTGGTCGCCGTTCTCGTCGTCCTCATACTATTCTTCTACTATATTCCCCTAGGGCTCTGGGTAACAGCGTTCTTCTCTGGAGTTAAGGTGAATATATTCGGTGACCTTGTCGGAATGAGACTTCGCAAGGTTCCTCCAGGACCCATTGTGAAAGCACAAATTACAGCCAGTAAAGCTGGACTTGATCTTGATATTGGACGTTTAGAGGCTCATTTTCTGGCAGGAGGGTCAGTATTTAAAGTGATTCAAGCTCTGATTTCTGCGGACAAGGCGAATTTAGGACTTACCTTTGAACGTGCTGCGGCTATTGATCTTGCAGGTCGAGATGTATTTGAAGCTGTTCAAATCTCTGTAAATCCAAAAGTAATCAATACTCCCAAGATCTCAGCTGTGGCAAGTGATGGGATTATTGTAAAAGTTACCGCAAGGGTAACTGTTCGTGCCAACCTAGACCGTTTAGTAGGGGGGGCAACCGAAGAGACAATTTTGGCCCGTGTTGGTGAGGGGATTGTAACAACGGTTGGTTCAGCAGAAACACACAAAGATGTACTAGAGAATCCAGATAATATCTCCAAAACGGTCCTAGAAAAAGGTTTAGATAGTGGTACGGCCTTTGAGATTCTCTCGATTGATATTGCTGATATTGATGTTGGAGACAACATTGGAGCCAAGCTTCAAACAGAACAAGCCGAAGCTGACCTTAAAGTTGCTCGTGCCAAGGCGGAAGAGAGACGTGCCATGGCTGTGGCTCTAGAGCAAGAAAACAAAGCTCGAATTGAGGAGATGCGTGCTAAAGTCGTTGAAAATGAGGCAGAAGTCCCTAAGGCGATTGCAGAAGCGTTTCGGACAGGCA
Organism: Bacteroidota bacterium; assembly: GCA_027621355.1. GTDB lineage: Bacteria > Bacteroidota > Rhodothermia > Balneolales > Balneolaceae > UBA8296. The sequence goes on along the minus strand of JAQCBZ010000003.1, from coordinate 59,609 downwards.
ATTTAGGGGTAATGGATTACTATAACCTTCGTAATGTACAAGCGGATACAGATATGAGATCCCGCATTGCTGGTAACGAGGGTTCATCATCAGAAGATGATACCGATGTAAACAATTAAGGAGCTTAAAAAGCGTTATATTTAAGCTTGTTCTTTACGTACTGGGGGTGTCACGGATTCGACGGAGCTCGTCAAATCTCAAGTTGCATGTCGAGACTGTCCAATGGTTCTCGTAAATCAACCATTATGGAAACAGTAATTGGCAACGATTACAACTACAGCTTAGCTGCCTAAACGCGCTTTGCCGTCCACTCGCTGACTTGTCTATGGGTCGCGACTTGGATGTCAACTCTACATAGTCTAGCCAATGACGGTGTCTTGACGTCGGAGGCGAATCCTTTCAAGACTGGCAAGTGGAAGCCTGTTGACGGGCACTCCCACTTGTAAGATTCAATACGTTAACTACACATGTAGACGCTTGGTGGTTTACGGTTTCGGACCGGGGTTCGACTCCCCGCACCTCCACATTCATTGAAGTGACTAAAACTCAAAGGTCACTTTTGTCCCAACAAATCGTCTTGGGCCTGCTACGAGCGTAGGTAGGCCGACTGACCCACCAGTGTTCCCTGCATCAATCAGATAGGTCTCATCAAATAAATTATTGGCAAAGAAGGAAAAGGTCACCCCTGATTCCTTGAGCGTTAAAGCTGCCGTAAGATTGGCAAGATTATAACCGTCTTCCTCAAGTGCAAACGTTTGACCAAGCTCATTCATAAACATTCTTGCATTGTTGTCATCAAAATAGTGCTGAGACTTAAATGTGACGTTTGGATTTAGCACAAACTGAGCCTTTTCAAAGTCAGCAAAGAATCGTAGCCCTACGGCTCCAGAGTGCTCAGGTGTCAAACGAAAAGTATTACCTGCATAGGCCTGTGGTTGTCCATCACTATCTTCGTCATCAAATGTTGCATCCATGTAGGCATAATTACCATAGACCGACATAAAGGGAGCAATCAGTGCACGAAGCTCGGTTTCAAACCCAACTGCAGAAGCAGCTCCTGCATCCGTCACTTCAAAAAGGAGACCATCGGGTAGATCCGTAATGAAATTGGTCCATTCATAAGCAAAAACACTTGCATTGAACTCTAAACGGCTGTCCAATGCAAAGGCTTTAAGCCCTGCTTCATAACTCAAAACATTTTCATCGTCCAACGTTTCCGCGACGGCTTGTCCATTAAATTGGATAATGTAAGGACGGCGACCTGTCGAAACAGTTCCATAGAGGCTAAACGCATCACTAGGCTTGATTTTGAGTGTCGCACGATACAATGAGGCATTAAAATCATCTGAGGCGTAGAGACGATCGGCTGTCGGAACTGGAGTGATAAGGCGACCCGTAGGACTTAGCACAGAGGCATCTTTCGCTTGTGGTAGGGGACGATAGTACATCGTTTGTAATGACTCCCACGTTTGACGATACCCCGCACCTAAAGAGAGATAATCAGTAAGATCAATTTCAATGTCTGCGAAAAGATCAAACGAAGAGTTATCAGCGCCGTCGGTGAAGTTTTCCTCAACAGCTGAGTTCATGAAGATGAATGCACCCGTTACTGGATTGACAACAGGGCCCGCGGGTCCGAGTAGAGCACATTGCTCAGGCGATGGAAAACAAAAGCTATAATTAGGTTGTCCACCTGTGACTACCCCTAGACCTGCACTCAAGGCAAAGAAGCTTCGATCATCTGTAAATAGTGTGTAGCTAGACTCGCCTTGATCGGTAAAATAGCTTGCACCTGCCGCGATGCTTACGCGGTTGGTTGTGTAATTGAAGCGTAATTCCTGAGAGAACTGCGAATATTCTGAAGAGCCACCAATCAATAGTAATTTGGCCAGTGTTCCGTCCGCGTCAAATACTTCGCCTCCTGTGAGTTGACGAAATCCAGTATTTGAGGTTAAAGACACGTTTTCAGTTAAATCAGCTGTCACATTAAGCGTAAGTCCAAACACATCACGGAAAGCTCGCAGATCCTCTCCAGACTCCATGGCCGCTGGGTCACTTGCGTCTAATGTACCACCTGTGGGAGCATGAACGCCACTCTTAAATGATGTCCCAGGTGTGTCATCTTTTTGATAATTAAGAATGAGATCTGCAACGACCTTGTCTGTTGGGATATAACGGTAGCTCAATCTCGCGGCAAAGGTGTTTTTACCCTGTAAATCACCTCCTGCAAGGTTTTCTACATAGCCATCACGTTGATTGTAGACAATAGAGGCGCGACCAAATAGTTTGTCTTCAATAAGGGGAGCATTAAAGGTAGCCTGGACATATTCTTGTCCGTAATTCCCTAAACCAAGTGTAACATTTCCACCCGTACGAGCGGTTGGTTTCTTGGTCACAATTTGGATGGCTCCAATTTGTGCTGCACGACCAAATAGGGTGCCATGAGGTCCTTTGACAACCTCTACACGATCAATATCGAAGAACTCTACGTAAGCACTAATCGCTTTGGAGATGGAGATATTATCCTGAAAAACAGAAACTCGATTTTCCACCGCTAGACTGCCATCATCAGACGTAATCCCACGAATTACATAGCTTGGTAGAATAACTACCTGCTCTTGGACTTGGACTCCTGGCACGTAGTCTGAAAGGGAGGCAAAGGATTCGAGATTGGCCTCACTGATGAACTCAGCAGAGACATTACTTACCGCAACAGGGACATCGATATTGCTTTGAGCACGCTTTTGTGTTGTCACAACCACTTCGCGCAATACGAGGTCATTTTCTTCCAAGATAATGGTGACCGTTTGGTCCGCATCCAGGCGAATAGACTCATCATAGGTTTCATATCCAACATAGGAAACCGTTAATTGATACGTTCCAGGATTCACGGATAGACGGAATAGACCGTTTTGGTCAGCCGATGCTCCAGCGACAAATTCCCCTGAGGGAGTTTCTAGAAGAACGGTTGCACCAATGAGCGATTCGTCAGACTCGGAAAGAATGCGACCAGAGAGTGAAACACTTTGGGCAAAGGCAGTGGTGGCTAGAACAAAATAGAGAGCGAGAGAGAGGAGGGTTTTCATAGTACGTGAAATAGGGTAATTAGTGAGTGTGTTGTTGTGAGTTTAGTTCTCCATCCTAAACAGGTTTTTGTGACTGTTTTATTCTTCTTGAGTCGTGATGTCTTCAATAGCGTCTTCTGGATCAAAGGCAAAGGTTCCAGAGCCAAGTGCACTTGTTGGTTGATCCCACGATGGTTTCCATCCAAGCGTAACATGAGAGTCTCCATTGCTGTCAAAGTCATTCATTAATACGTTGAGTCTAAAGGTGCCGTCTCCTTCGGTCATTCGACGCATGATGGCTTTTAGAGGCATTTCAAACTCAGCTGTATACCCTGTTGCGGTTCGTTTCAATGCTCCTGACATGTATTTGCCGATGATGGACTGGTAAGCAAGTTCATTGACTTGGTCATCTGATGGGGTGATGAGCAATGGGAACCAGTCTTCGAAGACTTTTTCTTGATCCAAATTATTTTGAGAACTACGGTCCAAAGGATTTGCATCCACAATCACTCCAATACCATCTTGATTGAGTGGATTGCCGCCTGGGACATAATACTCATCATCCGTAACCTCTACGGCTACAACCAGTTTTCCACCTTTCATAGAGACATCAAAACGGAAGCCATCTGCCGGATCTACAGGTGTCTGCGACTTCATGTCGAGTGCATAAGCATTGGAGTATCGCAGTTGACCCCACTCTGACAAATCTCCATCCACTTTGACGCGACGATTTGTTTCTGCGAGGGTATGAAAAAACTGGGGCTTAAGTGTGACGGTTTGCTCTGTTTCTAGATCTGGATAGCCATCAAACGCATATCGGTATGCTGCTTTGACTTGAATGGGACCTGCATGATCGACAGAGATGTCTTGCATCACAACAGAATTGGGTCCTAAATCAAGCGGAATTGTCTGCGTGATCGTGGTTCCTGTCGCGTCCATAATATGAAGGTCTGCCTTCATGGGTGAGTTACTGTAATTCTGAATTTTGGCTGTGTATTCTTGCTTGGTCACATTCGGATCAAAACCAGGTTGAATGGTCATGGCAACCTCAGAAGAGACCATATTGACCATATTTGCGAGGTCTTCTGTGCGAATATCATCATCAAGGATTCCATCTAGGAGAAGGTTTGCAACAACTGGACCATTATCGGTCATTGTAACCCACACAATGTGATCAAACTCCCCAAATAAAGGTCCTCGCATTCGGCTTCCACCTCCTGTAGTGGCAAGCGTGTAGTAGTTTGCATTATTACGCTCACGTTTCACATAGTCGTGGTAGTGCCCAGCAAAAACGGTGTGATTACGATCCGCTAGAAGGGCCTCAACATCCCACCAGCGACGGGGGTTTTCATAGATCCACATTGGTTGGTGGGCAAAGACCATTGTCCAACGAACATCTGGATGCATTTCAAGGACTTTTTTGATGTATTCATACTGCTCGTCTTCAATTCCACCACCACCAGAACCTTGAATAGCCTCTTCGCTATTAAGCGCAAGAAAAAGGACATCGTTGTATAGGAAGTGATAGTAAGTACGACCGAATCGCTCATTCCATATCTCTTCCATCACTTCATTTGTGATATCGTGATTCCCAGGCACATAGAAGAATGGAGATTCTAGCTGATCAATAAACCCAATAAACTCATCCCATTCTCGATTGAGTTGGTCGACATCTTCGGTATACCCTTCAATGAGATCGCCCACACTCATGACAAATTCAGGCTTCAGTAGATTCAGTTTTTCTATACCCACAGAGAAAATACCAGGACGCTCTCCACCCGTGCGATCTGTTACGATAGCAAACTGAAAATTTTCTGCTTGATTATAAAAATCAAGATGATTCCATGGATTTTTGGACGTCGTACCTTTAGAAACTTTGAAGTACGGCGTGACGGTATCAACTTGTGTTCTGAACTTGACAAAATGCTCATGCTCCTCGTGAGACTCTGTCGTTTGAGCAACCGTTTGAACTGTAAAAAGAAAAGGAAGGAAAAGAAGAGGGGAGACTTTCATAGCAGGGATTTGACACATGTAGGCTAAATAATGTCAAATGTATCTTCTGAATGTTAACCTAGCGTTACCCCATGTTATCCTTTACACAAAGTTCATATGCCTCTAGCACAGACGCCGTGGTCTGTGAGGTAAGGTGGTGGTAGCCCTCTTGTTGTCTGACGATCGTTCGTGCATTTGCAGGGGTGAAGGGGCGACCTACCAAATCAAGTGCAGGGATGTCACCACTGCTATCACCTATGTATGCAATCTGTGACAACGGTGTTTGAAATGCATTTGCCAAAAGACGTAAGCCAAGTCCTTTGTTATTTCCACCGAGTAGTACGTTGATGGAGACATCGGTTGTGTGAACTTCAAGGTGGTTTAAGTTTTGCTGCTTTAGGTACTGCTCGGTTTCTTTTTCTACAATGTCGACTAGCTCAGGATTATGACACACAAGCCCAGCATCTAGAATCTTTGCAAACTCAATCGACATCTCAGGATATTTCGGCACCACATCTTGGAGAAACCACTCCTTTACCTGATGTATATCTCGAACTCCTGGGTGCTGTGAAAGAGACGAAAAGTTATCAAGCTCATAATCGTCTGTCGGGTCGATCGAGTGAACACTTGAGATATCGGTTTGTATCCACGCGCCTTGATGAGTAGCAGCTCCAGTAACTTGATACGATTCAAGATCAAAGAGCAAGGCACTTTCAAAAACAAAAGGTGTTCGAATCCCCAACCACTGAGTTAACGCTTCGGTGTAGGCTAAAGGACGGCCTGTGCAAATGGACAGTAGGGGATAGGCTGAATGTCCCTTAGTCTGTCTTTCAAGGCGTGCTCGTTGGTGGTAGGCTCTAAGCTGGTTCAGGGCCTCCCAATCGGGCTCCTGAAAAGGTGTGGCTAAACAGCCATCCACATCGGATACAAAGTATTCAATCATCTAATGTTGTATCCGCTGTAATTGGGTTTGAAAGTGGGTTTCGTGCATCTAGATTTCATCCGTTTAGGTCCCGTAGGTACGGTCACCTGCATCCCCTAAGCCAGGAACAATGTAGGCTTGCTCATTAAGATGTGAATCTAGAGCCGCGAGGGTAATATGAACTTCAGGGTGCTCATTTTTGATCCGAGCGACTCCTTCTGGTGCACCAATGATACTCAAAACATGAATCTTGTGTGCCCCTTTTGCTTTGAAGGAGTCAATACATTGACAAACGGTTCCTCCAGTCGCAAGCATCGGATCGCATATAAACACATTCGACGACGTCGTTAAAGGAGGTATTTTTTCATAATAATGACGAGCTTGATGGCTTTGTTCATCTCGTTCGTAACCCAAATGAGCCACTTTAACTTCTGGAAATAATTGAATGAATGGTTCAATCATGGATAATCCTGCACGAAGTACAGCCACAGCAATGACATCTTCGAGTATTCGTTGTCCATCGGTTTGAGTAAGGGGAGTTTGTACAGAAACTTTTGTCGTAGATAACCCTCTAAGGGCTTCTGCAATAAGCAGCGTGGAGATTCTGTTGCTAGCAGCTCTGTAGTTTTCAATCGGTGAAGAACTTGCACGTAGCGCGCATAAATCATGGCGGACGAGTGCGTGATCCAGGACGTTCATCTATGAAGGTCTTTAGGAGTCAGAGGACTTCGCCATACGATCAAAATACTCTTTCGTCGATTTGTAGACCACACCCGAGAGAGCAAACAACGCAATTAAATTGGGGAATGTCATAAGTCCTAATGCGATGTCACCAATTGCCCATATGACTTCAAGTGTAAGCACAGCACCCACAAAATGCATACCGATGTACACAATCTTGTATGGCAGAATAGATCGATCCCCTGCAATATATTGAATGGCCCTATCCCCATAATAACTCCAACTGATAGAGGTGGAAATGGCAAACATCAGCACGCAAATCGTGACAATATAACGCCCTCCTTCAAAAGGGAGGCCTGCTTCAAATGCAAGTGCCGTCAAGGGTGCACCGTTTTCTATAACTGCGCCATGCAAACGCCCTACATCCTCTCCGTCCATAGTTGAGAACGAAATCCCTTCACCTACCGTAATGAAGCCTGTGAATGTTTCGGTATTCGCGTCGTCTACATAAATGGGCTCGATCGCTACATCGTTAAAAAAAACCGTGCCATTCGTCACTACACCATCTTCTACAATGAGAGTGGTTGCTTCTGGGTCCATCGTGTCATCCACAACATATTGTACTTCAGCATTGATGGGTGTGAATGAACTCGGGTGCTTTTGATCCCATACCCCTGTGGTGATGATCACAAGTCCTGTCATTGTACAGATGACAAGGGTATCAATAAAGGGTTCTAACAATGCAACAACCCCTTCACGTACAGGCTCTTCGGTCTTTGCAGCACCGTGAGCAATAGGTGCAGATCCTTGTCCCGCTTCGTTTGAGAAGAGACCACGTTTAATCCCCCAAACCATCGTGAGCATAAAAGCTCCAGAACCAACCCCATAGGCCCCTGTTGTCGGATTAAATGCGCTAGAGACGATCAACCAAAGACCTGGAAGGATTTGATCTGCATTAAAAATAAGGATCAAGAGGGCTCCTGCGATGTAGATGAGACCCATGAGAGGCGTCAGGCGGGCTGTGACTCGGCCAATACGTTTGATCCCACCAATAATGACAATACCCACTATGGAAGCCGTAATAATCCCAGTTGCATATTTAGGGATCAAAAATGTCGATTGCAAGGTGTCGGCGACCGTGTTAGCCTGAACGGCGTTTCCTGTTAAGAAGGAACAAATGACGGCTAGGAAGGCAAAAGAGACTGCAAGCCATTTCCAGTTAGCCCCAAGACCTTTCTCAATGTAGTACATGGGTCCACCTGAGACACTTCCGTCTGCATTTTGGACACGATATTTTACAGCAAGAAGGCACTCAGAGTATTTTACAGCCATACCTAGGAACGCGGTAATCCACATCCAAAAAAGTGCACCAGGTCCACCATAATGGATGGCAATAGCGACTCCGGCAATATTCCCGATGCCAACGGTTGCTGATAGTGCAGTGGATAGCGCCTGAAAGTGGTTTACATCCCCCGTTTCGTCAGGGTTATCATATGCCCCACGAACAACCTTAAGTCCATGACCAAATTGTCTTAGCTGGATAAATCCCAGCCGAATCGTAATAAATAGACCATAGCTCAATAGCGCTATGATCATGACGGGGATAGCAGAGGGCGTATTCCATACAAGGTTGTTTAGAAAGTCAACAACCGATTCGAGAGCGTCCATGTGCGATAAAGGTTCTGAGAGCCTGTGTTAAAAAAGTATTACCAATGTAATAAAAGATTTACGAACTTGCGTGGATAACTGATCAGTATCATCACTAAGGAGACGTTCATTATGACAAAAGCAGACATCGTAGATGTAATATCCTCCTCACTGGGGCTAACAAAAAAAGACACCGAAGAGGTTGTAAACGGTTTTTTACAAACAGTATCTGAATCTATGGAGCGTGGGGAAACCATCGAACTCCGTGGTTTTGGTGTATTTAAAGTGGTTGAGCGTGCAGCAAGAAAGGCACGTAATCCAAAAACGAATGTTGAGGTTCACTTACCCGCACAGAACGTGCCGACGTTTAAGTTTTCAAAAGAAGTAAAAGAGAGTGTAAAAAAGGCACAGTCGTAACGACTGCGTTTCTAGCGTACATCTAAGCACTCCTGTTTTATCGATCCCCACAATATGGAGTCTCAAAAAGACTTTTGAATTCCTCTTGGGAAGAGGTGTGCGCCACGCAGAGCATGGCTTTGGTAATCGTAGATTCGTAGGTCATATCTCCAGCAGAAACAACGCCAAGAGTTTCTAGTTGACGACCACTTTCGTACGCGCTTAGTTGCACTGTGTCGTAAAGCGCTTGTGACCGCACGATGACATGGTGTCCTTTTGTATGTAGCCGTTCCACAAAGGGCAATACCGAGGTTGGGCCCTTTGTGGGTACATTCCCACTACCATAAGCCTCAAGAATCACCACCTGCTTTGTTTTATTATGATCAAGCTCTTCTGATAGGTTTAGTTGGGGCTTCCAACCAGGGAATAGTGGGAAAATGAAGAGCGATTCAGGTAAAAAATTAAGACCGAAACGTGTGGATGGATCCTGAAAGGGTCGTTTCGCAGGTTCTTTTTGTGAGTTGTGAAGGCCTTTATACTCTTGTTGGAACTGAATCGACATACCTATTTTGGCTAGAAGAGCCTCATTTGGGGATGAAAATGCATTAAACTCATTAATGCTAAGCTTAGTGGTGCGATTCCCTCGATATAGGCAATCATTGAAGGCAATCATGACCTCGGCAATAGGATAGGTAGCAAGCTCGACGGCATTCATTAGATTGCGCCTGGCATCGCTACGAAGCACACTCAAAGGCACCTGGCTCCCAGTTAATATGATGGGTATGGATAGGTCACTAAGCGTGTATGAGAGGGCAGAGGCAGTAAATGCCATCGTGTCAGTACCATGAAGCACAACAACCCCATCACAGGTAGCCGCAGCAGATCGTATCGCACGAGCCAATTCTGTCCAATTCGTTGGATGCAGGTCCGATGAATCCTCTCGAAAGAGAGACTCGTGAGTAATGTGAGCAATATCCTCTAACTCTGGAAACGCTTTATCAAAGGAGGCTTTGAAGCGGTCGTCATCCCAAAGCATTTTCCCATCCTTGACATCCATGGCAATGGTGCCACCCGTCTGGATGAGATGAATGTGTTTCACGAATTCAGAACAAGAAGTTTTCCTTGTAGAGATTTGGCTTGTGAGACAGAAAGGCTCTGTGGATAATCATCAATCAGTTGCCCCACAACCTCTAAAGCTGTGTCGTAGTCGCCAGCCTGTTGATAACTATAGGCAGCTTGAAGCATGAAATCTGATGTCGTCCCTTCATTATCGCTCCAGGTTGCTGCATCCATATATCGATCACCTGCTGCTAGATAGGATCCATTTTCTTCCAATAACTTAGCATGGAACGCGATCGGTCCAACGCCGAGAATCCCTTTAACAGGTTTGTAGGATTGGATGGATTGTAGCGCTAGGTCCGTTTGTCCCAACTCGTAGTACGCGATAGACGCATAGTAAGAGGCAAGGTTCGCGGCTTTGGTGCCACTGTATCCAGATTGCACCTGAACAAAGCCCAGGGTGAAATCGGATTCAACACCATTCAAGGCTGCATCATAAAGACCCATAGATAGGTATCCTTCTGCGGTAGCCAGTAAAATCTGCGCTTCTCGCTCACGGTTCTCAGAGTATAGATTCCATCCTACAAGACCTGCGATGCCTGTAATAACAATCGCGGCACTAATGATTAATATTTTGGAGTTGTCCGTCAACCATTGAAGGACTCGTACGGACGGATCAACTTGTTCTTCCTGTTCTGCAGGATTTGGAAACGTGCTCATATAATGAAAAGCAATGAATTGGTTAATTCAGAAAGTTACGCTCCTTCGCTATTGGAATCAAACCTTAGCGCAAAACACCTTCGTGAAGCTCATAGATATGATCACATAGTTTGGCGATCTCAGCATCATGTGTGACCAATACACACGTCGTTTGACTCTGTCGTGATCGTGTAATAAGCACGTCCATGACTTCATTAGATGTCGCTTCATCTAAATTCCCTGTAGGCTCATCGGCCAAGATGATGCTTGGCTGATGTACAAAGGCTCTTGCAATCGCCGCTCGTTGTTGCTCACCCCCAGAACACTGTTTGGGGAAATGTGTCAAACGGTGCCCCAAACCAAGATCTTGAAGGAATTCACTGGCTTGATGGCGCGCTTTTTTTTGATCATAGCCACCTATGATGAGAGGTAAACTCACATTATCCTGAAGGGTAAAATCGGCCAGAAGATGATGAAACTGAAAGACAAACCCCATCATTCGGTTACGAAGTGCATCTAGCTCATTTGAAGAGATGGCTGAAATTTGGGTCTCAGACCAATGAATCGTGCCAGAATCAGGTGAATCAATCCCTCCAAGAAGATGCAAGAGTGTACTTTTGCCAGACCCACTCGATCCCATTATGGCAACAATTTGTCCTTGATGTACTTCTAAGGAACAGTGCTTCAGCACGTCGATAGACTGTCCTTCATCGTTTTTGTACGATTTGCTGACATCCTTGGCACGTAACATGGGTGAAGTTGTCATGAGCGTTCTGATACAAACTCTGGTAAAAGGATTTGCTCCATTCGAGCGCAGGTCCCATCATCCTTCAATGTAGCCAGAACCCCACAAATTCTAGGATCGCCTTCTGCAGTTTTGTACCGTTGAGGTGTTAGCATGGTGAGTCGTCGTTTTGCTGTCTCAATATCCAGACCTAGGACAGACTGAAACGACCCTGTCATACCCACATCTGTGATATAGCCTGTCCCTTTGGGCAGGATACGCGCATCAGAGGTGGGAATATGGGTGTGCGTTCCAACAACCACCGATACTCGTCCATCCAAGTGCCAACCCATGGCCATTTTTTCGGCTGTTGCCTCAGAGTGCATATCCACAAAGAGGATATCAACTTCGTCTTTCATTCTTGAAATAGCGTAATCTGCCGACTCAAAAGGATCATTCACTGGCTGCATATATGTCCGGCCAATTAGATTTAAGACCCCAATGTTCTGATCACGCCCTGGAATTTGGTATACGCCAAATCCGATTCCTGGATTCCCCTTGGGATAATTAAATGGACGAAGAATTCTCTTTTCTGTTTTTAGCCGCTTGAAAATAAGGTGTTTGTCAAAGGAGTGATTACCGCCGGTAAGGACGTGGATCCCTAAATCAAAACAAGCGTCTGCAAGTTCATCATTAAGACCTCGACCTTCATGTAAATTCTCACCGTTGGCAATTACAAAATCTGGCTGATGCTTCTTTAACAACGCAGGCAATAGAGTTTGTAGAATCTCTAGCCCAGGTTGGGAGACAATGTCACCAATAAACAGAATGCTCAGAGGCTTACGAGAGGGCATGTTCTAGGAAGTAGAGGACAGAGGCTATAATGACAAAATTGAGAATGCTTAGAGGTAAGAGTCGTGACCACCCCAGATCCATCACTTGCTTGAACGTAAATCGACCTATTGTCCATCGTACCCAGATGAAAAAGAATACAAAAAAGCTTGTCTTGGCGAGGAAAACGGATACATCCAGGGCCATTTTGAGGGGTTCTGATAACTCAGGTAGCCATAAGGCGGCAAATGGAAGATGGTAACTGCCAAAGAAAAAGGTTGTGATGAGCATTGAGTTAATGACAACATGCATATACTCCGCCAGGAAGAACATCCCAAATTTCATGGAAGAGTATTCTGTGTGGAATCCACCGACGAGCTCTTGTTCAGCCTCCACGAGATCAAACGGCGTACGTTTTGACTCGGCAAATGCAGAGATGATGAAAATGATGCCGCCAAGAGGATTTCGGATGATATTCCACCAAGTTTCTTGGGATGCAGCCACATCCAGTACATTCAAGGACCCTGCAAACAAAAGACATGAGGCTACGGCCATTCCCAAGGGTAGTTCGTAACTAATCATCTGTGCAGACGCACGTAAGCCACCCAAAAGGGAGTACTTGGAATTTGAAGCCCATCCCGCAATGGTGATACCATACACACCCAGCGAAGCAATAGCCAACAAATAGAGCACAGAGGCGTTCATGTTGGAGACATACAATCCATCTCCAAACGGTATGACTGCAACTGTCATAATGGCTGTGGCCACTGGAATAATGGGTGCAATCGTATGTAAAAAACGGTACCCAGCCGATGGAGTGATATCTTCTTTTAGAATCAGCTTAATGACATCTGCCACTGGCTGAAACAAGCCTAAAGGCCCTACACGATTTGGACCGTATCGATTTTGAATCGCTCCAGCAATACGTCTCTCAGCATAAACCGCAATGGCTGCTGAGGAAACGAGTAGAGCTACAGATACCCCTAAAACGATATATGGGGTCACGATGAGGCCTCCTGTGTTTCTGATAAAGTCAGTAAGAGGCCTCGCTGATCATCCATAGCTTGGTAGGTCACACCCTCAAGTGCTGGGATTTTTGAACCTAGTGCATCCAAAACATCACGTCCATGGCGATAGGAGAGAGTATGGCCCCACAACAAAGATAAATCACCAACAATTTCCCAAAGTGGCTTACAGTCTACTTTGTGGTCTTCATTCACCCAGTGATCAAATTTGGTTCCAAACCGATCAAGCCTCCCCTCACTCATTTCTAAATCTAGTCGACGGTTCGTGTATTTCGTCTCTTTGGCAGGATAGGTGCGTTGAATTCTTTGATCTACATTGATATAACTAGCGGTGTGTTCCACCGCACAGGTAATTGGAATCGTCAACGTGGCTGCTTTGGCCATCTGCGTATGATTCGTTCCAAAGTAGATCCATGTTTTCCCCTTAATCTCTTCTTCGCTGAGCCACCCTCTTTCGATGTAATCGTCATGTAGAGAGAGGATCACTTTTGCTTCTGCAACAGCTTTCTTGAACGCTGCTTTAGTTCGTTTTTTTAGGCCCAATAGCTCACATCCATGGGTGTTGGGCGCTTGATCGTCCACAAGGAGGAAACCATCCCCAGACCCTTTTTCAATGTGAGTTGTGTAGGAAGGGAGCTGCTTGAGTATCGCTTCAGAAAATTGCATCCATGCCCCATTCTCTTCCACAGATGCGTAAGGACTTCCCAACACTAAAATTTGTTTTGGATCGGTGGACTCAACAATCTCCTGAGTCGTTTGGTATGCATTATCCCATGAGCTCATGACCAGGCTAATGTCCTTAGGATGCAGTCTTATCGCAGGGGTGGAGAGTCTTTCTTCATTATAGAGGTGAATAGCGTCTCGACCCTTGTCTGTCATCCAGTACTCATTCACATGTGGATTATGTCTTGGGGTAATGCGAAGCACAACATTATCACGTGTCCATAAGTCTACATTGACACCTTTCCCGTTGGTGATGTCAAGACCAGGTGTTTGATTCATTTCCCATACTCGTGCCTTGAAGCGGAAATCGGTCGATGTAAGTGCACCCACAGGACATAAATCAATCGTATTCATCGAGTATGGATCATCGAACTCTGTTCCTGGAGCTGTGGTAGGATGGTTCTTGTCGCCTCTTCGCGTGATGGTAAGCTGATGTGACTGACTAATTTCATCGGTAAACCGCGTGCAGCGTGTACAATTAATGCATCGCTCGGCATCTAGTGTCACACGGGGGCCGAGTTGTACATGTTTAGGCTTGTGTTGCTTTTTGACCTCGAACCGTGATCCCTCAGGTCCATACTTGTAGGTTTGGATCTGCAGGGGGCACTCACCCGCTTGATCGCAAATAGGGCAGTCCAGTGGATGGTTGATAAGGATCATCTCTAGGGTATCCTTGTGTGCCCTTTTTACGAGGTCATCTGTCTCATGAGTATGAACAATCATATCGTCCATCATGTCCATGTTGCATGACGTTTGCAGCTTTGGAAACCATCGGATTTGACGCTCCCCTTGGTCATCAAGCTCATAGTCACCTGTTTCTCTGTTCTTGACGTACTGCCCAACCTTTACCATACACATACGGCAATTAGCGGGGGCGCTCATGGAAGGGTGATAACAGAAAAAGGGGACATCTTTATCCTTTGATAGAATAAAATCGAGCAACTTTGGCTTGCCGTCAAAGCTGTATGTTATTCCGTCAATTACGATTTCTGCCATGGGTACTCTACAGGTTTTGCGTTATCCAACAGGGATAAGACTCGGTTTACATCGAGCTTCAAATTCATCTCTAAAGCGACTAATCGTATATCGTACAGGCCATGCGGCGGCGTCTGCCAAGGCACAAATGGTACGACCTTCCATTTGTGATGTAATATCTAGCAGTAAATCGAGATCACGGGTTGTCCCTTGCCCTGTAACCACTTTTTCGAGGATTTTTTCGAGCCATCCAGTACCCTCACGACAAGGAGTGCATTGTCCACAAGATTCATGATGATAAAACTTGCTGATTCTCCATAGAGTCTCCACAATATCGGTGTCCTCATCCATCACAACCATACCAGCAGTCCCCATCATGGATCCTGCACCGCGTAGGGCATCGGCATCCATCGTGAGATCCTCTAGATCCTTGGCAGGAAGAATAGGGGTGGATGAGCCCCCAGGAATAATCGCCTTGAGTTTTTTCCCATTACGCATTCCTTGGGCAACCTCTTCGATCAATGTCATGACGGGCATGCCTGAGGGTAGCTCATAAACTCCAGGGCGATTTACGTGACCCGAGATGCCATACAAAATGGGACCGGGATGTGAGTCTACGCCAATGCTCTTAAACCAATCTGCTCCATTTCGAATCACCCCAGGCACATTGGAAAGGGTCTCGATATTATTGATGGTTGTTGGACGCCCCCATAAACCTCTCTGAGAAGGAAAGGGGGGTTTTACACGTGGATACCCCCTTTTTCCCTCTAAGGACTCAAGGAGTGACGTTTCCTCACCACAAATGTACGCTCCAGCACCACTATGCAACACAAGATCCACACTAAAGTCGCTTCCCAGTATGTTTTGACCAAGAAGCCCAGCGTCATAGGCATCTGAAACAGCTTTTTCCATTTTGTGAATCCAAGAGCGATATTCACCACGGATATAGACATAAATCGTCGTAATGGACATCGCGTAGGCAGCAATCGTCGCCCCCTCAATAAACAAAAAAGGATTGTACTCAAAGATTTTACGATCCTTAAACGTGCCTGGTTCAGATTCATCCCCATTGCATGCAAGATATCTAGGCCTGCCGTCTGCAGGGGGCATGAAAGACCATTTTAGCCCGGCATTAAACCCAGCTCCACCACGACCACGAATGTTAGCCTCTTTCACTTCTTGAACAACTGAAGCAGGATCAGGCCATGTATTCTGGTCATGTAACACGGCATGCAAAGCGTCGTATCCACCATGCTTCCTGTACGTTTCGAGACGATTGAGACCCGCAATATTCGGAATCAAGACAGGTTCGTAGGTTCTCCAATCACTCATCAGAACCTCCAGCCGCTTTGTTATTTGATGTCGTTGACACAAGTGGCATCGGTATGGACTCAAAGTCTGGTGTTTGTCCAGAGGCTAATTGATCCAACACACGGTCGACCTTTTCAGGGGTGAGATGGTTCACATAAACATCATTGGTAATTTGCATCATTGGTGCATAGCCACAAGCCCCTAGACACTCTGCTTCTTGTAGCGTAAACTGTCCGTCAGGTGTGGTTTCTCCCGCTTTAATCCCCAATTTATTCTCTAAGTACCCTAGTATATCCATCCCGCCACATAGGTGACAGCTAAGGCATGTGCAAACATCTAAAACATGCTTGCCTTTGGGTTCCTTGAAGTACTGCGTGTAAAACTCCGCTACTCCGTGAACGTGAGATTCTGGAAGATCTAGGGTCTGAGCAACAAGACGTTGCACCTCAGGGTCAACATGACCAAACGTATCTTGAGCCATCCATAACACAGGGAGAGTCACCGCTTGAACTTCAGGGTACTTAGTTTTTAACACCTCAATCTCTGCTAGCTGCTCTTTTGTGAACTTATAGGCACTCGTGCCATTTTGGCTCAATGATGCTCCGTTATCTGATGACTTTTGTGACATAATTATTTATCTGCTTCCCCCATTACGGGATCGATGCTTCCAATAATAAGAACGGTATCTGAAATCGATGCCCCCTCAAGGGAATGCTCTAGGACTTGAAGATTTCTAAAGGAAGGCGCGTTCACTTTGAGTCTCCACGGATGCCCCGTTCCATCACTTTGAATGAAATACCCAAGCTCTCCTTTGGGTGCCTCAACAGCATGATACACTTCAGCGCCTTCTGGAGGACAAATCCCTGTATCGGTCATCATAAAGTCGTGAATCATACCCTCCATAGAGTAGTAGACCTCATCTTTTGAGGGATATGCCTGCTTTGCGTCGTTTGCACGGATAGGCCCCTTGGGTAATCGGTCTAAACATTGTCGAAGGATACGTATGCTTTCGTGCATCTCTTCCATACGCACATAATATCTGGCCAAATTGTCACCCTCGAGCCTTGTCGGGATTTCGAAATCCATTTCGTCATATTTGAGATAAGGCTCAAAACGACGGATATCGTAAGCATATCCAGAGCCTCGTAGAATCGGTCCTGTTGCCCCTAAATCGATGGCTTTTTCAGTAGAGACCACCCCAACATCAACATTGCGATCCACAAAGATGCGATTACGATCTAGCATGCTGTGAAACCCTTTCAATTCCTTTGGAAAGGTTTGTACAAACTCCTTAATCAGTGCCATGGCATCATCTGTAATGTCATTGGCAACCCCTCCAATACGAGCGTGTGAGACCGTAAATCGGTGACCAGCCAATTGATCCATGATATCATAGATCTTTTCGCGCTCTCGGAATGTCCAGATAAAGAAAGAGATGGCGCCAGAATCCATAACCATCGTTCCAAGCCACAACAAATGGGCAGAGATACGAGCCAGTTCAGCACCAATCATTCGAATATATTGGGCGCGTTCAGGCACCTCAACATCGGCTAACTTTTCAACAGCCAAGCATAGCGCTACATTATTACTGTAGGGCGATAGATAATCCATGCGATCGGTATATGGCATGAATTCTTGGTACGTTTTATTCTCCGCAATCTTTTCAACACCGCGGTGTAGATAGCCTAAGTCAAGCTTCGCCTTTTCAATGGTTTCTCCATTCAATTGTAAGAGTAGCCTCAAAACACCATGTGTTGCAGGGTGTGAGGGTCCCATATTTAGTACCATCCGAGAATTAAGCGGATCGTCGCTATCCTCAAATTCTAAGGTCGTATGCTTATCCTCTAATGACTTGTAGAAGGATTCTTGATGCTTCTTGAAGAAGGTAGGTGAGGCCGATTTTTGTTCTAATTCCATCATGAGGAGGCCTCCTGATCAGGTGTGGACGTAGGTAAATCAATCGACCCAGGTATTCCAAGCAATGGAAATTCTTTCCTTAAGGGATAGTATTCAAAGTCTTCAGGAAGATAGACTCTTCGTAGATCGGGGTGTTCGGTAAAATGGACTCCATACATATCAAAAATCTCTCGCTCATGCCATGAGGCATTGGTCCAGATAGCGGATGCAGATGGTACAATAGGTGTATCTTCATTAGCCAATGTTTTGACAACCAGTCTGCGACCCTGTTTGAGATCAATGAGGTTATACAGTATCTCAAAGCGGTCTCCCTCCACAAAACGATCCGTTCCCACGATGTCTACCAGGTAGATAAAGTGGTGTTCTTCTTTGAGCTTGGTCAGGGTTTCAATCAAAAGATCCCTAGGGACGACCAAGGTAAGATCGGAGGTTGATCTGTAGACAGATATGGGGTGAGTAACCCCGCGCTCATATTCTACAAACGCTAGTATATCGCTGTAAACGTCGTTATGTAACTTTTGGTTGCTCATTAAGCATCAAGCAAGACAGAATGTTCTGTTTTGACCTTTTCTTGAATTGTCATCAACGCATTCAAGAGGGCATCAGGCCGTGGTGGGCATCCTGAGATGTAGGCGTCAACAGGTAAGAAATTGTCAATCCCCTGCACAACGCCATAGCAACGATGCATACCACCGGTAGAGGCACACGCACCCATGGCAATACACCATTTTGGATCTGGCATTTGATCCCATATTCTTCGCACAGCATGGGACATCTTGTATGAACACCATCCAGCGACAATCAGTAAATCACTCTGACGTGGGGAGAAGCGCATAACCTCTGAGCCAAATCGCGAAGCATCATACCGTGGACCCGCAAATGCCATCATTTCAATCGCACAACAGGCTAATCCCATAGGCATTGGCCATGTCGAATTTGCACGTGCCCAGCCCACGAGATCATCGACACGAGTTGTGATAAATCCTTCGCCTAAAGCGCTTTCTAATCCCATAGAGGTTTAACTTTTGTTTGACTACTAAAGTCTAGTGTCCCTTTTTTTAAGGTGTATAGCAGTCCAAGGAAGAGTACAGTTATAAACACAATGACTGCAACAAACGTTGCGAATCCAAGGTCCAAGTATCGTACAACCCAGGGATAGAGAAACATCACCTCAAGGTCAAAAACAATAAACTCCATCGCCACGAGATAGTAGGAAATGGAATAGCGTTCTTTTGCCTCGCCAATAGGATCCATACCACTTTCGTACGGAGTTAACTTCACTTTATTGGGTCTGTAAGGCCCCATCACGCGTGAGAGCGTCATGAAAATGAGTGCGATGGTTAGTGATATCGCAGCAAGAAGGACAACAGGAAGGTACGTCTCAAGCATGAAAGAGGACTACGTTGCAGTCATTGAATATAGCTGTGAAAGGTAGCTTGCTTTGCCTCTAAAGTCAACGAAAAGCGGCAAGCAAGGGTGCTTATAACACAACATAAATCATTGAAAATGTGTTTATTAAAGAATTCAATGCGCAAGTTAACTCTCGAAATTTTTTATGAAAGCATTTTCACTACTCATAGCTCTGACTTTAGGGGGCATTCAAGCTCAAGCTCAACTCCCTACAATTTCCGATAAGACCTCTTCCATTACTCTCACAGAGGGGTATTTTGATTATTACTTCGATAATGACCAGACTCAACTGCTGCTCAAGGTTGACAAACTTAACGAGCAATTTCTCTACGTAAATTATCTAGCTGCCGGTGTAGGATCTAATGATATTGGACTTGATCGCAGTCAACAGGGTGGAGAACGCATTGTCTTTTTTGAAAAACGGGGACCAAAACTTTTTTTAATCCAACCGAATCTTAGTTACATCGCACGATCCCAGAATGCACTAGAAAAGAAGTCGGTTGAAGAAGCGTTTGCTTCATCTGTTCTATATGCCTTTCCTATAATGGCTGAAGAGGATGGGGCTTACTTAATCGACGTGACTCCTTTTTTCCTGAGAGATGCTCATGGTGTAACTGAGCGCCTATCCTCTAGAGGAGAGGGTGCATTTACATTGGATAAAGACCGCTCAACACTCTATGAAGAGGGGATATTTAATTTTCCTAAAAACTCTGAGTTTGAAACAATTTTGACGTTTGCGGGAAAAAATCCTGGACCTCAAGTTCGCTCAGTGGTTCCATCTCCTACATCCATTACTGTTCGTCAACATCATTCATTTGTAGAATTACCTGATGATGGGTACACCCCAAGAGTATTCGATCCTCGCGCTGGGTATTATCCCACATCATTTATGGATTATGCCTCGCCGATCGACAAACCGATGATGATTCAATACATCAATCGCCATCGCCTGGAAAAAAAGGACCCTAATGCCGAAATGAGTGAGCCAATTGAGCCTATTGTTTATTACTTAGATAACGGAACACCAGAACCCGTTCGAACTGCATTGCTTGAAGGTGCTCGTTGGTGGAATCAAGCATTTGAAGCTGCTGGATATATTGACGCGTTTCAAGTAAAAGTCTTACCAGACGATGCTCACCCTCTTGATATACGCTACAATGTGATCAATTGGGTTCATAGATCGACTCGTGGCTGGTCCTATGGTGGTTCAGTGGTTGACCCTCGAACAGGTGAAATTATTAAAGGAAATGTACTTCTTGGATCCTTGCGCGTAAGACAGGATTACATGATCGCATCAGGGTTGCTTGCACCTTTTGATGAAGGTTATGAACAGGACCCTCGAATGATGGAAATGGCACTAAGTAGAATACGTCAGCTATCTGCACATGAAATTGGTCATACCCTGGGGATCTACCATAACTTTGCCTCCAGTGTTAATAATCGTGCCTCTGTGATGGATTATCCTCATCCCAAAGTTGACATTATTAATGGTCAATTAAGCCTTGAGAACGCATATGATGAGGGTATTGGTGAGTGGGATAAACGTACTATACTGTATGGCTATCAAGAGTTTCCAGAGGGGATCGATGAATCCTATGAGCTTCGTAAGATTTTAGAAAATACAGCCACTCAAGGTTTGCTATATATCTCAGATAATGACGCAAGACCCGCAGGTGGAGCGCATCCATATGCTCATCTTTGGGAGTATGGTGATGACCCAACATCACAATTGTCACATATTCTTGAAGTTCGGGATATTGCACTTCGAAATTTTGGGGAGGCGGTCATTCCTATGGGGACACCAATGACCTATTTAGAAGATGTGCTTGTGCCGATCTACTTATTCCATCGATACCAACTTGAGGCAACGGTAAAGCTAATTGGTGGATATCAGTATAGTTATAATGTCCGTGGTGATAATCAACTAAGTCCAAGTATTCTAGATGATGATCTTCAACGCAAGGCACTAAAAGAGATGATAAAAGCTGTTGATCCAAATGTACTTGCCTTGCCAGAATCGATATTGGATCTCATACCTCCAAGACCTGCTGGAATACCCACATCTCGAGAACTATTTAGAGGAAATACGGGACCATCATTGGATGCCCTAAGTATGGCTCAGACAGCTGCAGATGCAGCCATTGGATTACTCTTGCATCCACAACGTGCAAACAGACTTGTAGAATTTAATGCAAGGGAAAACACCCTTGGTCTTGAGGAGGTCATAGAGACGTTACTAGGGTCTACCTGGGAGCAATCAGCCAAAACTGGTTACCAGGGCGCAATTGCGGAAGTTGTGAACTTCGTCGTGGTCTCTCATATGATCGAACTACATACCTCCTCTCAGGCCAATCCTCTAACGAAAGCAAAAGTATTAGCACAACTTGAACGACTCTTAGATACTCTTGAAGAACGTAAGGACCCAATGGCTAAGCAAGCCAGCTTAATGATCGACTCCTATTTTGAAAATCCTTCTGATTTTGAGATACCCTCATCTTTGTCTGCACCACCGGGCTCTCCTATAGGAAGTGATTTGATGATGTGTGGTTATTAAAAATTCATCAGATTGTATCATGGTGAGTCAAGGTAAATTACCAACGACTTCTTAGCTCCAATCTTCTTTCTGATTGTTTGCTTGATTCAGGCTCTTGAGGCATCACAAAGCCAACAGGAGGCTCAAATGGCTCTGTACTCCATGGAGCTTCAGGGTCTTCGGTGACATTTTGTATAAATGTGCCAACTATAGGTAAAGCGGCTCTAGCTCCTTGACCAATAAAGGTGTTCTCCGGAAAGCGAATACGCCTGTCTTCACCCCCGACCCAAGCGCCCATAACTAAGTGGGGTGTCATGCCTACAAACCAGTTATCCGCAGAATTTTGTGTAGTTCCCGTTTTCCCAGCAATATCTTGCCGAACATTGTATACATTCTGCAATCTAACACCTGTGCCAAAGAAACCATCACCTCCTCGAATCACACCACGAAGCATATCAATCATGATGTATGCTGTCTCTGGTGAGATGACCTCATCACGATATTCAGGGAAAAACTCTCGTAGAATATTGCCTTGGGCATCCTCAATTCGGGTCACAGCGACGGGTTCAATATGAACCCCTTTGTTTGCGAACGTAGTATACGCACTGACAACTTCTAACAACGATGTTTCTGCGGTTCCCAGCGCAATAGAGGGATAAGCAGGGGTGGTACTCATATCGATACCCATAGCACTCGCGAGCTCTTTGATTTTTTGTGCGGCTGGTTCCAAATCACGTAGTTGATTGGTTCCAGGTGCGCCAGCAATCTCTGGAAGTAGTCGAACAGTCACGTTGTTGAGCGACCTAGCAAGGCCTTTTCTGAGAGTAACCATTTCGGGTCCTTCTTCAATGGAAGGATCCCTTGGATCCCATAATTGACCTGTTCGATCAATAAAGCTAGTCGGAAACTTCGATAAACGATGGTAGGGTTGATAGCCCGCATCAATGGCCACGGTATAGACGAAAGGTTTAAATGTAGACCCTGTTTGTCGCTTACTTTGGTACACATGATCAAACTGCTTGGATCCAAAATCCCTTCCACCAACCCATGCCATGATGTTCCCATTAGAGGGATCAATCGCAACAAAACTTGTTTGAAGCTGCGTACGTTCTCTTTTTACCTTCGCAATGAATGCTGAATCGGCTCTTAATGAATCAAATACGACCGACTCTTGGTCTGTAGTGAAGCGTTGAAAGCCGTTTTTATACTCATTGGTTTCTCTTAGAAAGCTGGGTAAAAATTGTGGATACTCTTCCCAGAGTAAGTCCATGTATTCCCCCCCGGGGGATGTCCATTCATTTTCGAAGATTCTTTGTAGCGAATCAGCCTTTTGTGTGACTGCCAACTCAGCATGTCGTTGCAATCGTGAATCTATGGTTGTGTAAATGGTGAGTCCATCGCTGTAAAGATCTAAGCCTTGTTCATCGAGCCAATCTTGGACTTGCATTCTAATGTACTCCCCAAAGTAGCGACTCTCTCTGCCGGCTTTTGAAGGGGGGCGATAGTCTAAAACGATGGGCTCAGCCATAAGTTGATTTGCTGTGGACTCATCCAACATTTCATTCGTCTGCATCAACTGCAAGACGATATTTCTTCTAGATTGTGATCTTTCTGGGAAGATCCGCGGGTTATACGCATAGATAGCTTTGAGTTGACCAATGAGTGTTGCGGCCTCCGTAACAGTAATGTCACGCGCTGGCTTATTGAAGTGAATCCTTGATGCAGCCTCAATTCCATAAGCACTATTTGCAAACTCAACCGTATTCAGGTACATCTCAAGAATTTCTTCTTTCGTGTAGTTTCGCTCAATCTGAATGGCTGTAATCATCTCCTTTAATTTTCGGATGACGGAAAATTCCGTTCCGATTTTTTTATAGAGATTTCGAGCAAGCTGCTGGGTAATAGTGGACGCACCTTGAATTTTGCCTTGAGCCCAGTAGTATGGAAGGCTTAACAACCGCTGGATGTCAATCCCCCAGTGAGTGTAGAACCGCTTGTCTTCCGTTGCAACTAGGGCATCCAAGATGTTGGGAGAGATCTCCTCTATAGGAACCCACGTACGGTTTTCGGTAAAATAGCGGTCTAGAACTACACCATCCCGACTTTTCACCTCAGAGGCGACGGCTGTTTTTGGATTTTCTAGCTCTTCAATGGAAGGCAGTTCTTGTCCAAGCCAGAAAAACATCGCTAAAGTCAATAACGAGGCCATGACCAAACCGATCAATATGGAAGGGGCACCAACCGACTGCTTCTTGGTTGATTGGCGCACCTGATCACGATACTCTGGATCACTCAAAAAACGTTTTCTATCAATGGATTCACTCATGATCGAGTAGACCTATCGCTTCTATACAGATGAAGTTTCGGTGTGAAAGATTTTTAGGTTTGGCCAAGACGTTTGTGTTGAAGTTTCTATCCTAACGAGTGAAAGGGTCTGATTCTTGTACTGAAGAGCGACTTGATCTTCCAAGAACAACCCTAAATTAACATACCATTTTTCACCCACCTTCGTGATGCGTTGTTCATGATCATGTCCACAAACGGCAATTATGGCATCCATAGTGGGAATATTGGTTTGAGCCCATTGATTCAACCGATCTATTGAGGTGTGTGGAGAGCGTTTCCAAGACGAAATACTAGCCATGAGTTTCCACCCCATTTTTGGTGGAAGAATGGCTTGGTAGAATGAAACGAACCAAGGATGCTGAAGCCATTGGTGGAGCCAAGGTTTAGGTAAGTTTTTTGTAGGGTGATCAAACCCGTCTCCATGAAATACAAAAATGGAACCAAAAGGCGTCTCCAACGTCAAGGATTCTCTTTTTATGTCTATTCCAGCAAGGCTTTTGGAGTCGTCAATCCAGTAGTCATGATTACCAGGGATAAGAGTAATTTGCAATCCCTTTTCTGTATATGACCGCCATTGTTCCAGAAATGGAAAGTAGGAGGTAGGTCGAGCATTAGGATAATCCATCCACCAATCAAATAAATCGCCTGCAATAACGAGATGTAGTTGATGATGAAACGCATACGAAGCTAGGCTCTCCAGTCTAGCTGGCCAATGATCTTGTGCTTGATCTATGGTGCCCACGTGAAGATCCGAAACAACTAGAAAGCCATCATGTGTTATTGTCTCTGTTATGGAAGCTTTAGACATGGACCCTTTAGATAATGGAGCTATGGACTTGGTAGCTTTGGACATCGTATAAATGGGAGAGCAACTTTACTCACACGTCCTACACCGATCGGTAGATGACAAAGTCTATGAGTTGCCCAAACTGTTTCAGTGTCTCAGCCGCATCACCATCTTTTCGTCTATCGGGGTGGGTGCTTAAAGTTGTCATAGCCCGTTCAACGTGTTGAATCATGGCCTCTTCAGACTCCTTCATTCCCTGATGCTCCTCCACGAATCGAAGAATCCACTGAATATCATTCTTTGACTTACGGCGGCGCTTAAAGCGTCTCATGACTTGTTTAACTTCTGCCGGAGAGGCATTGGCCGTGGCTTTAAGTAAGGGGAGGGTCACTTTTCTCTCTTCTATATCATGTTGCTTTGTTTTCCCAATTCCCTTGTCTTGATAATCAAGCAAATCATCTTTGATTTGAAAGGCGAGGCCAATTTGAATTCCAGCGTCATGGATTGCACTCAGCGCTTCCTCTGAGGGTGACTTTAAAACACTCACAGCCCCTGATTCCATGCATGCCGCTAACAAACTGGCTGTTTTTTCCTCAATAATCTGATAATATCGCTCCTGAGTCATCGTTTGAAGCTTGGTCGTTTTGAGTTGCCGTAGCTCTCCTTCACTCATTCTCTCCACGGCATGTGATGTGATTTTTAGTAGCGCTAATTGATCTTCTTTGAGCGCAATGCTTAAGCCTTTGGAGAGCAAATAATCCCCCATTAACACCCCCACCTTATTATTCCAAATACGATGAATGGTTGTAAAATTTCGTCGTAAATCAGCCTCATCTACCACATCATCATGTATGAGTGTTGCTGTATGCAACAATTCAATCATCGTTGCAGCTACATGGGTCGCATGCGTTGTTGGACCGAACAAACGCGCTGTCATAAAGACAAGTGCTGGGCGGATCTCTTTCCCCTTTTGGCGATGCATATACCCGATCACTTGATTTAGCAAAGGGACATCTGTAGCGATCGTCTGTTTAAAGACGGACCGAAAAGCGTGTAAATCGGCTTCAATAGGTTGAAGTCGCTGCTTTAAATCTGATTTTGAAAGAGATCTGGATAAGGACAAACGAAGGAGACGCTTAACGTTGGAACGAAAGGAATTAAGAAATGGGGAAACTGTTGCACCCGTTCTTTTGAGGTGCTATGTTATGAACTTATCATTTTATACAGACTAACTCTTCTGCTTTCATGAAAAAAATTGCGGTTCTCACAAGTGGTGGAGATGCCCCTGGGATGAATGCTGCTGTCCGGGCCGTTATCCGCACTGCCACCTCACTTGATGTGGATGTTGTTGGCGTCTCATATGGATACCAAGGACTTATAGAGGGTGACTTTGTCGATTTTACCACCAGTTCTGCATCCAATATCATACAACGAGGTGGTACTATTTTAAAATCGGCACGTTCTGAAGAGTTTCGCACTAAGGAAGGGCGAGAGAAGGCGTATCACCACATGCAAAAAAAGGGATTGGATGGCCTCATTGCTATTGGAGGAGATGGGACGTTTACAGGCGCATCCATTTTTGCTACAGAGTTTGGTGTTCCCGTTGTGGGTGTTCCTGCTACGATAGATAATGACTTGGCGGGTACAGACGACACCATAGGGTATGATTCGGCACTTAACACAGCGATGCAAGCCATTGATAAGATCAGAGACACAGCAGATGCACATGATCGCTTGTTTTTGGTAGAGGTGATGGGGCGTGACGCTGGCTTTATTGCCTTGGAGACGGGCATTTCTATTGGTGCAGAATTGATTCTACTGCCAGAATCCCTTCTAGATGTGGATGAAATTAGGGCTTCCTTAAAAGGTATTCTGCGTGAGCAAAAACGGAGTAGTCTCGTTATTGTCGCGGAAGGGGATGAGACAGGTGGCGCGCTTAAACTAGCCGAAAAGCTCAAAGATGATTTTAATCAGTATGAAATGAGAGTGACCATTTTAGGACATATTCAGCGAGGTGGCTCTCCAACAGCTCGAGATCGGGTTTTAGCAAGTCGATTAGGCTCGGAAGCGGTCAAAGCCATCGTGGACGGACATACTAGTGTGATGGTGGGTATTGTGAATAAACGAACCCAATTAACGCCATTGAAGAGCGCTGTTGCCAAAAAGAAAGACATCAATTACGAGCTCGTAGAATTAGCGAAAATTTTGAGATGATTAAGGTTGACGTTCATGCTCCATCATCCATTCTAGGGATGGATAAGCAACATGTAGATCTCACTCAAGCGCAACAAAGCCTTCAAAATCTTTTTGATAAGAATGTGCAAGGTAGTGAGTGGTTAGGCTGGCTTGATATATTGCAATTAGACTCAAACATAGACGAACTTGCGAGTATTGAACGTAAGGCGGCCCAATTACAGTCGATTTCCGATTTTGTTCTATGCATTGGGATTGGAGGGAGTTATTTGGGGGCAGCCGCTACAATGACTGCGTCGTTGCGCTATGAAGCAAAGCAGCATGCTCCTGAAGTGCGATTTGTAGGGACACATCTTGGGGCCTCTGAGCTCAAGGACTTAATGACGGAATTAGAGGCACCAAAGCACGATGGGACCCAAAAAAGGGTGTCAATCATCGTGATTTCGAAGTCAGGATCTACAGTAGAGACGGGGGTTACTTTTCGGATTCTTAGGGCATGGCTCAAAAAGCACCATGCTGATGAGGCTAAAGATCGTATTGTGGCAATCACATCCTCAAATTCTGGGTCCCTAAGAACCCTTGCTCAAGTAGCGGGCTATGACACATTTGAAGTACCTGACGATGTTGGGGGAAGATTTTCGGTATTATCACCCGTAGGACTATTACCCATTGCGGTTGCCGGACTTGATATTCAACAACTAATGGGGGGTGCTTGGGAGCAAGTCAAACGGATCCAACAAGACCCAGTGGATGTGCTCACCTTGGCGTCCTTTCGAAAATGGTTTATGGATAAAGGGTACTCTATTGAGTGTCTATCAACGTTTGATCAAGAATGCAAGGGGCTTATTGATTGGGTCCAGCAACTTCAGGGTGAATCCGAAGGAAAAGACTCAATGGGTCTTTTTCCCACAAGTGCTTTTTATTCCCGAGACTTGCACTCTTTGGGGCAGTGGGTTCAGGATGGGCCAAGAATCCTCTTTGAGACAATCATATCATTAGAGAATCGACCGGCCGAACTTGAGATCCCTAGTGATGATCAAGAGGATGGATTCGAAGATCTAGCCCACAAACCATTATCATGGGTTAATGAAAGTGCCAAAAAGGGCACCATCAAGGCTCATTACGAAGATGGAATCCCAGTGATTGAGGTAAAACTTCAGGACTCTACAGAGGCTTCAATAGGTGCATTTTTTGCTTTCTACATGATTGCAACGGCAGTGATGGGCGACCTGATGGGTATCCATGCGTACAATCAACCTGGTGTTGAGGCTTATAAAAAAGAAATGCTTACTATCTTACGAGGATAATTCGCAACGATCAGGCAGAGTTTTTTGGCTAAAAAACATTCATTTATTGCAATCGCGGGTAACATTGGAGCTGGTAAGACGACTCTAACCGAGTTTCTTTCAAGCCATTACAAATGGCAGGCTTTCTTTGAAAACGTCGATGGAAATCCCTACTTGTCAGATTTTTATGAGGATATGCGCAGATGGTCCTTCAATCTGCAGATCTATTTTTTGTCCAAACGATTTGATCATCATCAAGAAATGCTCTCCAAGAATTCAGGGATCATTCAGGATCGCACCATTTATGAGGATGTTGAAATATTCGCTAAAAACTTGAATGACATGGGGTTGATGTCGGATAGAGACTTTCAGAACTATTCTAAGTTATTCCAGTCCATGGAGCCATTTATCACCCCACCAACGCTCTTGATATATCTAAGAGCACAAGTCCCAACCCTTGTCAAACAGATTCAAAAGAGGGGAAGGGATTACGAAAACACCATCCGTATTGATTATTTAGAGCGTTTAAATGAGTACTATGAGGATTGGGTGCAGCGATATCCACATCAAAAACTCATTATCGATACCGATGACTTGGACTTTGTGGGTAATGATGAAGATCTAGGTATGGTTGTTTCATTGATTGATAAACGACTTCACGGCTTATTTGAAGATTGATTGTTCTAGCCAAGGTGTTTTCGTAACTTTATAGGCTATGGCTGGAAACGGCAAACTCTCTTTCATGATCCAAGATCTACCTGATGGGAAATCCTCTAAAGAGGTTTCTCTGGGTCCAGGTGAGCTTGATCTTGGTGAGAATGCGTTACTTGAAGCGAGTGTAGAGTTTCATTTCCATAAGACTCAGTGGTTTGTGGATGTGTCATTTTCAGTCAATGCAGTGGTGAAACGCCAATGTCAACGTTCTTTGAAATGGTTTGAAACGTCAGTTGAGTCATCCTATCATGTGACGTACTCTTCGGAGTTTACACATGAAGAGATAGATTACTCGGGTGGGAAGAAGCCTTTTCCGAATCCTGATGATCCCGTTAATCTAGATGCTGAGGTCAGAGATTCCATTGTTTTGGAATTGCCGATACGCCCTCTTCACCCAGATTTTATCGATGAAAACGGACAGATTAAACCATTTTCAACACAAACGTTTGGTGATACAGAGTTGGAAACATCTGTGGATCCTCGCTGGCAGGCATTAAAACATCTTAAGTGACATAACAATGGCACATCCAAAACGAAAAACGTCCAAAGCTCGTCGAAATCTCCGAAGATCCCATCATGGAATCGAGGAAATTACATTGGTTACCTGTCCAAACTGTGGAAGCAAGCACAGGTACCATCACGTATGCATGTCTTGTGGCATGTACAGAGGGCGTAAAGTCCTAAATATTGGCGCGACACAAGCCTAACGGACTCTGATGGCTACGTCACTTCATGTTGCCGTAGATGTTGTTGGTGGGGATCACTTCCCAGAAAACCCAATAGCAGGAGCAAAGCTTGCATTAGCGGCGCACTCGCATCTAATTCTACATCTCTTGGGCCCTGAAAGCCTCATTCGAGAAGAAGCTCAATCACAAGGATTAGACCTCTCTCGATGTGTGATTCATGACGCACCTGAAATTGTAGGTATGGAAGATGCGCCATCTGCTGCACTAAAGACAAAACCACATTCATCCATCGCACTTGGCAATGGGCTCGTAAAAAAGGGACATGCTCAAGCGTTTGTAAGTGCCGGTAACACGGGTGCCTTGCTGGCTGCCTCAATGTTTATCCTTGGGAAGCTCGAAGGGGTTGCGAGACCTACCATTGGGACCGTTTACCCCACGATTAAAGGCTTTAGGCTTCTGCTTGATGCAGGGGCAAATCTTGAACTTCGTGCAGAGCATTATGTCCAATTTGCCAAAATGGGACGGATTTATGCGGAACACCTGATGGGTATTGAACATCCCAAAGTTGGACTTCTAAATGTAGGTGAAGAAGCAGAAAAGGGGACAGAGATGCTCATTGAGGCCTATAATGCGCTTCAGGGTTTGTCTGAGTTCACAGGCAACATAGAGGGGCGTGATATACTCACAGGAAAAGCGGATGTTTTTCTATGTAATGGACTCGTGGGGAATCTTCTGTTAAAATTTGGTGAATCCATCCCAGACGTTCTTTCTCTATTACTTGGCAAAACAATGAAAGAAAAAAACCTTGATCCAGCACAACAAGCCTTGGTTGCAGAGGTCTTCAAGGAAGCCATGCAACCCTTCAATTATGAGAATGTTGGAGGAATGCCATTTCTTGGAGTAGATGGAATTAGTATGGTTGGTCACGGTGGAAGTACACCAAAGGCCATCTTTAACATGATTAGTAATGCAATGCATTGCGTAGAAGTAGAGCTGAATCAACGTATTCTCACCTCACTTAACTAACCCTTATGGCTCGTTCTAATCAACGAAAGGCCACCATTACTGGCATTGGTCATTACATTCCCGAACACATCCTCACGAATGCCGATCTTGAGAAACTCGTTGAGACCAATGATGAGTGGATACGCACTAGAACTGGCATCAGCGAGCGCAGAATTGAGAAGGATCCCGACAAGGCTGCAGCTCATATGGGAACTCAAGCAGCAATAGAAGCACTAAATAGTGCTAGTGTTGATGCATCTGACGTAGATGCGATTCTGGTTGCTACAGTAACACCAGATTATATGTTTCCTGCCACTTCTGCCTTAATTCAGAAATCGTTGGGTGCTAAGGGAGCCTTCGGTTTTGACGTATCGGCTGCTTGTTCAGGGTTTCTATACACACTCTCAACGGCTGCTATGATGATTGAGTCTGGAAGAGTTGACACAATCTTGGTCATTGGTACCGACAAAATGAGCTCGATTGTAGACTACACAGACCGTAATACGTGCATCCTTTTTGGTGATGGGGCAGGGGCTGTAGTCCTGCAAGCCACTGAAGAAGATCATGGGTTCCGTGATTTTATCCACTACACCGACGGTGATGAAGATCTCTATCTGGTACAAGAGGCAGGTGGAAGTCGAGAGCCAGCCTCAAAGGAGAGTGTTGAGCAACGCAAACACTTTATCCGTCAAGATGGTCGTGCCATCTTCAAGCGTGCTACAGAAGGCATGGCAGGAGTAGCAGAGGAGATTATGAAAAAAAATAAACTTTCTGCTGAAGACATAGCATGGCTTGTGCCTCATCAGGCAAACTCTAGAATCATAGAAGCAACTGCGAATCGTATGGGTGTTTCGATGGATCAAGTGATGATGAATATTGACAAGTATGGCAATACGACCGCTGCGACCATCCCATT
This sequence comes from Bacteroidota bacterium, assembly GCA_027621355.1. GTDB lineage: Bacteria > Bacteroidota > Rhodothermia > Balneolales > Balneolaceae > UBA8296. Next base: position 27,766 of record JAQCBZ010000003.1, on the reverse strand, counting down.
ATGCCTCTATGACTGGAAAGATCAGCTTCAAAAGGGTGATGAGTTGATTTTGACCGCATTTGGAGGGGGACTAACCTGGGGTGCCACGTGGTTAACGTGGGGAGGAGCGAAGTAGTGAAAGCTGTTTTATTTCCTGGCCAAGGATCTCAAAAAGTGGGCATGGGGCAAGAACTCCTGGAATTAAATGGAGCGGGCGCGGATCTACTAAGACAAGCCGATGAAATCTTTGATGGGCAATTACTTCCTGTAATGTTGGAAGGACCCATGGATGTCTTGACTCAGACTAAATGGACGCAGCCGGCAATTTTTGTCCACTCAATGGCATTGTGGCGAGAACATCAACCTGATCATGGGTTCTTTAGCGTCACAGCGGGTCATAGCCTTGGTGAATATGGATCTCTGGTTGTAGCAGATGTTTTGTCATTTGAAGAGGCGCTCTACCTCGTAAAAAAACGTGGAGAACTCATGCAGCAAGCCGGTGAAAATCAACCAGGTACGATGGCAGCTGTTTTAGGACTTGATGATGAGATTGTGGAATCGATTTGCATGCGTATTTCTCGAGATAACCATCATGTTGTGCCTGCGAATTATAATTCAACAGGACAGATTGTCTTGTCTGGTCACATCTCAGCTGTTCATGAAGCGATGGAGCTTCTACAAACTGAAGGTGCAAAAATGGTCAAAGAGTTGACCGTTGGTGGTGCGTTTCATTCACCACTCATGCAATCTGCTGAGGTTGAACTTGCAACGGCAATGGATGAGGTGGTGTTCAGGCCTGCCAACATGGATGTGTTTAGCAATGTAACAGCAACAGCAAGTCGAGATCCAGAGGAGTTAAAAGCCAATCTTCTATCCCAATTAACGGGGTCCGTTCGGTGGACACAGACCATGGAAGCTATGCATGGCCTTGGTGTGGATTCCATTACAGAATGTGGCCCAGGTGTTGTCCTTCAGAAAATGTGGAAACGATCATATCCAGAAACAACAATCGACGCATTATGAGTAAACCATTAGCTGATTTTGTATGTATAGTAACAGGTGGAAGTCGGGGTATTGGTAGAGCCATTGCGATTCATCTTGCAAAGCAAGGAGCCCATGTAGCCATTACATATGCATCTTCAAAAGGACCTGCGCAAGAGGTTGTTGCAGAGATTGAGTCAATGGGAAGTAAGGCAATGGCACTTCAATCCGATGCGTCCAAACTAGAAGAGGCAGAAGCAATGGTAGAGTCTGTTGTTGAGGCATGGGGGAAGATTGATGTGCTTGTGAATAATGCTGGAATTACACGAGACCAATTAATCCTTCGAATGAGTGAAGATGATTGGGATCAAGTGCTTACAACGAATCTCAAGAGTGTATTTAATGGTAGTAAAGCGGTTGCTAAAACCATGATGAGACAACGAAGCGGCTCGGTTATCAACGTAGGGTCGATCATCGGTTTAATGGGTAATGCAGGGCAAAGTAATTATGCGGCGTCCAAAGCGGGGATGATTGGTTTCACCAAAAGCTTCGCCAAAGAATTTGCAAGCCGTGGTATTCGAGCCAATGTGATCGCACCAGGATATATTACGACCGATATGACCGAATCTTTAGATGAGAAGACCTTAAGCGCAATCAAAGCATCTATCCCAATGGGGGAGCCTGGCTCAGCAGAAGACGTTGCTAATTTGGTCTCTTTTCTTGCATCAAATCAAAGCTCATACATCACCGGTGAAGTGATCCGTGTGGATGGTGGGATGGCGATGTGATGAATCTATCAAGGACAACCAAGATTATTTTATCATAAAGAAACCTTTTATCTTTTCACTTTGACCAACAAATTAAACCACTCTCTCATGTCTGACGTACAATCAAAAGTAACTAGCATCATTGTTGATAAATTAGGTGTAGACGAATCAGAAGTAACAGCTGAAGCAAATTTCACCAATGATCTTGGAGCCGATTCTCTTGATACAGTAGAGTTAATCATGGAATTTGAGAAAGAATTTGATATCAGCATTCCAGACGAAGATTCTGAAAAAATTGCCACAGTTGGTGATGTTATTAGCTATTTGCAGGAAAAGACAGCCTAAGCTGTTTACACATCTTTAATTGATAGGATAGGATGACCCAGCGGCGTGTAGTTATTACAGGCCTTGGTGCCTTAACTCCAGTAGGTAATAGTGCTGCAGAGTTTTGGAACGGTCTCGTAGAGGGTAAAAGTGGCGTCAAGACGAATGATCGTTTTGACACATCAGACTTTGCAACCAAAATAGCAGGCCTCATCGATGGTTATGCTGCTGAGGATTACTTTGATCGCAAAGAGGCTAGACGCTTAGATCCCACGACTCAGTATGCGATTGTAGCCTCAGACAAGGCGATTGATGATGCATCACTTGATCTTGATTCTATTAATAAGGACCGCGTAGCCGTTATCATTGGGACCGGCATTGGCGGAATGAAGACCTATTACGAAAACTGCATTGGATTGCATGAACATGGGCCTCGAGGGATTTCACCCTTTTTTGTACCTATGATGATCCCTGATATAGCGGCAGGGCAAGTGTCCATACGATACGGTTTCAAAGGGCCTAATTTCTGTGCTGTATCAGCCTGTGCAACTGGGTCTCATAACATTGGTCTGGCTTACGATTCCGTTCGTTTTGGCACATCAGATATTGCTGTAGCAGGTGGAGCGGATGCATCCGTCGTTCCTATCGGAATCGGTGGATTCAACGCAATGAAGGCACTTTCTACACGCAACGATTCTCCTGAAACGGCTTCAAGGCCTTTTGATGCAACAAGAGATGGATTTGTCCTAGGCGAGGGAGCTGGTATCCTGGTTCTCGAGACACTTGAGCATGCTGTAGCGCGTGGTGCAAGAATCTATGCCGAAATTGTGGGTTATGGATTTTCTGCGGATGCATATCACGTTTCGGCACCCGATCCTGATGGCAACGGTGTCAAGCTAGCGATGGCTAATGCCTGCGAGATGGCGGGTATATCTCCTACCAAGATCGATCATATTAATATGCATGGTACATCCACAAAACTAGGGGATGCAGCAGAAACAAAATCGATCAAATCGGTCTTTGGAGATCATGCGTACTCAATCCATTGTAACTCAACCAAGTCCATGACGGGTCACACTTTGGGAGCTGCGGGTGCAATAGAATCGATTGCCGCACTTTTAACGACGTACCATGATGTCATACCACCGACTATTAATTTCAGTGAACCTGATCCTGAATGTGACCTGAATTATACATTTAATGAGTCCGTGGTGAAAGAAGTTCAGTATGCAATGAATAATGCATTTGGATTTGGAGGTCACAATACGGCTCTGATTTTCAAAAAATACCAGCCTTAACCATGGGGCTATGGTCAAGACTCTTTAAGAAAGCCCCAACGTCCAAAACTACTCATCATCTTTCGACTGATCGTGTAGCTACTATCACCTCAGAGTCAAAATCCCAGTGGAGAGCTCTAGAGAAAAGACTCGGGGTATCTCTTCAGCCTGAATCACTCTTTGAAAAAGTCCTTCGTCACCGATCCACCAAAGAGTCATCAAATGTTGAATCCTACGACACCTATGAGCGCTATGAGTTTCTAGGGGATGCGGTGCTAGATCTAGTGGTAGCAGATCTTCTATTTGAACGTTATCCTAAGGAAAACGAAGGATTTCTGACCAAATTTCGATCAAAACTTGTAAAAAAAGAGACGTTAGCTACCCTTGCTGAATCGATTCAGTTGATCGAGGCCATCCAATTTGGTGAGCGCACTCAAGATGCTTCCGTTCGAGAGTCTAGAAGTGTCTTAGCTGATTTGTTTGAATCTCTAATTGGAGGATTGTATTTGACGTATGGATATGATCGGGTCAAAGCCATCATTACCTCACTTCTCGATGAAGAAATACACTTTGACGAGGTTTCTACAAAGATTGATAATTATAAATCGATGTTGCTTGAATATTGCCAAGCCAAGAAGTGGGAGCAACCGGTCTACGAAATACTCAAAGAGCAGGGCCCAGGTCATAAAAAGACATTTACTGTCTCTGTGACTGTGAATCATAATTTGTTGGGCGAAGGCAAGGGAAGTCGGCTAAAACAAGCGGAACAACATGCTGCAAAGGTTGCTCTTCAACATCTAAATCAGTCTGTTTGATTTAGTATCTTGCAACAAATCTTTGTTGCCAGACCTCCATGATTGCTCACCTTTTAAAACCTGAATTCGCGGAACTTATCGACCAGAAGGACTGGGTTTCACTCAAAGAGGCGCTGTCCGATGTCCCTTCCGTTGATTTAGCCGAATTACTCGAGGATATTGACCCATCAACTGCAGTTGTTGTGTTTCGATTAATCAAAAAAACACAAGCCTCTGAAGTCTTTGCCTATCTGCCAAGCACGTATGGTCAGGAGTTGCTCGAAGTGTTCTCCAAAAGGCAAATGGCTGATGTGATGAGTAATCTTGAGCCTGATGATCGAGTTGCCTTGCTAGAGGAGCTACCAGGCCATCTAACACAACGTGTCCTCAACAGTATGTCCTTAGAGGATCAGGTTGAGGTGAAAAAACTGTTGGGCTACCCTGAAGAGAGTGTGGGTCGTTTGATGACCACCAATTATGTCCGCATTAAAAAAGATTGGACTGTAGAGCGAAGCTTAGAACACATTCGTCAATATGGTCACTCTGCAGAAACCGTGAATGTGATCTATGTCGTAGATGAGCAGGAACGATTAATCGATGATCTTCGGATTAATCAATTCATTCTCTCAAATCCAACTCAAGTGATCGAAGAATTGATGGACCATCAATTCACTGCCTTGAGTGCGTTTGAAGATCAAGAGGAGGCTGTAAGGATGTTTAGCAAGTATGATCGAATTGCTCTTCCAGTGGTTGATTCTGACGGTATTCTCGTAGGAATCGTAACCGTTGATGATATTATAGATGTTGCGGAAGAGGAGACGACCGAGGATATGCAATTAATGGCGGGTATGAATGCACTGGAACGAGTTTACTCCGAGACGTCCATCTTCATGATGGTCCGCAAACGTATTGGATGGCTTCTTATTCTTTTTTTGGGGCAAATGCTCACGGTGACAGCGATGGCCGCATACAATTCTATGTTGGCTGCCGCGGCTATGCTCGCTTTTTTTATTCCTATGATCATCTCAAGTGGGGGGAATTCTGGATCTCAAGCCGCCACCTTGATTATTCGCGCACTCTCAACAGATGATATCACATTGATCGACTGGAAGCGTGTATTCACCAGAGAATTACTTTCAGGGGCTATATTGGGCGTCATGGTTGGCTTGATGGGGTTTGGTATCACTTATGCTTGGATCGAGCTTCAGCCAGGAGAGATAGGCCTTTCTTTTATGCAAGCACTGACCGTTGGATGTAGCCTATTTGGAGTGATTCTTTTTGGGAACCTTTCTGGGTCAATGCTCCCTTTTATTATGTCAAAGGTGGGTTTAGATCCTGCCGTAACATCAGCTCCGTTTGTGGCAACACTTGTAGATGTAACCGGCATCATTATCTATTTTTCCATCGCTATGTTCCTTCTCAGAGGGCTCATTTCTTAACGATTCATCACAGTAAACGATCAAGAATTAGTTCATATGCAAGTATACCATGATCTCGTTCAGCGAGTTCTCGACAATGGAGTTCTAAAAGAGAATCGCACAGGGACCGATACCATTTCGAATTTTGCGGAGTTTTATCGTGTAGATCTATCAGAGGGCTTTCCGTTGTTAACCACAAAGAAAGTGTTTTTTCGCTCTGTGATTTATGAGCTACTATGGTATCTACGGGGAGATGATCATGTGCGATGGTTGCGAGACGACCAAGACGTTCATATTTGGGATGCGTGGGCACAAGAAAACGGTTATGTAGGACCTATATACCCTGTACTTTGGCGACGATACCCTAGTTTAAAGGTGGGCAGTTCAGACCAAGCATATATTCCTCAAGGTGAATCTCGCGATGAGGTCTCTTGGCGTTATGACGAAGTGGATCAAGTTCAGCGTGTCATTGAAATGATCAAAAGCAATCCAAATAGTCGTAGGATGGTTGTAAATACCTGGCATCCCGGACTCATGCACGAAATGGCCCTACCTCCCTGTCATATCATGTACATTTTTAATGTGTCTGGGGGTAAACTTCATTGCCATCTTACGCAGCGCTCTGGAGATATTGCCTTGGGCATTCCATTTAATTTGGCCTGCTACGCTGCATTAACCATGGCAATCGCCCAAGAAACAGGCCTGGAACCTGGCACGTTTGCCCATACGATTGTTGATGCACACATCTATGTCAACCACATTGACGGATTAAAAGAACAACTGACAAGGACACCTAAGCCCTTACCCTCTCTCACCATTGCTCAAAAGCCTGTAGATCAACTCAACTTCGATGATTTCACCCTTGATGGGTATGATCCAGATCCAGTGATTCGATTTGAGGTTGCTGTATGAGAGTGTGCCTAATTGTTGCACATGATCCGAATTTGGTCATAGGTCACAAAGGTGGTTTGCCTTGGCGAATCAAAGAAGACCTAGCATTTTTTAAGAAAACGACCATGGGAGCTCCCATCATTATGGGTAGAAACGTCTTTTCGGATATTGGTGGGAAGCCATTGCCTGGCCGAAAGAATATTGTCGTTAGTTCGACCTTATCCTCGCAAGAGACTCAAACCGACGTTTATGCCACACTTGAGGAAGCTCTCCATGCTGCAAAAGCCTACGCTAAGGAGCAATCCACGGATCTATTCCTGATAGGGGGACGACGGATCTATGAGGAGGGTCTCACGATTGCAGATCGACTCTATATCACGGAGGTCCTTGAACCTTATGAGGGGGATACCACCTTCCCAGAATATCGCGATGAGATTAATACTGTCTGGGAATGCACCTCTATAACGCCGGGGAACGAGGTGATCTACAAAGTTTATGATAGAAAGTCGTCGATCTGAATCTCTTTTGGATGAACTACATAGGGTCTTCGTATTGGCTGTGAGAGGGCAGCGATATGTTGTGCATCCGAGGCCTTAGAAAACTCTTCAATCTCACCGTTTTCTTGCAAAACCATAATATCTTGACCCCGATGATGATAGGCCTCTGTGGTCGACATGTCTCTATGAAGCACATAGGATGGGGGTGCTACGTCTACTGTATCGTTAGGGATGCCCCACTCTTTAAGTATCGAACTGGTGGGTGACTCCAAAGCGTCCATCATCGTATCGCTTGCTGGATGATCGAGGAATGTCGTGCGAAGTAGTTTTCGAGTTAAAAAGCGCTGAGACAAAACACGAAGAAGAGCATCGTCACTATGCTGCCATGCTTTGAGGCACGCATAGAGATCATGGTCATCCATGGAGGTGTATTGCGCCATCATCTCGTCACTAATTCCTTTCTCAGCAGCGGTAGCATGACTCAAAAAGTACGAGAGGCCAGGAGAGGGGACAGAGGGTGGTTGACCTAGCTCATAGAGTTCTTTTACGCGTCGAAGAATCCCGCGTATGTGGGCATCGGCTGCGAGAACCGTCTTATGTAGATACACTTGTAGGTACATAAATCGCCGAGATAAAATGAAGTTCTCTACGCTGTATATCCCTTTCTTCTCCAAGACCAGCTGTTCGTTGTGAACGCGAAGGGTTTCAATAATACGAGGCACACCAATGGCTCCCTCCGAAACCCCTGTGAAAAATGAATCACGTCTCAAGTAATCGAGTCGATCCATATCCAATTGTGATGAAATCAATTGGTGTAGAAAGGTTCTAGGGTAGGTATTTTCAAAAATGGCAATCGCTGTTGTAAGACGTCCATCAAAATGATCGTTTAGAGCCGCCATGATTTTGGTACTCATCATTTCGTGATCAAAATGATCAATTAATGAGTGCTCTAATGTGTGTGAAAGGGGGCCGTGACCTACGTCGTGGAGTAAGATTGCAATGAGTGTACTTTCAACCTCTTCATCGCTAATATCGGTTCCCTTTTGACGGATATTTTGAAGGACTCGTTGGCATAACTCCATGGCCCCAAGAGCGTGAGAAAAACGGCTATGTTCTGCGGTCGGATAGACTAAGTAGCCAAGCCCCAGCTGTCGTATTCTACGTAGTCGCTGAACGTAGGGATGGTCAATTAAATCGACAAGAATTCCCTTTGGGATATGGATAAACCCATGTACAGGATCATTAAACAGTTTATACTGTCCTGTCGTCGTCATAACCATGTGGGTTTTTAGATTGCCAATTCCATGCATCTCGACACATCTCATCAAGGCCAAATTCAGCTGACCATTGCAAGATTGTAGACGCTTTTGAGGTGTCAGCATATGCTTCAGCAACATCGCCTGGTCTAGCCTCAACAATTTCGTAGGGTATAGGTTTGCCTGTCGCTCGCTCGAAGGCATTTACAACATCTAATACACTAGATCCTTTACCTGTCCCAAGGTTGAATGTGTGTACGCCTGGTTTGGTTTTTTGGTACTCTAAGGCTGCAATATGCCCCTTGGCAAGATCTACGACGTGAATGTAATCTCTCACGCCCGTTCCATCATGTGTTGGATAGGTATCTCCAAAGACTCGAAGAAAGGGTCTTGTTCCCACAGCAACTTGGGTGATGTAAGGCATTAAATTGTTGGGTATGCCAGAAGGATCTTCTCCTATACGACCTGAAGGGTGGGCACCCACCGGATTAAAATATCGCAGATTCGTAATGGACCATCCTAATCGACTCTGGGCAACATCTCGAAGAATGATCTCACTCATGAGTTTGGTTTGCCCATAAGGATTTACAGCACTAACAGGTGCTGTTTCTGGAATGGGAACAGTTTCAGCATCTCCATAGACCGTACATGATGAACTAAACACAAATTGAGAAACGTCATGTTGGTCCATGACTTGTAGTAGGGAGAATAACCCTCCTAGGTTATTCTGGTAGTATGCTAATGGTTTTTCGACTGACTCTCCAACTGCCTTGAATGCAGCGAAGTGAATCACTCCCTCTATGGGTTGTTCTTCAAAAATGGGGTGAAGTGACTCTGGATCAGCCACATCAAGTTCATAAAATGGAATGGTGGCATAAGTTAACTCTTCAATACGCCTGATGGACTCTAGTGAACTGTTACTCAGGTTATCCACCACAATAGGGTTATATCCTTGTTGAATTAACTCTAAAACCGTATGGCTGCCAATATAGCCAGCACCTCCCGTAACTAGGATTGATTCCTTTTTAGTCATTCACTGGCTCCGTTACACCATGAGGAGTTGATTTACCATTCTCATCGACATGAACAAAGACGATCTCATCTATTTTGATGATGGTTTGCTTCGTGAATTTGTGACGAACTTCGCATCGCACCTTGATTGAACTGCGTCCAAATCCAATGGTTTCCATCCCAATTTCAATGACATCTCCAACCTTCGCCGAACTCACAAAATTGATTTCGGACATATATTTAGTCACAATATTCTTCTTGTTGAGTTGACAGATGCAGTATATCGCTGCTTCTTCATCAATCCATGCCAAAACGGCCCCACCAAATAATGTCCCGTGAGCATTTAGATCTTGCGGTTTGATCAACTTTCGACTAAAAAAACGAAGACCTGGGAAAATTTGTGACATAATGTTTGGATGTATTGAGTGTTACTAACTGTTTGAGCCTTTATACGCTTTTAAACAAAAGCACGGTTATATACTTGATAAACGTTGGGTTGGTGTGATACTTGGGTCATAAAGCGTCCCATCTTTTAGCTCAAGTCTCTTTCCAGGGTATCGCTTCACCAAAGAGTGATCATGGGTGACCATTAAAGTGGTTACGTTTTGCTCCCGATTAATTTGATGAAGCAACTCCATGATCGTCGTCGACGCACCTGGATCTAAATTCCCCGTAGGTTCATCCGCGAGTAAGACATCTGGAGCATTGGCCAGGGCTCTGGCAATAGAGATTCTTTGTTGTTCCCCACCAGATAAAACATGGACGGATTCCTTTTTTTTGTGAGAGAGTCCGACAAGATCAAGTAGGTGCTTTACACGATCTTCTATTTTAGAAGATGGCGTGTCCGTTACCCGCAAGGCAAATGCGATGTTTTCAAAGACGTTTCGGTCTTGAAGTAACTGGAAGTCTTGAAATACCACACCTATCTGTCGTCTAATGTAGGGAGTTTTGCGATTTGGCAGAGTTTGAATGGTCTCTCCATGTAGCTTAACGTCGCCTTTCGTGGGTTTGACGGCTCGATAAAATAGTTTTAAAATCGAACTCTTTCCTGACCCCGTGGGTCCTAGCAGATAACAAAAATCTCCAGTCTGAAGTGACATGGAACAATCAGCCAAGACGGGCTTGCCTTGGTATGATAGCGAAACTTGATCGAGCTCTAGAACAGGATTCAACGGTTGATTTTTCTATTCATTTATCTTCCATTTAACCATGGAAATTACTCATTCTCTAAACGAGAATCACTGTTGACTTCCATTGTGATTTATTGTCCATAAAAGACATCGCTCAAATGCACGAATCATTGACTTAGGATTTGCTTTGTCTTGCCCCGCTATATCATCTGCCGTGCCGTGATCTGGTGAAACTCGAAGAATTGGAAGCCCAACTGTCCGATTAATACCACCTGTTGCAGCTGAATTCATTTTGAAGGGGATGAGCCCTTGATCGTGATACATTGCCCAGATGATATCGTATTGGTTCATCCGTTGCTGCGCAAAAAAACCATCCGCGGCAAAAGGGCCTTCAATCTGAACGACGGAACTCGTTTTTTGTGCATCCTTAATCCACGGAGACATAATATCCTTTTCGAAGGATGATATGTGTCCACCATCCCCAGCATGTGGATTGAGCGCTAACATAGCGACTTTGAGATGCGAGTCTTCAGAGAATGACCCAAGCGTGTCATTCTCTAAAAGCTTTAACGTTGTTGTAAACGTGTCAGCGTTGCAGGCCTGGCTGACTTCTTCCAAAGGAATGTGAAGAGTTTGCAACATTACGTTCATAGCCTCACTTTCCATAATCATCCGGACCTCATCGACTTCAAATCTGTTAGCCAAATACTCCGTATGCCCTCCATAGTCAAATCCTACAGCCCCCAATCGTTCTTTTGAGATAGGTGCTGTGATAAGGGATCCATTTGGATACGTTATCACATCATCCACCGCTTTTTTTAAGGATGCTTTTGCCGCGATCCCGGCTAATCTATAAGGATTAGGAGCTCTTGCTGCCTGCGGTACTTCTAAAAAGGTTATGTTCGAACCGCCTTCGCCAGGATGTAACACTTCATCAACTGAATGAATGGTTTGAATAGAATGCTCACGAAAGAGTGTGTCAGCGAGGGACTTCACTGCAGGATAATGCTCAAAATGAGCCTTCAAGCCATAGATGACAACAGGTGTTTTGAACGATGCGTCACCAGAGGTCGATTGCTCAATAACAGCCTTCAGGGCCTTGAGAGTTACTTCTGGTCCAACACCCAGCGGATCTCCAAGAGTAACGGCAATCCATGGCACTTCCTTCATAATACACCCTCATCGGCATTGATCATCTTGGCCCTCCTTTATAGTGAATTGGGCGATACTAGCACAAAGTCACCAAACCCAGAAGATGCTTCAAAGAGAAACTCCGTTTGTCCGTAGCGCCAAACTTCTTGAGTCTTTCCTCCTGGTGGAAACTCGCGTGTCTTTGAATCTGGCTCTCCGTATCGAATAAAGACTTTCGCTTGATCTGAGTCTAGCAGCTCAAGAGAAGGACTACTAAATTCCTGTGCTGCTTGATCGACACGTCGATAAAACTCGACCATGAGTTCATTATAATGAGTCCCTTCAGTAGGGTCTTTGGGTGTCCAAAAATCAAAAAATGATGTTTTCTTGTCTGAAGCAGAACCTTTCATCATTTGATTGACGATGTCTTCTTCTTCAATGAATTCTAGGGCTTGTATAGCGATATCAATATTGCGAAGGCTTCTTGGCATATCCGTCCAAACGCTTTGCCATGTAAAACGGTCATCTCCTATGCGTATAGCAAGTGTTTCGTTGGGTAATGACTTTCCATCAAATGTATCAGAGACTAATTCATCCTGCTTTGGGACACAAAGTCGCCCCAAAGCAAAAGCCGTTTGGTCTATAACCGACATAGGTTGAGATGTTACCTCTAAAGCTGGAAGCAAACTTTGAGCGGATGATGCTGAAGGTTTCCCTTTTTCTCTATCTAATAAAGCATAGTCTGATACTGTAAAAAACTGTGCTTCAGAGGTGAGATTTTCTTCAGTATTTCCTAGTGAAGCTGTCAACCAAAGCAGTCTTGCATCAGTATTATAGGCAAGAGCGGGCCTTATAGACTGTGCACAGTAAAATTCCCCTTGTTCAATAACAGGGTAGACGACCGACTGTTTATCAGACAGTGCGCTTGGTGTTGATCTCAAGGGGCGTTGTTTATCTCCAGAGTAAAGCATCGCCGAAACAGCATAGGATTTGCTCAGATATGTGTTTGGAAGTGTCCAAACGATTCCCTGCGTGTGTACACTATCTTGAATCGTCGCTAAACTTTCAGTGGAGAGTGTAATGGTGAGGGTTGTGTCGATAGGTGTATCTTTTAACATATCCTCACCCGATTTTTTCTGATTGTCCCACCAACGATTCTCATTACCTCCTGATTGAATCGATTGCGCATCGACAAGGCCAAACATCAGCTCTGCATCTGCAATGTAGAGGTTTCTATCAGAGGACCACTGAAAGTCGAGTTGTGCAAAAGGAATGGAAAGAAGTAATCCTACTTGAGCTTCCGACGTCTCTTTTGCTAGAATAAACTCCTCAAAATAAGCTACTTGAGTCGAGTTGAGCACATTTGGATTGGCCTTGCCTTTCATAGCACGTTCTTGTCCAAAGAGCGACGTCGAGGTCAAAAGACACAAAAGTAGTAGGGATAATTGTTTCATGAACAATAAATAGAGTTGCTGTGAGCAGTATGTGTGTAAATCATAACGTACAAAAAGTGATTTTCATTTTGTTGAGCAGAAGAGATGCTTTGTTCTTTGTTTTGAATTTGAATGTTTGTTATTTGAATTTCTCAATGAAACATCATCCTCGAACGTACACAAAATGAAATGTAATGAAAGAATGAGTGGGACATCCTGGATTCTAGGACTTACCCTTTTAATGGGAAGCTCACTCACAGCGACTGCACAAACGACCCTACCTTCTTATGGAGTACAAGGTGTCAATGTCATCCAATCTGATGGATCAGTCAAAACCAATCAAACCATACACTGGGCAGATGGCGTCATTCGACGTGTATCTACTGATGAGACACTTCCAAGTAGTGCTAGAACGTTGGTTGAAGGAGACTCACTACTCATTCTCCCAGCCTTTATTGATGGTCTAAATCATGCTGGTATGCCTGATGCTGTGGCACCTTCCTCCTATGGTAATCCTGATAGACCTTCTGACCCAACCTATGATCGCGCTGGAATCCAACCCCACAGAGTTGCAGAATCAGAGTTCGATGTATCCCATTCATCAATAAAAGCTCATCAGTCAGCTGGATTTGGCGCGGTAAATAGCTCTCATCAAGGAAGAATGTTACCAGGTCAGAGCAGCATGTTCTTCACACAAGCTCAAGAAGCGTTTTCTGGATACGAGTCACCTTTGTACGAGTCTGCTCTTGGTTACGTATTCCAATTTGAAGGTGCAGGTGGAAGAGCCTACCCGTCCACGGATATGGCCATCATGGCCCGTTTCAAGCAACTATTATACGATGCTGAGGCTTTGCAACAACACATTCGATATGTTGAAGGTTCAGGGGCAGAACAAATGGAAGCTCCACAAAGGGATGCAGTCTTAGAATCACTATTTCCATTACTTAATGGTGAAAAGCCTCTTATGGCATCTGTAGATAGCCCTGAAGACGCTGAGCGTGTACTTTTGCTTGCTGATGAGTTTGATTTCTCTGTGATCTTTGCTACGAGTGCAGATTTGACACCCATTGCCTCTAAGCTTACCCAATCTGCGACTCCAGTGCTTTTTCAGTTTGACAAACCAGAAGCCCCAGATTGGATTCAAAAAGAAGAAAAAGAGGCAGCTGAAGAAGAAAGTGAAGCCCAAGATGAGACTACAGATGAAACAGCTACGGAAGATGAGACTACAGTAGAAAACGAGGAGCCATCCGAAGAAGAACTCTCAGAAGAAGAGAAAGCATTTAGAACACGGCAAGCATCTGCTTGGGATGCAAAAAAAGGCGCTCTTCGATCGATGTTAGATGCTGGATTGATGATTGGTGCATATGGATTTGACGGCAAAGTAACGGACTTCTACGAGGCTCTTCGATTTTATCATGAGCAGGGAGGGGTTACGTCAACAGAGCTACTCAATATTCTATCTAGCAACACCGCGATGATTCTTGGAATTGAGCGACTCGGTACACTCGCAGAGGGTAGCCTTGCAAATATGATTGTAATGCATGGCCAAGATTGGTTAAGTGAGGATTCAAAATTGCTGTTTACGGTGTCCAATGGTCACGTAATAACGATTGATAACGACTAAGGAATAAACATGACTATACAAAAATCAACCACGCTTAAAGGACTACTGACAGCTGTTATGATGCTGTCTTTCACGTATGTATGGGCACAACCCACTACCTATGCAGGGCCTCAATCGGTACTGATAAAAAATGGGCTGGTGAAAACTATTACTCAGGGTGATTTGCCTAACACAGACGTGTACATAGTAAATGGTATTATCCAAGGGATTGGCCAAGAACTATCCGCCCCAGCTAACATTCCCGTCATTGATGCCACGGGCAAAGTTGTTATGCCTGGAATTATTGATGCACACTCCCATTTAAATACAGTCTCTACGAATGAGGCGACGTCTCCCGTGACGGCTGAAATCACGATTAAAGAATCGATTGATCCAAATGATGTCGCCATGTACCAAGCACTGGCAGGTGGGGTGACTACAATTAATCTTATGCATGGATCGGCAAATGTCATTGGGGCCCGAAACGCCACACTGAAGCTTCGATATGGAGCGGATCAGTTTGGATTACAGTTTCAAGAAGCACCTCAAACCATCAAGTTCGCTCTTGGTGAGAATCCAACGCGAGTGCATGGACAAGGTACGGGTGTTCAACCCAGAACAAGGATGGGCGTTGAGCGTGTCATTCGTGACATCTTTGATGATGCTATTGAATATGATCGCCAGCGACAAGCCTATCTAGACCAGAAAGAAGCCCATGAACGGCGACCAAATCGGGTCGCACCTCCGGTGCCTGTTGCAAAGAATCTTCGACTTGAAGTGATTTCGGATATACTAAAGGGAAATATCCTTGTCCATTGTCATAGTTATCGAGCAGATGAGATTGTCATGCTTGTCAATGTGTTCAAAGATTATGGAGTTGAGAATTACACATTCCAACACGCCAATGAAGCATTCAAAGTTGCACCAGAGCTTGCAGAAGCAGGTGCCAATGCATCCGTATTCTCTGATTGGTGGGCCTATAAGTTCGAGGTGTACTATTCAACAGCGTATAATGCGGCCATTCTGCACGAAAATGGAGTAAACACGTCCATTAACTCTGACAGCAATGAGTTAATTCGCCATTTGAATCATGAAGCGGCAAAGGTTGTTCGTTATGGTGGGATATCAGCAAACGATGCGTTGGCAATGATCACCATTAACCCTGCAAAACAGCTAGGTATAGACGATATGGTGGGATCGCTTGAGGTTGGCAAACATGGTGATATTAGTATTTGGTCTGCAGATCCTCTGAGTATCTACGCTGTGAATGAAATGACACTTGTCGATGGGCAAGTTCTTTTTAACCGTGAAGCCGATTTCGCAGATGCGCGCCTAGACAGAGCTATTAGCTACGATCAGTCATTTGAGGATCTTCAATCAGAAGTCTCTGAAGCTGTACGAGGGCGTCAAGATGATGCCTGTATGGAGGATGCTTTTATTCTTTTTGAATCAGGCCTTCAAACTGAACAAACCCACAATCATTAATCACTCGTTTGAGGAAAATGACCATGAATCAGAAGAATTATACCTTTTTTAGCCGGAGTGGATGGGTGGTTGTGATGTCCCTTTTTCTCGGGTTTGCAACTGTTGAAGCTCAAATCACCGAGAAGCCACAATATGGCACCTTTATTATAGAGAATGTTGACATCTATCCTGTAACCTCCGACGTGATTCAAGGAGGTGTTGTGGTAGTTAAGGATGGACTGATTGAGTACGTTGGGTCCAATGTGAAGCCCGACTTAACAGGCGATATCATCCGGATTGATGGATCAGGTCACCGATTGTATCCGGGCTTTATCGACTCTGAAACTCAATTAGGGCTTAATGAAATTGGCGCTGTGACTGTCACCGTCGATGCGGCTGAAGTTGGATCTGTGAATCCTGAAATGATTGCACAAACCGCCGTTAATCCTGGATCTGTGAGTATTCCAGTCACACGCGTAGATGGAGTGACCAATGTCGTAGCTGCCCCTGTCAGTGGATTGGTATCGGGTACAGGGTCATTGATTGATCTGTATGGATACACTCCTGAAGCTATGTCAATAGACCAGAGAGCTGGAATCTACATCAATTGGCCATCCTCAGGAAAACGTGGCTGGTGGGATAGCCGCTCAGAGAAGGAGATTGCAAAGGAGTATAATGAGGCCATTGATCAAATTAATGAACTCTTTGACGATGCCAGAGCCTATCATACGATGTGGCAAGCGATTGAAACAGATGAGCTGGATGCACAGCCAGATGTGAATGCCAAAATGGAAGCGATGCGATACTTATTCACCCAAGAAGCGCGTTTGGTTGTTCGTGTTAACCGCGAAAAGGATATCCTTGCTGCCTTAGAATGGGCAACTCAACAAGATGACCTCTCATTTGTTTTTTCTGGGGTTTCGGAAGGGTGGAGAGTGGCTGATAAATTAGCGGAAGCAGACATCCCCGTAATTGCCACGGCTCTTGTGACCCCGTCTAGATCTTCAGATCACTATGCTCGTCCCTATCAAAACGCTGGGCTCATGGCTAACGCTGGCGTTCATGTCTCTCTATCTACATTCAATACTGAGAATGTTCGAAATCTTCCTTTTCATGCAGGGTATGCTGCCACTTATGGCATGGGTGTAGAGGAGGCGCTCAAAGCTGTGACCATCAATCCTGCAGAGTTATGGGGTGTGGATGATAAATTGGGCTCGATTGACATCGGAAAACATGCGAATCTTATATTAGTTGATGGCGATCCTTTCGAAACGACCTCTACCATAAAAGATGTGTTCATTCGTGGGTATCGCATCCCTATGGTTAGTCGTCATACTCAATTAAATCAGGAGTTTTTGGATCGAGACGCCACAAACTAAATCTTTACTATCGTCTGAAGCAGTGTTACATTTGGGCGATGAAAATTGCGATTATTGGAGCCGGAATTGCAGGTCTTTCTGCTGGACAGGCATTAGCAAAAAAAGGGCATGAAGTGCATGTCTTTGAAAAAAGTCGTGGGGTGGGTGGTCGCATGGCCACTCGATACTCCGACGAATCAGCGGAACACCGTTTTGATCATGGGATCGGATTCTTTTCTGTGCAGAGTGAGGCTTTTGCTGAGCAAGTAGATCACTGGAGTACAAAAGACTTGGTCAAGCCTTGGGGTGACCATGCCTATAGATTAGGCTCAGAAGATCAAAAAATCCCCTTTTTAGAGACCTTGTCCTCTTCACAGCGCGCCCCTAAGCAGTGGTTTACGTCTACTCAGGGAATGAATCGCCTTGGCAAAGAGATGTCAAGAATGGTTCATGTTCATCCAAATGCACATGTTTCAGGCCTCACATTTTATGGTGGTGAAGCACATGGGCAGAGGAAGAAAAAACCTTGGTTAATCAATTTCCGTGATAGTAATATGGTCGAAGCAGATGCTGTGATTGTGGCAACGCCCGCTCCACAAGCATACGGTATTCTGAACACATGTCATGATGAGGTAGATACATACAAAATCATTCGTGAAATCGATGTAGTGAGATACTTACCAACATTTACGGTCATGGCTCTTGTAGACTCTAGCAAAACATCCCCTTGGTCCACATTATTCATTGACTCACCTACCTTGCAACTGATTTCTAATGAGTCGTTAAAGCATGGTCATCCCGTTGGTAGAGGTGAAGATGAACCTATTCGTTTTGTTTTACATTCAACACATAAGGCGGCTGAAAAAGCGGTGAACACATTGAACCGAGAGATTGTATGGCCTCAACTACAAGCTCAATTACTCAAAGAGGCGTCCTATATTTTAGGAGACTGGATTCAACATCCGTTGTGGTCTCAATCACACGCTTGGCGCTATGCTGAGTGTGAAAACCCACTTGAAGTGCCCTATTTAACGAATGGGCGGAAAGAAGCACCACTTGCAGTCGTAGGGGACTACTTCCAAGGGAGTTCCGTCGAGGATGCCTACCTCTCTGGAATTGCATGTGCAGAAAATGAGTTATTCAATACATAGACTTTTATCTATACCATCACATTGACCCCAGGCTGTTGCAAGCAAAATCCCTAAATAGTTATTACAGACCTTACTGGTCATCTTATCTCATTGGGACTCTCTTCCTTACGCTTGCAAACTTATTTTTAATCTGGATTCCTAGATACATTCGTCAAATGATGGATGAGATTGGCGCATTGCAACAAATGCAAGGCAATCTCCCGACGAATATGGTCGATGTCTTATTTAACTCCGAAGCAGGACGTATTCTTGCAACCAACGCAGGCTTGCTTCTAGGTAGTGTGATGCTTTATGGGTTCTTTTTGTTTGCTACCCGCCAAACGATCATCATTAGCTCCAGGAAGATTGAATTTGACATGAGGGCACACTTCGTAGAGAAGTTGGTTCGATTATCGCAGGATTACTTTACGAAGACCCCATCTGGAGACACCTATGTGCGTGCAACAGAGGATATCTCTCGTGTGCGAGATTATTATGGTCCTGTATTTATGTATACGGTGAATACGGTGACCAGAGCAACCTTTGTCATCACCATGATGATTTCGGTTAATCCAACGCTCACTCGCTGGTCTCTTATCCCATTACCCATCATGGCAGTTTGTGTCTACTGCATTAGTCGGTATATCCATAAGTATCAGACAGCCATTCAAGAGCAATATTCAGTCTTGGCAGGAAGAGCGCAAGAAGCATTTAGTAGCATTCGATTGATTAAAGCCTTTCAAAGAGAAGACTACGAAACGGGTAAATTTACGGTCTCAAGTGAGGATTACCGCAAAAGAAAACTTTCACTAGATCTCGTAGAGTCCATATTTCATCCGTCAATAAACTTTCTAATCGGTTTGGCTGTGATGTTTGTGGTTTGGAAGGGTGGGCAAATGGCGATGGATGGAATGGTGACGGTCGGTAATATTGCAGAGTTTGTCATTTATGTCGCTTATCTCACGTGGCCCGTTGCTTCACTAGGGTATACACTGAATCTCTACCAAAAATCGATGGCTTCTTGGGAGCGACTCAAACAATTCATGAGTGAACCTGAGGAAACGGATCCGGTTATGGATGTCGCGGATCTTGAACCTACCATTCCACCCACATTGTCTGTTGAATTCAAAGATGTCTCTTTTACCTATCCAAAAGCTGATACACCTGCTTTACAGTCCATCTCATTAACCATCCCTGCAGGATCTAAGTGCGCGATTGTAGGGCGTACTGGAAGTGGTAAATCGACGATTGCACAACTCATTCCAGGCATCTTCGAACCCACGAGCGGAACTATTCTGGTCAACGATATACCTATTGAAGAGTTAAACGTGCATCAACTTCGCCGGTGGATCGGATATGTCCCTCAAGAATCGTTTCTGTTTTCTACCACGATTGGAGAGAATATCGGATTTGGTGTGCCGTCACCCTCACTCTCATCAATAGAGCATGCTGCCGATCAAGCCGAGGTATTAGAGAATATCCAATCATTTGACAAGCAATTTGATACCATGGTTGGGGAGCGAGGAATTACCCTCTCAGGAGGTCAAAAACAGCGAACAGCGATTGCAAGAGCTCTTATCAAGAATCCACCTATGATTATTCTCGATGATTCACTAAGTGCGGTTGATACCAAGACAGAACACCAAATTCTTCATACTTTACAATCAGAACTCAAAGACAAAACGGTCTTGACCATATCGCATAGAATTTCGTCTGTACAAAACTCGGACAGAATCTATGTATTGGATAAAGGTCGTTTGGTTGAGGAGGGGACCCATCAAGAACTGCTTGATCAAAAAGGGGTCTACTACAAGATGTCAGAAGCTCAAAAACTTGAGGAAGACTTAGTCGAAATATCATAAACAAGACCACAAGAACATCCCTTCGTTGAACGCGAATATGTTCTATAAAATCAGGAGAAGCCATGATTGTTGTACCCTTGGGCATTGCTTCGGCAACCCCTACCATTACAAGACACCTTCCTTCCGTAGCCTTATGGAGAGAGGGGAGTATATTCCTATTCGATGCTGGCGAAAACGCTCAAATGCGACTTCTTCAGGCCGGTCTAAAGCGATCAAAGATTGATACTATTTTTATATCTCATCTAGATATTGATCACATTTCGGGACTGGTGGGGCTATTAGCCACATTTCAATTACAACGCAGAGAGAAACCCCTTAGGTTTGTAGGCCCCAAAGGGCTCAAAGAATACATTGAGTGGCATATACAATTTTCTAAACTGGAGGTTGGATATGTACTAGATTTTATTGAGCTAGACGAAGGTTTTGAGCATGCTGTAGTCGTTGATGAAGAGGAGTACACGGTGGAAGCGCGACCTTTAAAGCACTCCATCTTCTGCATTGGCTATCGATTTGAGGAGAAGGATAAACCGGGCAAGGTAGATGCCGACAAAGCCTCTGAGCTAGGAATTACAGAGGACGAACAATTCAAGACACTCAAGGCTGGTGAAACCATCACACTAGCAGATGGAACCCAAGTAAAGCCTGACGATATCGTGGGGCATCCACGACCTGGTGATTCTTTTGCATATGTCACAGATACAGAGTACTGCCCAGAAGCAGTGAAGTTGGCAACTAACGCAAATATCCTGTACCACGAAGCTACATTTGGTGAGAATTTGGAAGACAAAGCGACTATGAATGGTCACTCTACAGCATCAGACGCTGCCAGAGTTGCGACAGAAGCTCAAGCAAAGCTACTTGTGATCGGCCATTTTTCTGCTCGCTATACCAATCCATTTGTTCTCCTCAAGGAGGCTCGCGAGAAATTCTTTCCAACATGGTTGGCGACAGAGCTGCGCCCAATATTTACCGATCCTGCACACGAAAAAGGGATTGTTCAGGCAAAGGTGCTTCTTAAGGAGTTAAACGACAAGGACGATAAAAAATCGTATTCCAAAGGCCCCCATAAAGGTAAAAGTGGTTTTAGGCCAAGGAAAAAACGGATGGGTGATGATCGAGGGCAGAGACGCGATGGAGGCTCTTATCGATCGCGAGGTGGGGTTGATGGACCAAAAAGGGATGATGGACGCTCAGATCGTGGTGGGTCGATGGATCGATCCCAAAGCTCTGGATCTCGCGAGCATAAACCCATTACACCAAGACCTCGATATGATGATTATGATCGGTTTTAATCCAAGCGCTGAATTGTTTTGATAGAATCAAAAGATGCTAGATATGATAACAAACAGCTTTTAAAAAGGCTGTATGTCTTTATTAAACCCTATCAAAAATGGGTTTTACTGGCATTGGTGCTTACACTGGGGGCCTCTTATCTAGGATCTTTACGCCCTAAGCTGACACAATTGGCTGTGGATGACCATATTGCCGTAGGGGATGTGGATGGATTGAGCCGGATGATCTTACTCATTTTGGCAACACTAGGCGCTGAATTATTCATTCTGATATTTAATACCTATCTCACTCGCTGGTTTGGTCAGATGTCCTTGCACCAACTCAGGATCGAGGTGTTTCAAAAAATCCAATCGCTTCATGTACAATTTTTCGATAAGAATCCGATTGGACGACTCATTACACGCACAACAAGTGATATAGAGGCCCTTTCATCGCTCTTGTCCGATGGGATTGTGAACTTAATTGGAGATATGTTCCGAATCATCTTCATTCTCTACTTCATGATCACGATGAGTTGGGAGTTAACGGTCATCGCGATTCTTGTCCTGCCGATCCTTTTTTATGCGACCTTTTGGTTTAATGGAAAGATGAAGGCTGCTTTTTTGGGTGTGAGAGATCAAGTAGCACGGCTCAATTCCTTTATTCAAGAACACATTCAGGGCATTACCATCGTTCAGTTATTCAATCGCGAAAAAGATGTAGAGCGCGATTTTGAAACGATAAACGAAGAACACCGCAAAGCCCACAACAAAACTATTTTCTATTTCTCCATTTTCTGGCCAGTGATAGAGGTATTAGCTTCCGTAGCCATGGCTCTTGTTGTGTGGTATGGTGGAGGTCGAGCACTTCTTGGTGGGGTTACGTTTGGCGTTCTATTGGCATTTATTCAGTATGTAAGGCAATTTTTCCAACCTATTCGCGGCATTTCGGAAAAATGGAATGCCCTACAAAGCGCTTTAGCCAGTTCACAAAGACTTTTTGAAGTTCTTGATACACAAAATGAGATTGTTGCTCCAGCGACCTCATCGGCTAACGTCCTACGGTTGCAATCATCTGCATCATCCTTAACGACAGGGCGTATTGAATTCCGAGGGGTTTGGTTCCGTTATAACAAGGAGAGTGATTTCATCCTCAAAGATGTCAGTTTTGAGGCAACGCCAGGTGAAACACTAGCCGTTGTAGGGGCTACAGGAGCCGGAAAATCGACGCTCATCAATTGTATTTTACGCTACTATGAGATTGAAAAAGGGGAGATCTTGGTAGATGGAGTGAACATCAAAGAGTATGCCCTTGAGGATTTGAGGTCAAGATTTTCACTTGTATTGCAGGATAATGCGCTATTTAGTGGCACCATTGAGGAAAATATCACTCTGGGAGACCCCAAAATATCGATGCAAGATGTCAAAAAGACCGCAGTGGATATCGGTGCGCATGAGTTTATTGATAGCTTGCCCAATGGGTATCAAACAAAACTTGCGGAGCGAGGGGCTTCATTATCCCTTGGACAGCGCCAGTTAATCTGTTTTATACGGGCCAAAGTGGTGGATCCACCCATCCTTATCTTGGATGAAGCAACGTCTAGTATTGATTCAGAGAGTGAAGCGCTGGTTACAAGAGCTTGTGAAGAGATGATGCGTGACCGGACGTCCATTGTCATTGCTCATCGTTTGTCGACTATTCAACAAGCAGATCACATTCTAGTGATGCACAAAGGACGCATCATGGAAGAGGGTACTCATCAATCGTTGCTTGAACAAGAGGATGGACTCTATCGTAAGTTAGTGCAGCTACAGATGGCTAACTCTACAGCTGCATAAATCTGTAATACATTGATAAACAATGACTATGGAATATAATCTAGATAAATTAACACCTCATTTTCAAAGGTTGGACGACCTTAGGAGGTATCTTTGACTACGATCGTCGCAAGGTTCGGATTGTAGAATTAGAAGAAAGGACACAGGATCCTGAATTTTGGCAAGACCCCATCGAGGCCAAAAAAGTGATGAGAGCTTTGGATGGGGAGAAAGATTTGATCTCGTCATGGGACTCTCTAGCAGCCCAAAAGGAATCTATTGAACTCTTCTTTGAGTTTTTGTCAGAAGGAGAGGATGTACAGGATGATTTAACAAGGGAGATTGAGTCCTACTTGAGCTCATTAGAGGATCTTGAGCTAAAGAACATGCTTTCTGATGAGGATGATCATCGTGATGCCATCGTCAACTTTACCCCTGGGGCAGGCGGGACAGAGTCACAGGACTGGGCACAGATGTTGTTCCGAATGTACCAGCGCTGGGGCGATAAGCAAGGGTATACCGTGGAGGTGATTGAGCACCAGTATGGGGATGTGGCTGGGATTAAAAGTGCCACTCTACAAATCAGTGGCCAAAATGCTTATGGGTATCTCAAAGCAGAAAGTGGAGTACATAGGCTCGTGCGCATTTCCCCATTTGATAGCAATGCTAAGCGTCATACCTCCTTTTGTTCTGTTTTTGTGTCTCCACTTATTGATGACACCATTGAGTTAGAGCTTAACGATGCAGATATCGAACTACAGCGCTTTCATTCTAGCGGTGCTGGAGGTCAGAATGTGAACAAGGTAGAGACAGGTGTTCGGTTGATTTGGGTGGGGACACTTAGTGATGGGACAAAAGAGCGTGTAGTCGCTGAGTGTCAGCAAGAGCGATCTCAGTTGCAGAATCGTGAAAAGGCTCTGGTGCTTCTCAAATCAAGAGTTTATGAGCTTGAAAAACAGATTAAAGAGAGAGCTAAAGCAGAATTAGAGTCCAATAAGGGGAAAATTGAATGGGGATCACAGATTCGATCTTACGTATTTCACCCCTATAACATGGTGAAAGATCACCGTACAAATACTGAGACATCCGACGTACAGGGGGTTATGGATGGAGATCTGAATGCATTTATCAAATCACTCTTACTTTCCACAAATAACCAGACAGAATCCTGATTTATGGTCGTTGTAGGCGTTACAGGTGGAATTGGAAGTGGTAAGACTCAGTTTTGTGAATCATTAGAGTCTCTGGGTGCCCATATTTTCAATGCGGACCAGGTTGCCATTACCCTCATGCAATCTGACATCACCCTCAAAAATCAGCTTGTGGAGACTTTTGGTCAGTCCCTTTTTGATGAAGAAGGGCAACTTCAACGCGATGTTCTTGCAGGGATTATTTTTGATGATGATTTAGCCAGAAAAAAAGTCGAGTCATGGGTTCATCCAGCTGTGTTAAAGGAAACTCAGCAAGACATAACTAATGCAAAGCAGATGGGTGTGGAGGTTTTTGTAAAAGAGGCAGCATTACTCCTAAATCATGGTAGACCAGAGGGTTTTGATCACATTATCGTGATTACAGCAGATTCAGAGACTCGAATTCAACGCGTGATGAAGAACCGTGGGTGGTCACGAGATGATGTAATAAGGAGAATGAGCGCTCAAATGTCCCAAGACCAAATGGCGACCTATGCTGACACCATAATCGATAATTCAGGGACGCTAGACCAACTTCACTCAGAAGCAGAAGCCTGGATGCGAACACTCATCCCTTCTTGAATGTCGTGCCTAATGGTGTAGCCACCGTTTACTTCAATAACATACTTAGCTGGTATCTCTGACGTGAAATTACGCTGCGAGAATGGTTGAGTATTGCGGTGAATCGTTACGATCTCATAGGATTCATTCACAAAAAGCATATCCAATGCAAGAGGCGTATTTGCCATCCAAAAGCTTCGAGGCTGCTCATCTTCAAACACAAACAACATTCCTTGATTCTCATCCATAGATCGAATGTACATAAGCCCAGCAGCGCGTTCATCATTATCATCAGCCAGAGCCACTTCTAGGGGTAGGGATTGGCCATCTTTGAGGATAAACTCTACGGTGTCTTCAATGACAAGCTCTCTAGCTGTGGAAGTTGAGGATTCCGTCTCGGTTTGACAGCCCCAAAGCAGGAGCACAACGGAAGATAAAACAAGCCAAGAGTGTATGTTTGAGCGAGTCATAGATTGGTTATTAGAGGGAAATAGGTTATCTTTTAATTCTAAGTGAGCCCGGCGAGGGTCTCGCTTTTTTTATTGTCAGTAAGGTACATTTCGAAAAGTACAATGTCGATCACCCATAATATAAAAGAACTAGCACAACCGGTTGTAGAATCCTATGGCTACTACCTTTTGGATGTGAATCTTGTGCCCAAAGGTCGTAAAGAGTGTTGGATTGTGATTGATCATGAGGAAAAGGGTGTGGATGTGGACGATTGCAGCAAAATCAGCAAAGAAGTCGCGCTATTGATGGAGGCTCATGAGTCCCTTGAGGATGCTTATATCCTGAATGTTACGTCCCCAGGTTTAGACAGACCCTTATCCGACCCAAGGCAATTTTTAAAGAATAAAGGCCGTAAAGTAAGAATTGAACTCCTTGATAGCGAGCAACCGGATGGTGATCCTATTGAGGTTCAAGGAGTACTTAAAAATTATTCAGAGGATGGCGTACAACTCACTGTAACCAAAGGCAACAAATCAGAAGAGCTTCCTTTGATTCCGCATTCTATCATTCAACACGTTTATGTAACCCCTTCGTTTTAGGTGACCCATATGCAACCCGATTTATCCCAAATCATTGTTCAGTCCTTTACCGAAATTGCCAAAGAAAAAGGCATGGATCGAGAGACTCTTCTCGAAATACTCGAGGATGTGTTTCGATCCATGATTCGTAAAAAGTATGAGTCTGATGAAGCTTTTTCGGTAATCTTAAACCCTGATCGTGGAGAAATTCAAATCCTTCACGTACGTGAAGTTGTCCCAGCGGAGGAATTAACAGACCCCTTGGCTGAAATTTCACTAGAAGACGCCAAGGAGCAAGACCCAGATCTTGAACTCTACGATGAGTATGCACAGGAAGTGAGCATTGAATCTTTTGGTCGTCGCGCTGTAACGATGGCGAAGCAACAACTCTCTCAACGCATTCGTGAGATTGAGAAGGAGAACATTTTCGATGAGTATTCAGATCGTATCGGTGAAATCATTTTAGGGGATGTTTATCAAGTGCGACACAATTTTGACATCCTTGTGAACCACAATGGTGTGGAGCTTTATCTACCCAAAAGTGAGCAAATCGACAAAGATCGTTACCGCAAGGGTGACTCCATTCGCGCTGTTGTTACAGAGGTCAAGAGATTTAATGGTACTCCATCGGTAGTCATCTCGAGAACATCACCGATGTTTCTGGAGCGATTATTTGAAAATGAGATCCCAGAAGTTTTTGACGGGGTAATAGAGATCATGAGAATTGCACGTGAGCCTGGTAACCGCTCAAAGGTGGCTGTGCTGTCTCACGATGAGCGAATTGATCCTGTGGGAGCTTGTGTGGGGATGAAAGGTGTACGTATTCATTCTGTAGTACGCGAGCTTCAAAATGAGAATATAGATGTGATTAATTATACCTCAGATAAAATCGAGTTCATCAAACGCGCCCTTCAGCCTGCCAATGTCCTGAATGTTGAGCTTAATGAGGACGGGACATTTGCAAAAGTGTTAGTACCCGCGGATGAGGTATCCAAAGCTATTGGTAAGAATGGTGTCAATATTCGTCTAGCAACCAGATTAACGGAGTGTGAAATTGATGTGTATCGTGAAGTCGAAGAAGAGACCGACGATATTGATATCATGGAATTTGTGGAAGATTTTGGGTCTGAAGTGATCGAAGAGCTTCGCCAAATTGGCCTAGATACAGCCCGTGCCGTGATGGATTTAGACGCAGACGAAATTGTGGCGAGAACGGATGCGCGCGTAACCAAAGAATTGGCTGAGAATATACTATCCGTGATTGCCTTTGAATTTGAAGAAGAGGACGAGGCTGCAAAAACAGAAGACTCAACTGAAGAGTCTGTAGCACCAGCAGCTACTCAAGAAGCAACTGTAACAGATGAAATAGTTGAGGCAGAAAACACAGCTGAAACAGACGAAGCCTAATACCTAATCGTTGATTGATACCGCTCCATGAGCCAAAAGAAACTCTTTAAAGTCGCATCGGAATACAATGTATCTACAGCTTCTATTGTAGACACATTAGAAAGTCATGGGTTTGAGATAGCCAATAAACCCAACAGCACGATTACGGCTGAAATGCAAGAGGTGTTGGACAAAGCCTATGGTTT
>JAQCBZ010000018.1 GCA_027621355.1 Bacteroidota bacterium | reverse complement strand
GTCTAAAAATTCTCTCAGTTTTAGGGGGGTGTTATTTTTTTTAGAGACTAGGAGAGGTGGGGTAATACCCCCAAAATACAAAAGACCATCACTAGCAGAAAGTGAATTTAAAATGGATAGGGGGAGGCCTGTTTGCCTGATGTAGGTGGGATTTTTTGGCTTTTTTCTACAGCCCACACCTTGATAGGGATGGATGGCCTGACCTGCTAGCTGACCAATGACTACAGATATGTCTGCTACTGAGTACCTACTTGTTGGTTGGTTCTAGCAGGAGATGTGCCTCTTAGTCCCTCAAAAAACCAATCTAGAAAGGGTGTATTCTAATGTAATTCGTTCACAAATGAAAAAACACATCTAAAATTAAGAAGCCCCTAAAATGCAAAAAAGGCTTCAGAATCGCTTCTAAGCGTCTTTTTGATTGCTCCCCGGGCTGGATTCGAACCAGCGACCAATCGGTTAACAGCCGATTGCTCTACCACTGAGCTACCGAGGAATGTCAATAAGAACATCAAATATACGTGCTTTGCTAGACACGTGTCAACTACGAATCTTTGGCTTTCCCCGCATTTCTTATATCATTAAACCGTCATATCAAGAGCACCCACTATAACTTGCATAAACACATGAATGACAATTCGTTGGTCTCGCTAGATTCTATTACGCTAGGATATTGAATACTCAACATGTCCCGTCAGCGATCTAAACTTCATCTGTTCTTTTTTTTCTTTCTATGCTATGGATTTGGTGTAGAAGCGCTAGCTCAACAAGCTAGCAACACATTTACAAGGAATCTATCGTATGAATCTCCTGATTCCACGTTCTCATTTAGGGTAAACCCAGTCGTTCAAAATCAAGTCAATGTAACTCACGAAAAGGGAGCTGAACAGCTTTCATTCCGCAACAGACGAACACGATTCTATATGTCTGGCTATGTATTTGACCCACGGTTTGTCTACAAAGTGCAACTACGTTTCGAAAAGAATGATCAAAATCTGTACGATGCAGCATTTAAGTTCTCTCCTAATGATCGATTCACTCTTTGGCTTGGGCAAGAAACATTGCCCGCGGCCCGTAGCCAATTGGTCTCACTTAAATATTTACAGTTTGTAGACCGTAGTATCGTACATGCAATATTTGATCTTCAAAAGGACGTAGGGCTTTGGGTTTTTTATGACCAACCCATAGGACAATCTCTTTGGACTCTTGCAGGGGCTCTTTCAAATGGAGAAGGAATCTTTCGGCCAACTCATTCAAAGGGACTAAGTTACACTTTGAGACTCAATACACGTCCTCTTGGTGCATTCGCGGGCAATGGGGATACGAGAGGAGCAGATATTCAATTTGAACCGTCAGCAAAGGTCCCCATAGGTATCGCATACAACTTTAATGACAATGCTACGGCTTCACGAGGTCAGCGAGGTGTTGCGTTTCCTGCAGGGTTCACGCGTGATATTCATACCGTGTATGTCGATGGAATATTCAAGCTTCAGGGCTGGTCTGTCATGGCTGAATGGATTTCACGTTCGTCACCAGATAAAGTCCTAGAGTCCTCAACTCCTGTGTTTCGTGGGACTGGATTTTCAGCACAATCAGGGTACATGATTCGCCCCACAGTAGACCTAGCTTTACGATACGCAGTTACAAGCCCAAGGGAATCTGTTACCCAGCAATACCCTAAGCAACAGGATATTACACTTGGTTTATCAAAATACTTTGCTGGTTACGCATTCAAACTACAAGGTGATCTATCCTATTATTGGACATCATTTTCCTCTAGTGCTAAAGATCAAGAGAGGATTCAAGCAAGAGTTCAGATTTCGATTAATTTTTAATCAACGATTGTATTCACAATCACTGCGTACAGGGCTTGCTAAATCACTCCATTTACAGACTCTTCACGGAATGTGAGGATTCTTCAGTGCAATGTACTTGACCTGGGTTAAAACGAGCCCTTTGGCTTCTGCGGTCGTAGCATGTTTTGGCATGGAGGCTAGATCACTCGGCGAGGCCTTGGACGGATCTAGAAAATAGTTGAAGAGTCGATCGCCGTCGTCTAGCGAGGCAAAGTCTATCATCGTCCCCACCAATCTACGCACCATGTGGCGTAAAAAACGGTTCGCCTCGACACGAAAGACCACATCCGAGCCTGACCATTGCCATTCTGCTTGAAGGATCGCACAACGAGTCCCTGTATCCTCATCCATTTTGGCAAACTTGGCAAAGTCCTCCACCTTTTGAATCGCTTTTGCCATGTTTTGCAAGCGGCGAATCGCAACTTCATCAAGCCATGGGGCATACATAGCAAATCGTTGCTTCATCACGTGTGGTTCTGTCGTGATGTGATACTCATAGGTACGAGTTGTCGCATCAAATCGAGCATGGGTATCTGGATCAACCTGTTCCACAGAGACGACTCGAATATCATCGGGCAACATTTGATTCACTGAGTACATGAGTTGCTTTACATTGGTTTCAGGCTCAAGTGCACAATGCGCTGTTTGCCCTAGTGCATGCACTCCTGCATCGGTTCTGCCTTGTCCAATCATCTCGACCTTTCGCTGCAAAATAATCCCAACAACCTCTTCCAAGGTCCCTTCAATGGTTTTGACCCCTTTTTGGACAGGTTGGCGCTGCCAACCGTTATAATCGGTCCCGTCGTATTGTATGGTCCAAAGCGTATTCAATCGTGCTTGGTTAGATCTTAGTCTTAAAAACGGACTGTGGCACTGAGCTGCCCACCTTCTTGGAATGCACCTTGCATATAGACCGGAGACAGGGAGAGTGTGATGCTGGGCGACGCTTCACGAGCAAGTCTTGTAGCAGACAGCGCACTCACCACACGGTTCGCAACCATCAAGCTAATGGCAATGGGCATGGCACGACCCGCTTGATCGGCTTGTTCACGGAGTTCTTGGTACTCAACTCTTCGCTCACTTGAGGCCCACGTCCAGTGGTTTTCTGGTGTGTCTACAAGGAGTCGGTTCCAATTACGCAGTCGCAGCATGGTTTCATTGTATTCTTGAAAGGAGTCATAATCACTGACTGCCAGTTGTAGAGAACGGGATTTATCAGTCAGTGAAATCCCCGCATAAGTCTCGGCAACAGCAAATCCATCATCCAATAGTCGAGCTTGTCGCTGCTCGCCAACAACCATAGCAAGCACCAGCCCTACATCGGTAATCATATGCGCCCGTCCTCGACTGGCGTAGGCATCCCCCATAGAGAGATGTCCCCAACCAGGGACAATGAGGGACCGCAAGAATATTTGTCGAGGGGATGGCGTGTCAAAGTCTTGTACTTGAGCTTGGGTGGGTGCCACGCCCGGTGCCACACCCTCCCCTGTCATCGCAGCCTGTGCTGTGATCACTTGGGCTTGGACGGGTGCAACTAAAGCGCTGGAGATGAACGCTCCAAAACCCAAAAAAACGATACCCATGTGCCAGATCTTCATCTAAGCCACCGAAGCTTGAGGTGAGCTGTCAGACGTATGTTTAGCCTTCTTGGCTTGGGTGTCACGAGCCCAATGCCTGAATATGGAAATACTAAATCCTCCCATAAGTAAAAAAGTACCCAACCAGACGGCCGAGACAAAGGGTTTTTTCTCAACGGTGAGGTAGATCCAATCTTCTTCTATAAATTCATTCAATCCAGCGACGGTAATTTCAATGGATTCATCGTTGGGAACAATCGAAGAGAACTGCACATCTAGCCCCCATTCTTCAATGCGAAGTGATGGAGAGTAGGTGAAGTTTTCCCCTTCATCAATAAACACGGCAAACAGAGGCACCACTTCATAGCTCCTGCCTGTTGGCATGTGGGTTACTTGGATATTGGCACGAATTGCAACTTGGGTATTGTCGGGGACTTCATCTTCTTGTGCGGGCTCATATCCGGAAAAGGTGAATTGATAGGGACCTGCTTGCACAGGATCGTTGGGCAGTAGTGACACAACCGCAATGGAGTCAATGGTCGCCGACTGCGCCCCTGCTGAAGATGCCCCTGAGCCTTGTCCCCCTACCGTTCGCGACATGGCGGCTTCATTCATGGTAGCCTGAGCCGCAATCTGCTCATTTCGACGCTCCACCAAAGCCGAGCCCCCCACAAAAAGATAGATATCACTCATCCAGCCCGTTAAAATGTCTGGATCCACAGACCAATCCACCCGATCGGTCTCTGCCGTGCTACTCATTGGATAGACCTCCGGCGAAAGGGTGAACGACTCACGACCATCAAGCGGCTGAAACGTCAAAGTATAGACTTGAGTCCCCGGTCGAGGGGTATCCTTCAGTTCGTATCCCTCATACGTCACCATATATTGCTGAGCAATCACCTTGGGTTGATTACGCTGTAGCTCAAAGCTTTCAATTTGAGTGGTAATCGGAAAACCTTCCTCGTCAAACGCCTCTCCTGCTGCCACTCTTGCATTGAAGCTTTCGGTCACGGGTGGCACCATAAAGGTGCTGTATTTGGAGCTAGCCAAAATACCAATGAGCAGCACACCAAATCCAATATGCGTCACGGTGCCTCCAATGAGTGCAGGTTTTTTGATCATCAACGATCCCGTGACCCATCCGTTGCCAATCACTGTAAACCACCCAACCCAGAAAAAGGTGATGGAGTAAAGATCACCGACCTGCCCCATAATTGCCGAAATAGCTGTGATTACGGTCGTGGCTATTGTTGGGAGCAACAAGCCCGTACCTAGACTGACCCAGGAGTGACGTTGCCAAAATACCATCTGACCAATCACGGTCAAGACCCCCATGACCAAGGCCAAAGGACCACTCCAGTCATTATAAAACTGGATGTCTGGTGGGGTTGGATTATCGTAGAAAAGGCGCCCAATAATCGGGGAACTAGTCCCTAGTATGATGACCAGACCCAGCACAAGCAGCAACATTGACCCCGTAAAGGTGAGCACTTCCCTGCTTAAGAGGCTACTCTCCTTTTTTGGCTTGGGTAAATCCCGATAGCGCCAAAAATAGAAGCCAAATCCTAGCGCTGTAATGGCAATCATGAAGGCCAAAAGCTGATTGTAGAGACCCAAATCAACAAAGGAGTGAACTGAGGCGTTGGCTAGGACACCCGAACGAGTCAAAAATGTCTCGTAGATAATCAAGACATAGGCAAAAATGGCAAAAAAGAGGCTCGCACTATGGGCTCTGGAGCTCTTTTTTTGGATAATCATGGTGTGAATCCCCGCTGTGCCAATCAGCCATGGAACCAAAGAGGCATTCTCGACAGGGTCCCATGCCCAGTAGCCACCAAAAGAGAGTGTTTCATACGCCCAATAACCCCCCAAAAAGATGGCTGTGAGCAAGAAAACATTTGCAGAGAGCGTCCAGGGTAATGCGGGCCTTACCCATTCGTGATAGGTACGCGTCCAAAGGGAGGCGATGGCAAAAGCAAACGGCGCTGTCATCATCGAAAAACCAACGAATAACGCGGGTGGGTGGATCATCATCCAAGGGCTCTTGAGTAGATCATTGAGCCCTCGACCATCTGCCGGGACAAAGTCAGGATTTGCCTGCAAGAAGGGAGCATTAGGCATCTCTTCCAAGAGCGTCCGAAACGGTGATGCGCCCAATAATACACCATCACCAAAGGACCAACCAAGCAACATAGAAAGCAAAAAGACTTGGGTGAAGCCCATGACCGACATGACCGGCCAGCGATATGGTGCACGGGTCCATGCCATAAGTCCGAGTCCCAACAAGGACGACATCAAAATCCACAACAGGAAGGATCCTTCTTGCCCTCCATAAAACGCAGACAAAAGGTACTCCATGGGTAGGTCTAAAGACGTATGATTCCAGACGTAATAATACTGGAACTGGTGATTGGCGATTAGCACCAATAATACAGCGGAGGCACCCAGGACAGAGGCTAATTGAAGTCCCCAGAAGGCCTTGGTACTCACAGCCCAAATTCGTTTAGACAAAGGTGGGCGTTGGAGGCTTGCGAGTGCAGCGACCACCATTCCTAGCAAAGCCGATGCAAACCCAAGGTTAATCAGTGCTTTGCCAAGAAATCCAAGTTCAGACCAACTCAAAAACTCGTTCAACTTGACGCCTCCTGCATTTCAAAAGCATTTGGGTCGTTGTATTTCGACGGACATTTCATGAGCATGTCGTTGGCTACAAAGACCTCGGTGTTGCCGCGATATTCTCCAATGACCACAATCTGTGTGGCTTGTTCAAAATTGTTGGGCTTGGGGCGCGGGTAAAGAATCTTGCGCTTATTGCCTGTCTCATCGGTCATCCAGAACGAAAATTGCATGGTTTCACGGTTGAAATATGCCTCCTGCGTGTCGTCCCATGTACCTACCACATGGGCCCCTTTCATCCCTTGAGCACCCTCAAAGTCGACATACGTCGAGATGGAGTTCCCAAAATTGTAGAACACTAGAGAGGTAAAGACGATGATCGCCGCAACGCCAAGAAGAACTTTGATTTTCATGAAGATGGAGAGTCAGAGGGGGTTGAAGTGGAAGGAGATTGGGATTGAGAGTGCGAAGGTGAGTGAGCTTGGGCTGGATCTTGCGCTTGCTCTGCGTGATATAGCCTCCGCTCTAGCCGAAGTACAAAAAACAGCAGTACAAACCAGATAATGAGGCTTACACCTAGAACTACGGGCCATAAATCATTTGAACTCATCATTTGAACAAAAGCAGATTCGGTTTCTAGCATGGGTTCCCCCGTTGTAGTGGTAACACCCTCCCATTTTTCACTGTAGGAGGCGGTAAGTGTATCTACTTGCTGAGATGAATCCTCTGTCACAATTTGGTGTTCGAGGGTTGGAAACTCCAAGGGATTATCCATTCTTAGGCACCTCCGCTACGGTTGACGACGTGGGGAGTGGATCGGATGAGCCAACCACACGACGCACACGCAAGGTTAATGTAAACAACCACATCGCTATCAAAATAAATCCAATCACAGCTGGGTAAAAAATGTAACGAAGCTCGGGAGCGGTTATTTCACTAAATGCTGGATTTCCTTCGGCCCCTGGGTGCAGGCTAGGTAATTGACGCGGGATTACATACAGTAGAAATGGGACGCTTGTCACAGCAAATACATTATAAATGGCACTAATTCGAGCCCTTGTTTTGGGGTCCTCAAAGGCGGTGCGAAGCAAGAAATATGCCACGAACAACAACATACTCATCGCAGCAAGATTCATTTTGGGTTCGGAAAGAATCCACCACGCACCCCATGTGAATCGTGCCCAGAGCGATCCTGTGAGAAGACCACAGATTCCAAAGACAATCCCTACCATGGTAGCAGCCGATGCTCTTTCATCGTCACGCAGGTTTTCGCTCATCAAAAACTTCACACTAAAGAAAAAACCTATCGCAAACATCGTCATCATCGTAAACCACATGGGGACATGAAGAAACAGATTCCTGGCCGATTCCTCTAGAATCGGAATTCGCGGAATGGAGATCGCAAATCCTGCCACAAGAACCGTAGTCATCCAGATCATGGTGATCCATTTCCAAGGGGCTAACCGAAATGTTGGTGTTTTTGGGGTCATTCTGCCTAG
The DNA here is from genome assembly GCA_027621355.1 of Bacteroidota bacterium. Taxonomy (GTDB): domain Bacteria; phylum Bacteroidota; class Rhodothermia; order Balneolales; family Balneolaceae; genus UBA8296. The sequence continues at coordinate 18,599 of JAQCBZ010000018.1, read as the reverse complement.
TTTGTATTCATTCAAAATAATGAAATCCCACATTCTAGGCTTGAAAATCGTACCGATAACGCCGTTTTTCGAAACATGATACAAACGAATCCTTCCCCTGAGAGCCCGATTGAGAAAGCCCCATCTAAAATTCGATGGCTCATTTTTTATGTTTTGGCCACACTGAGTGTTCCGCTAGCCGGTATTGGGATTTGGAATCTCAAGGTGCTGGAGACCCATCGAAAGTCTCATAAAATTCGTCTGACAGAGGACCATCTTGAGGTCGGAGTGGATGCAGCCCAGCGCATTTTACCATGGGACCGCCTAGAACCCATTACACTGGAGCGAGATGATTCCTGGCTTGGGTGGTTTAGGTGGAAGATGATTCGGGTGGACGCCGGAGCAGGGCATATTATCCTGCGTGGATTTTGGGGAATGCATGCTCTGGCCGAGGAGATGACGCGACGTAGGGAGCAGGCGCAAGCTCATCAATCCGCTTCCAAGGAATCTAGACCCGTTGGCACTCAACCAGGCACCACGGAGCAAGTCAACGAACTGGCCTTTTTGTGGCAACAAGGATTATTGACGGAGCAAGAGTATCAAGCGCAAGTGGACGCATTACGTCGTGAGGATGACTCTATTAAAGAGGGGGACTTGTAGAGTTTATTTGACCCCCGTGCTGCCAAACCCTCCTTCCCCTCGCTCGGTTTCGTCAAGCTCTTCCACTACATTCCATGTCGCTTGAACCACTGGGGCAACCACCAACTGAGCGATTCGCTCACCATGCTCCACCACAAAGGGTTCGTCGCTATGATTCACCATTAACACATGTACTTCACCCCTAAAATCGGCGTCTACCGTACCCGGGGCATTGATCATCGTGATCCCTTTTTTAATGGCTAATCCACTACGTGGTCGCACTTGCACCTCATAACCACTTGGAATCGCAAGTTTAAGCCCCGTGGGAATGGCTTTTCGTTCTCCTGGAGCAAGCGTCACCGACTCTGAGAGTGCCGCACGGACATCCATTCCCGCCGCATCGGCCGTTTCGTACGCAGGCAGGGGTAAGTCCTTGGCATGATCAAGTTGCACAACATCAATGGCTGGATGGGAAGTGGTCATAGTGAGGTTGGTGTGGTGTTTGTTTCAGGCGAGATGGGCTCGCTGTCATTATCGAGCGAGATGGGCTCGCTGTTGGAATATGGATTGCGCTGGTAAGATTGCAGCTTAATCTTGACGTTTCCTACAAAGATTTTGACCCAAGCCTCTAAGGGAACTCGTTCTGGTGCGGTATTAAACCAACTTTTGAAGCCACCCGAAAACCCAAAAGGTCCCTTAATATTGGTTGTGCCTTCACTAAACCATGCCATCACATCTCCTTCCAGCGCTGGCACGCCTCGAGGCTTTGCCGGTTCCTTGGTGACAGCATCTAGATCGGCTTGCTCATTTTCAATAAACACATTGAGTGCATAAGGCTCTTGATACCCTGCCGCCAAACGAGAGGCATAAAATACCAATGAGCCACCCACTGCAGGTTGAACTAGCGGAAGCACAGCTTTAGGCTCGCCGCGATCAAAAAAGCGGACAGAGTCTACCTCATGGTCAAACTCAATCACAGACCGTTCAAAGTCACCGTCATGCAAATCATCTCTCCAAAACCGCCGTTCGATGAGTTCGTTTTGGTTCTCAAGATCAAAAAGCGAGGTAAAACGGACTTCTCGACGACCCACAAAAGGAATGGATTCATTGCCATAAATCGTCATCGTGAGTCGGTAATCGGAGGGCGTGCTCATGGTGTCTTTCTCGGCTTGGGAGTGCACTCGTCCTTCGACCACTACTTCGCCAAGGGTGATAAAGCCGTAGTCCACGCTAAAACGAAATGTCTCCTGAAGCTTCACAAGCTCTTCTATTGTAAGGGGTGTAATAACAGAATCATCCACGGGATTGCCCGGGATCTCCTGTGCCATCGCTTCCTGCGCGGGAATCGCTGTGATTGCTGGCATCATTAGCATCGCTGGCATCGCCATCAGCAGCCCGAAAACAAGCAACATGGGAGCGCATGCTATCGATACAAACCATGAGCGCCATCCACTCCAGCTCATATTGGATAGATGAATCCTATTCATTCACCCATGGGGCGATCTGTCGCGGTAAATCCCTCGAAGGCTTCTTCATCGTAGCCAATCAACACAGAATTTCCTCTGACCAACACGGGGCGAAGAATCATCGATTGATTCTCAAGCAAGACATCCAACATCTCGCTCTCACTAAGATTTTTATCGGCGAGTTCAAGCTTTCTCCAGGTGGTTCCACGACGATTGATCAACGCGTCTAATCCCACTTTTTGGCTCAATTCTAGAAGCTCTTCACGTGAAAGAGGTGCTTTTTTGAGGTCTATAAACTGAAAGGGACGATCATGCTCCTCCAGCCACGTTTTGGTTTTTCGGATTTTGTCGCAGTTGGGAATCCCCAACACGAGGAGGTCGTCTGTAGGCATAGCTATTCTTGTGATTACACTTCGGAGGTACATAGACAAGATGCGAGATTTTCAGGATAATGTGGAATCAAAATGGCTACATTTCTTCATGAAGATGAGACGAATGATTCAACGATTTATTGAACGACCTTCAAGGACTTTTGGGTTTGTTTTTTGTCTGACTGTCATGAGTTCCATGGTCGCATGCCAAACCGATGACGACAACCGTCAAAAAGACTTTGAGCAAGAGGCTTATTCCACGCCGTCAGCGATCACCAAAACAACGTTTAATGGTACCGTTGAGTCAAGGGATTCAGATGACTGGCGTGTGAGTCCTTTTTATGCAGGTTTACTTACCGTCCAACCCCCCTTTCCTAATCCAGCGAATCCGACTCAAACGGTGCAACTGTTGGTGACGATTCAAAGTTTAGATGTGTTGTCACGCGTGCGTGTCTGGACATTCAATCCCTCCCGTCCTTCTGCGTTGTGGCCTGTGTGGAATAGCACCTCTTTAGGGCCAGGAATCCTCGAAATCCCTATGAATCCGATGAATTTTACACCTTCAGGATCGGTGACTGAACTCCGCACCACCCATCGAATCATTTTGACCGACCAACTCGATCAAGTCATTACGTATGGCGACGTTCAAATTCAGTAACTTTCAAGATGGCCTCGCTGCGTTTAACCCCCACCATGAAAACAATCCTCTCCAGCATAATGTATGTAGAGCCTTGGGATCGCCTCCAACGTGAAACAGGGTTGCTAACCGGGGTACTTCGCGCCGATCTAACCACGATGATCTCACATGGGCTTGTGGATGTATTTCAGGAGGAAGAGGGAGCCCCCACGACACCCTTTTTTGACGCAGATAATATGCAAGGATTTCATTTTCAATCGACTCATAAAGGGGTTAAAGCGTTGGCTTTGGCAACGGCGAAAGAACCGCGTATGATGCCCCCCAATGATGAGTGAGTGCTGACACTAATGACTGAACCTGTCTTTTATGGATAAATTTATCATACAAGGCCCCACGCCCATCCACGGCGAGCTTCATGTGAGCGGGTCTAAAAATGCTGCCTTACCCTTGATGGCCGCTTGTCTTCTATCCGAAGAGCGTTCCGAAATTCGAAATATCCCAAGGTTGCAAGACATCTATACGTTCACAAAGGTGATTCAAGGCACAGGGACTCAAGCCACGTTTCATCAAGAAGAGAATCGATGGACATGCGATGGATCTACGCTAGATACGCCAGAAGCGCCGTATGATCTTGTTCGAAAAATGCGAGCCTCCTTCTATATGTTGGGTGCCCTTCTTGGACGTTGTGGAGAGGCTAGAGTCTCACTTCCTGGAGGATGTGCTTGGGGGCCACGACCTGTGGATCTTCACCTCAAGGGACTAGAGGCTATGGGGTATAAGATGAGTCAAAAAGGGGGATACATTGAGGCAAAGGGCCCAGATACGCTTCCCCCGTCTAGCTTTACACTGCAGCCTAGTAGCGTGGGTGCAACCATCAATCTGGTTCTAGCGGCTGTACTGAGATCCGAATCGTTCCGATTGGTGAATGCAGCGCTGGAGCCCGATGTTGTGCAATTTTGCGAGGCACTTCAGGCCATGGGTGCAGATATCGACGGCATTGGCAGCTCCACCCTTACCATTCGCAAGGTGACTCGCTTGAAAGGCCTGGATTGGGATAATTCGCCCGATCGTATTGAGGCGGGGACATTTATGATCGCAGCCATGATGCACCCCGACAGTGTCTGTACCATTCATGGGATTCGTCGCTCCGAATTGGGAGGGCTAGCAGATGATATTCGACTGACGGGCGCCATCTGTGAGTTTAACAGTGAGGGGACCTCTGTTCGAGTGAAGGCTCCAGAGCGCATTACCCCGATTTCTGTACGTACAGATATTTATCCAGGATTTCCCACCGATTTGCAAGCACAATGGGCGACGATGCTGACCCAGGCCCATGGCACGTCGGCTGTGGAAGATCGGATCTATGAAGATCGATTTAGTTATGCCCCAGAGCTAGGGCGTTTGGGGGCTAATATTGAGGTGAAACACAATGTGGCATGGGTGACAGGGCACACGCCATTGAATGGAGCGTCGGTGATGAGTACCGATTTGAGAGCGTCTGTGAGTTTGGTCATGGCAGCCATGGTTGCACAGGGACAAACCGATGTGCTGCGTGTCTACCATCTTGATCGAGGCTATGAAGCGTTGGAAGCAAAGCTTACGGCCATTGGTGCAAACATCGAACGGGTAAAGGAGTAACCACCTGTCAGGTAAATCATCCGCAAATCGCCCACCCATCAAGCGTCCCTTTTTTGTATATTGCTTACTCAATCCAAATTGCGCAAGCACTGATGATTTTTTCGCACTACGTATACGTTTTGACCACACTAGCGCGTTCTTTGTCCAACTTACAAGAACGTTTCCTTGTGTGGAGCACGTCTATGATGCATAGTTTGATGCGTGAATGGATCGAATTCACAACCTTTTTTCATTTCTCGGCAGCCCCTGAGCGACAATCTCTGGCAATCTTTGCGCCTGCCGAATTCAACACACTACACACAGAACACGACCCACAATTAGGCTTCAAACAACCTGTTTGTGCCGGGATTCCGATTCGTCGGTCACCTCGTCTACGCCCAATGCTAGCCTTGTGTTCGCAGTCCAATCAACCGTTTTATGAGCAACCAAGTTTTAATCCATTCCTCCGGGAAACAAACTCAAATCGCATTAATAGAGAAAGGAGATCTATCCCAGATCTTCATCGATTCTGAGCAAAATCAACGTACAGTTGGCGATATTTTTCTCGCCAGAGTGCATAAGGTCATGCCTGGGATTCGGGCAGCCTTTATTGATGTAGGCCTCGAAAAAGACGCCTTTTTACACTTTTCCGATGCCGGTGATCACCTCGGCGATTATGTGCGCATGATTAATGGCACAAAAAATATCCCCAAAGAGGCCCTCTCAAAACTTGATAAGTTTGATAGTCTCAGCAATCATGACAAGCAAATGCTTGCAGGAAAGTTATTGCAGCCAAATCAAAAGATGTTGGTCCAGATTGCTAAAGAACCCATGGGTAGTAAAGGGCCACGAATCACCACGGACATCTCCATTGCTGGGCGCTTTTTGGTGCTGATTCCCATGGGTAAACATGTGGCGGTTTCTAAAAAGGTGAACAATTTCCGCGAGCGTAAACGCCTCAAGTCGATTGTAAGCTCCATGCTTCCTGAAGGGTTTGGCGTGATTGTGCGCACGGTTGCAGAGCGTCAAGAGAAGGAAGCGATTGAAGATGATATGCGGATGATCTTGCAAAAATGGGAGCGGTTGATGGACAAACTCGAAGGAGCCAAGCCGCCACAACTACTCCACAAAGATCTCGACATGACCGAGAGCATTCTCCGCGATCTGTTTGCCAAGTCCTACGATCAGATTTTGATCGACGATTATGAGATGTACAAGGAGACCAAAGAATTCGCCGGCACCATCTCCCCCGAGCTAGAAAAAGCAGTCAAGCTGTACAAAGGCCGTGATCATATCTTTGATAGTTTCAATATTAGCAATGATGTCGCATCTATCTTTAGCGATCGAGTCAAAATGCCTTCTGGCGGCTATCTCATTATTGAGCAGACCGAGGCGATGTATGTAGTGGATGTGAACTCAGGTCCCTATGCAGCAAAGGATCAGCAGGAGGACAACTCCCTCAAAACCAATCTTGAAGCGGCTCGAGAAATCGCTAAACAGCTACGGTTGCGCGATTTAGGTGGGATTATTGTCGTCGATTTTATCGATTTAAGGGAGGATTCAAACCGCAAAAAGATTTTTGATGAACTCAAGAAGGAGTTCAAAAAAGATCGCGCCAAGACCAATGTGATTGGGATGAGCGATTTTGGGTTGATTCAAATTACGCGCCAACGTATTCGACCTAGTGTGGTGAAAAGTGTAACGATTCCGTGCCCAAGTTGTAAGGGCTCAGGAACGGTGATTTCAAAAGATACCGTTGTAAATGATCTAGCCGCATGGATCTCAAAATTCCGTCGTCAGTCAGGGTATCGAGTTGTCGAGGTGTTTTTGAATCCTTACTTGAAGTCGCATCTTGAGAATGGCGGCTGGTGGAGTCTTCGTTGGAAGTGGATGCGACGCTACAATGTGAGGCTGAAACTGATCGCCGATGAAAGTGTGTCACTTAGTGAATTTCGTGCAGCAATTCCAGGAACTGAAGTCGATATTGTAGATGCAGTGAATCGACAATGGTCGCTGGATAAGGTGCTCAAAGAGGCAGAGAAGGCAGAGCCTCCCAAAGAGAATCATGAGGACGACGAGATTCTAGAGTATTATGAAAAAGAGGCCAATGAGCCCACAAATGCGTAAGCTTATGTTCCCAGGATTTTTCTCCTTGTTTTTACCGCCAAGTGTTGTCACAGCGATCATAGGATTGCTATGGGTGACAGGGGTGGATCCCATTGTTTTATCAACCGAGGATCATGAGAACAACATCCGCAAGTATGTCCAGGCTCAACAACGTGTGGTGGACAATTACTACAACGTAGCAGACCTAAATGAGTTGCATGAAGTGAGTATGCGAGGGTTTGTCGAGGCGATGACAGATACGACCATCACGGAAGCCAGCTTGCTCGATACGCCTTTGGACACCACGTTTGTAGAGCAGCCGACGGTCGAGGATTTGCGTGGATCCTACGAGCGATTCAAAACAGCGTATGAGTATGTGCTCAATGTCTATCCTGAGCAAAATTTGACAGACCTAACCGAGCAGTCGGTCATTGCGATGATGAATACGTTGGATCCTCACTCGGTCTACATCGAGCCCGAGGATAATGAACGTATCCAAGAGCAATTTGCTGGAAAATTCCAGGGGATTGGGATTCAGTTTAATATTATATCTGATACCATTACCGTGGTGACAGCCATCTCTGGTGGACCGAGTGATCGCTTAGGAATCCGAAGTGGAGATCGCATTATCGAGATTGAGGACAGTACAGCCGTTGGATTCAATAACGAAGACGTGGTAGCGCGTTTGCGTGGGGAAAAAGGCTCCTCCGTGCATGTCAAAATCCTTCGTCCTGGAACTGGAGAACTCGATTTTGATATTATTCGTGATGATATCCCGTTGATTACCGTGGATACACACTACATGCTGGATGATCAAACAGGCTACGTCAAGATTAACCGCTTCGCAGCCACGACACATGAAGAGTTTATGACAAGTGTGAAGGATCTTGAAACGGATGGTATGGAGCGATTAATCCTGGATCTTCGAGGAAACCCTGGTGGGTATATGAGTCAAGCTATTGCCATTGCCGAGGAGTTTTTCCCTTCTGGTGTCGAGCTTGTTGCAACAAAGTCACGTCATCGACGCTTTACCTCTTCCTATGATTCCCAACGTGATGGAGAGCTTAAGGATACGCCGCTTATTGTGCTAGTGAATGAGGGCTCAGCCAGTGCGTCTGAAATCGTTTCTGGGGCGGTTCAGGATCATGATCGTGGCCTGATTGTAGGGAAACGCTCGTTTGGCAAGGGTTTGGTGCAGCAACAATATGAACTGGCGGATAAGTCGAATATCCGGGTGACCATCTCTAGGTACTACACTCCTTCGGGTCGTCTTATTCAAAAGCCGTTCAAAGATGGACGTGAAGAATATGTCCACGAAATTATCGCTCGCGAAAATGATGCCTCTGTGGATGCCATTGATTTCATTGAGACGGTTCCCGATAGCCTAAAATACCGCACTACAGCAGGACGAACCGTCTACGGTGGAGGTGGGATCGTGCCAGATATTTTGGTGAAAGAGGACACGTTGTCGGGGTATATGTTCAACTTGATGGTAGGTAATCAGGTCGATTTTGATTTTGTGAGAAGCTACCTCGATGCCAACAATGACAAGTTCCGCATGTCTTGGGAACGCGATTTTGAGTCGTTTCGTGAGAATTTTGCCTTTACCGAGGACGACAAAGAGACATTTTATGAGTTAATGAAGGAAAAAGGGCTGGTTGTGGATGAAAGCGTGAGCGCACCCGATGTGTCTGGTGATTCGCTCATCGTACCACCCTCCTACGTTGATCAGACCGATTGGATGGTGATGGGACGCCTGAAGGCGGAGCTTGCACGTCAAGTATGGGGCTCGCCCTATTTTTATCCTGTGATTAATGATGTGTTTGGCGATGAAATCAAGCAAGCCATGAGGCAATGGGATTCGGTCAAAGCCCTCGAAATGCTGGCTAGTGAGGCGCGAGCTGAAGATGCAAAAGCGCTGAGATAGCCGCTGTTTCCGCGCGAAGTCGATTGGAGCCAAGTGAGATGGTTTCCATGCGAGGAATAGGGTCCACTGATAATACATCCAAAAGCTCCCGTTCTCTTGCTGATATCCCCCCTTCTGGACCGATAATTACAAGAATTCTGGATGGATTTGCCGGGCTGCTAGTGGTGGGGTGTCCAATGACGCCTTTTGAAGCAACACCCGCGTCATTGGCTGTTTTTTTGCCCCCCAAACCCGCGTCAGTGACCGTTTCGTCGGCAAGCACTACGCGATCAAACGAGGTGAGCCAGTCAGGCTTCAACACATCATCTAGTGATTGAAACGTCCGCAAATCTGGCATAAACGCACCTTTGGATTGCTTCAGAGCACTTTCCACAACGGCATGAGCCCTTTCAAGCTTCACAACAGAGCGCTCTGAGTGGTCCATATGAACCAACCAAAGGCCAGCAGCACCCAGTTCCGTACATTTTTCAAGCGCCCACTCGATTCGATCCCTTTTTTTGAGGAGTCCAAGCGCAATCGTTATCTCAGGCGAACGTGGCTGGACATCCATTATTTCGTCGACTCGCAGGGTAAGAGCCGATTGATAAACGTCCCCAACGCTGCACCGTGCCTGAAAGCCTTTGCCATCCGTGACAAGACATAAGTCTCCTTCCCGTAACCGAAGAACCTTTAGCGCATGTTTGGCTTCATCCCCTTCGAGATGCAGATCAGGTGGATTTGGGATTGTCGGCGATGGAATCAAAAACTGATTCATGTTTGTGGCGGATCTAGGTCAGAAGTCGGGTCTGGCGAAACTGATGGGGCAGCTGAGCTCGCATCCCCTGGCGAATCTGGTGGAGCAGCATCACCCTCTCCTACTTCAAAAGAGGTCTCCCCTGTTCGCAACATGCGCCGAACATAAGGCACACAAAATTGGCAATTGGTGCCACAAAGACCCGCTTCGATGAGTTGCTCAACGGTCGTCCAGCCTCGAGCCTCCGCTTCGTGCTGGAGTTCGCTAAAATGGCGCTTCTCACATATGCACCATTCTACAGCCATGACTACTGACCTGCTTGCTTAAATTGTTTCCCAAGCTTGAGCCCCTGCCCTTGGTAGTTGCTTTTTAACTCAGAGCCATAGAGCGTTTCAGGGACTTCAGTGTTAGGTTCAAAACGCATGGAGAAAAACGTTTGACCATCTTCGATCAAGAACGGGACATCATGCGATCGCACCTCTAGGACAGCTCTTGCGCCTTTGTCCTCGACGCGTCCTCCAAATCCACTATCAAAAAATCCAGCATAATGGGTCCGAAGCTCGCCAGACCCCGTGTCGTAGGCAATCATTTCGGCAGCAAGATGTTTGGGAATTCGGCACCGCTCTTTACTGGCAAAAATATAGAAGGCCTCAGGATCTAAGATGAGATGATCCTCGGGCTTGGCTAGAATGGGCTCCCAAAACTCGGAGGCATCGTATCCTCCCAACCGATCTAGGTCGATCACATCACGATGCTTTCTTGCTCTGTACCCCACGATGGCTCCAGGTTCACCGGAGACATCCACACTCATAAACAAGCCTTGATTCACCTTGAGATGATCCAAATGGAGAGGCACCCCTTCGGCATCCATTAACAGTGGGTCTTGATCGTGAACCCGCAGAATCTCCTCATCGCTCAAGACAACATGACCGTGTCGAAAACGGAGCTGATTGAGCATTTGCCCTGTGCGAACCTTGATGGGAAAAGATTTGGGGACCACCTCGAGATATAATTTCCCCTGATACCCTGGCTGGATCTCCTCAAAACGATGGCAAAAGTCGGTGATGACTCGCGTAAAAATATCGAGTCGTCCTGTGGAACTCTTCGGATTGGCTTTAGCCGTTAATGGATCGTCCGTAATGAGTGTGACTCCTGCCTCAAAAAGATGTTCTCGTTGCGTGGGCAAGGCGATTGCTTCCAACAAGGGGATAATGTACACGCCATTGGGCTCCAAAACCGCCCCATCCTCGATGGAGAATCGATATTGTTCCAATTTGGACACTTTTTGATCCACAGATTCAGATTCGGGCAAAAAACTGCTACGCACACGAATCGCCTCTGTACCTAGCCGCAGGTCAATGGAATTAGGCTGAAACTGCTCCGGCTTAATAGGATAACGATCATGCGTCGAGTGCAACACACCTTGCTCGACGAGCCATCGTAACCGCTGAACGGGAAGGATCCCTTTGGTGCGAAGATTCATGAGAACGAGTTTGGGTCTTCCCCTGCAATCTCACACACACGCTCAAACTCTTGCTGGGTTACAGGGGTAATGCTCAGACGATTTCGTTTAAACATCACCATCTCTTGGAGCAACGGGTCTTCATGCAACACATCGCGGCCAATGGTCTCTTTGAACGTTGTGACATAAGAGATATCCACGAGGATCCATCGTGGGTTGTTTGGGTCACTTTTGGGGTCGAAATAATGATTGGACGCATCAAATTGTATCGGATCTGGATACGGATCCGAAGCAACTCTGGCCACCCCTGCAATATGTGGAGGTTTGCAATTTGAATGGTAGTAAAGAATCAAATCTCCTGGTTTCATTTGATCTCGCATCATATTGCGCGCCTCATAATTACGAATCCCATCCCAGGGTTCGGTCCCATCAGCCTTGAGATGATCAAGGTTGTAGACGTCGAGCTCAGATTTCATTAACCAGTACTGCATACGTTAGGCGCGATATTTTTTGACATACCATTGGACGGTGGTGCGCAGTAGCCCATCGAAGTCGGTGGATGGCTCCCAGCCCAAGGCATGTTTAATTTTGGAGGCATCAATGGCGTAGCGGAAATCGTGACCTAAGCGATCGGTAACAAAACTGATCAAATTGGCATAATCCCCATCCGGTCCTTCACCTACCTCTTCATTCAGGAGTCTACACAAACTATGAACCAGGTCAATGTTTTTCCACTCGTTGTTGCCGCCAATATTGTAACTCTCCCCAGCATCCCCGCATTCGAACACGGTCCGAATGGCATCGCAATGATCCTCCACGTATAGCCAATCTCGCACATTGGTCCCTTGTCCATAGACGGGGATGGGGTTATGGGCCATCGCATTACGGATCACGGTTGGAATGAGCTTCTCATCGTGCTGATGGGGTCCATAATTATTGGAGCAGTTGGTCATCACCGTGTTCATTCCATAGGTGTGATGATACGCTCGAACGAGGTGATCGCTTCCTGCCTTGCTAGCGCTGTAGGGTGAGTTTGGAGCATACGGCGTGGTCTCAGTGAACGCACCCTCATCACCCAGCGAACCATAGACTTCGTCGGTCGATACATGCAGGAAACGCTTTGTGGTGTCATCACCCCACAATTGACGACACTCCTCAAGAAGGTTAAATGTCCCCACAACATTACTCATTACAAATGGCTCAGGGCCTGAGATGGAATTGTCTACATGGGATTCGGCCGCAAGATGATAGATACCATTGGGTTGCGATTGTTGAAGATGGGCACGCACCGCGTTACGGTCGGTAATATCTAGCTGCAAAAACTCATACCGATCTGAGGATGCAATGGGCTCCAGGTAGTCCAGGTTCGACGCATAGGATAATTTGTCCACATTCACCAACGTGGCATCTGGAAAATGGGTGTGCAGATGGATCAACAGATTGGATCCAATAAATCCGGCACCGCCAGTGACCCAAAACGTTCGTGTATTCATAATGTGTGGGTGTTGATGGTGTGTCGGTTGTTGATCGTGCGTGGGTTGTTTGTTGTTGAAGAAACGTGTCTTGCGTCAAAAAAGTGCCTCTGCGGGTAAATCATCAAAGCGAGGTAGATCTAAATCTTTGGGAGAAATCAGTGGCTCGTCAACATCCTCGTCAACGCCCCAATCAATGGCCAAGGTTTCATCCAAGGGATGGATACCACGCTCAGCCGATGCATCATAATAGGCGGTACATTTGTACTGCACCAATGCCTCATCGCTGTGCACCGAAAACCCATGGGCAAAACCAGGAGGAATCCAAAGCATATGGCCGTTTTCTGCCGATAGCGTGGCTTGAACCACGTGTCCAAATGTGGGACTCTCTTTACGTATATCGACGGCAACATCGGTGATCGTCCCTTTGGCAACACCCACAAATTTTCCCTGTGCGGAGGCTCCGATTTGATAATGAAGCCCTCGAATCACTCCCTTGGAGGATTTGGACAAATTATCCTGGACAAACGGTGATGGAAGCTCGATCCCATGATCGGTAAACCACGATGCACGCGCCGTCTCCATAAAGTACCCACGATCATCGTGGAACTGGCGTGGGGTAAACAATACCAACTCAGGAATCGCTTGTGGACGAATCCAGTCCGGAAGAGAGGATGATGAATTTGGGTTTGAGGTCATGAGTTGATCGTGCTCCAAAGTGTAGGATCGGCCAAACACCGACTCAATGAATCTCGCCAATCTGGGGGATAAAGGCCAGTTAAAGCCGTAAACTTTTCGGTAGAAAGCTTTGAAAAATGAGGTCGTGCCGCAGGGGTTGGGTACTCACTCGTGGGTATGCGATGAAGGGTGAGATCGGGGTGGGCAAGGCCGCGAGTGCGAGCCTGCTCGAACACAGCGTCGGCGACGTCTGCCCATGTGCCCTGGCCTGCAGATCCAAGGTGGATGATGCCGGAGGCTTGGGCGTGGAGAAGGGCGAGGGTCTGGGTGACGACATCGTCACAGAAGGCCGGGGCGCCGGTTTGGTCGTCGACGACGCGTACCTCGGGGCGTTGGGTGGCGAGGCGCGCCATGGTGGTGACAAAGTTGCGGCCATGTGGACTGCATAACCACGCCACTCGCAGGAGTAAACTCTTTGACGACGCCAAAATCCCTGTGGATTGAATCGCTTGTTCGCCCGCAAGCTTACTTTGGCCATAAGCGTTCACAGGGTTGGTAGGGGCCTCCTCTGGATAACCCTCAGGATATATCGCTTGATCCTCCGGGGATCCAGAGAAAACATAATCCGTGGAGTAGTGAACCAACCGACATGCGTGCTCGACACACCACTGCGCAATCCAGCCAGGTGCGTCCCCATTCACAAGCATGGCACGCGCTGTTTCAGTTTCTGCATGGTCCACTTGGGTATAAGCGGCACAATTCACCCACACATCAGGCACATCATGACGACCATGAACCTCATCAAATGTGGCAGGCTTTGTAATATCTAGTTGAGCCGAGGAATAAGCCCAAAGTGTCACCTCAGATTGAGATGCAGCCCACAGTTGCCATTGCTGACCAAGCTGCCCTCCTGCGCCGGTGAGCACGATCTTCATTTAGAAGTCGCTTGGATCGGCTGTGGCCAGCTCGTTGGCGACACGAAGTGATTCCAACGTCCCTGCATCGGTCCACCATCCGTCCATTACACTGTACACCATCTGTTGGCGACGGATGTATTCATTATTCACGTCAGTAATCTCCAGCTCACCCCGTCCAGAGGGTTTGAGGGTCTTAATGATGTCAAACACCTCAGCATCATAGAAATAAATCCCTGTTACCGCATAATCTGACTTCGGGTGGGCGGGTTTCTCTTCGATGGACACGATTTGGTCGCCATCCATTTCGGCAACTCCATAGCGATGTGGGTCATGGACTTGCTTCACCATAATTTGGCTTCCACTGCCAGGATAATTCGCCACCGCTTGTTGAAGCCCCATCTTGAAAATGTTATCTCCAAGAATGACTGCGACAGGATCTCCGCCAGCAAAATTCTCCGCTAGCCCTAATGCTTGGGCAATCCCACCTGCCTCATCTTGCACCTTGTAGGTAAAACGGCAGCCAAAGTCTTTACCTGAGCCAAGCAAACTCACCACGTCACCCATATGATCGGTACCCGTGACAATCAAAATTTCTTCCATTCCCGCACCAATAAGCTTTTTGATGGGGTAATAGATCATCGGCATGTCCCCGACGGGCAACAAGTGCTTATTTGTGACTTTCGTCAGCGGAAATAGGCGTGAGCCTGTACCACCGGCAAGGACAATTCCTTTCATAACATCATGGCTAAGGGGTTCTCAAGCATGTGCTTCAACTCATTCAGGTACTCAGCCGCTTTGGCTCCATCTACAATGCGATGGTCACTGGAGAGTGTGAGTTTCATTCGCTTGCCAGGGACAATGGCACCCTCCTTGACAACCGCTTCATCGCGTATACCACCTACCGCCAAGATGGCTGCATTGGGTGGATTGATAATGGCGGTGAATTCATCAATTCCAAACATCCCCAAATTACTAATGGTAAAGGTGCTTCCTTCCATTTGTTGGGGTTGAAGTTTTTTCTCACGTGCCAAGCCAGCCAATTCCTTGGATTCAGCCGAAATCTCCATGAGCGATTTTTGATCCGTGTGGGTGATCACCGGTGTCAATAGCCCTTCATCGACGGCAACAGCAAACGCAATATGGACGTCATGATGAATGGTCATCTCGGTTTCATTCCACGATCCATTCACCCATGGATGTTTTTTGAGAGATAAAGCGGCCGCTTTCAGAATAATGTCATTAAAGCTGATCTTGACAGGGCTCACGTGGTTAAGTTGAGCTCGCGCAGCCACGACATTGGCCATGTCCACATCCACACTCACATAAAAATGGGGGTTCGTGAACTTGCTTTCGGACAGGCGGCGGGCAATCACTTTGCGCATTTGGGATACTTTCACCTTCTCAGAGCCGCTGGATGGACGTGAAACGGGTGCGGGTGCTTGCGTCGATGCGGGTGCGGACGCGGTGCTCGCCTGGGCTGCTGGAGCTGCTGGCGAGGTTGAAGCTGCGGTCGAGGTTGCACCACCGGCAAGTGCTTTTTCAACATCTGCGATCACAACACGGCCATTGGGTCCTGACCCTTGAAGTGATTGGAGGTCCACACCTTTTTCTGAAGCCACTTTTTTGGCTAATGGAGAAGCTTTTACACGCCCGTCGATTGTGCTCGTGGTTTGCGTCGAATCGGATGAGTCCGATGAATCGGTTGTATTACCCGAGCCAATGCCACCAAAAATAGGGTCGAAGGATTCGCTTGCTGAATCGGTGGTTTCAGGCTCAGTTGCAGCAACAGTTACAGCGTCCGTTGCAGCCTCACTTGCATCGCCAGCACCGTTCGCTCCTCCAGAAACAAGCCCTGAAATATCTTCTCCAGGCTCTCCAATGACAGCCACAAGACCCCCTAATGGAATGGTGTCCCCTTCATCAACCAACAACTTCAAGACAGTACCTGAATCAAACACCTCCATTTCCATGGTGGCCTTGTCGGTTTCGACGTCTGCAATGACATCTCCAGCGGAGACAGTGTCTCCTTCCTTAATATTCCACTTTGCAAGGACACCCTCTTCCATGGTGTCACTAAGCTTGGGCATTTCTACTTTTATCGCCATGACTGTCGACTAGGATTTATATAAAACATGCTTAGCTCCATCCACAACATCTTTTACCGATGGGAACCAGGCATCAAACAAAGGCTTCGAAAACGGGGCGCTCACATCGGGCAGTGTCACTCGGACCACTGGCGCATCAAGATCATCAAAAGCATCGCGCTGGAGTAAATATCCTACTTCTGCTGCCGTTCCCGCAAATGGGTGAGCTTCATCCACAACCACACATCGATGGGTTTTTTTAACTGAGGCAATGACCGTATCCATATCCAATGGCTTGACTGTGCGTAAATCGACAATTTCCGCCTCAATGCCTTCTTTAGCAAGCTCAGCAGCCGCTTTTACAACCGTATGATAGATTTTTCCATGAGTCACCAAGGTGACATCACTCCCCTCCCTTTTGACTGCAGCTTTGCCAATCGGAATCAAATACTCAGGATCTTCATTTACCTCGCCTTTGAGACCGTACATTTGCTCCGATTCCATAAAGAGCACGGTATCATTATCACGAATGGCAGACTTTAGCAATCCCTTTGCATCGCCAGGCTCAGATGGATGTATCACTTTGATGCCAGGGAAGTGAGCATACATACTTTCGTAAGCAACAGAGTGAGTTGCCCCTAGTTGTCCAGCTGACGCATTGGGTCCACGAAAGACAATAGGCACGCTCACCTGCCCCCCCAACATGTACTTCACCTTGGAGGCATGGTTGATAATTTGATCCGCGGCCAAAACGGCAAAGTTAAACGTCATAAACTCGATAATGGGGCGAAGTCCGTTCATCGCTGCACCCACGCCAATGCCTGCAAATCCAAGCTCTGCAATTGGGGTGTCGATGACACGTTTGAAACCATAGGTCTCCAGGAGCCCCTCGGTCACTTTGTAGGCACCATTATATTCAGAAACCTCTTCACCCATGATGAATACATTTTCATCTCGTGCCATCTCCTCATCGATGGCTTGGCGAAGGGCCTCTCTAAATTGAAGTTCTGCCATGATTCTTACCTATGAAATACTGGGTTTGGCTCTGAGTACATATCCTCATAGAGCGCGCTATCTTCGGGGAATGGTGAGTTATCCGCAAATTCCACGGCATCCATCACTTCTTCCTCAACTTTTTCGTAAATCACATCGATCGCCTTCTGAGTCGCCATCTTTTTGTCAAGTAGGACCGTTTTTAGACGCTCGATAGGGTCAAGAGATTGAAACTCTTCCATCTCCTCTTTGTCACGATACTTTTGTGGGTCACTCATGGAATGTCCTCGATAACGGTAGGTCCGAATCTCGACGAACCAAGGCATCGAATCCTTGCGCACATCGGCCGCCATCTCTTTCATCGCTTCATACACTGACAATACGTCCATCCCATTCACAACGCGGTGCTTCATGCCATAGCCTAGAGCTCGCTCCCATAACTCACCCGTGGAATGACGACGTGTGGCCGTTCCCATGGCATACCCATTATTTTCTACGATAAACATGATTGGTAGCTTCCATAACTGCGCCATGTTCATGGTCTCATGTAGTGCGCCTTGGTCCACGGCGCCGTCACCCATAAAACAAGTCGTGACTCGATCCAGTCCTTTATACTTGTTGGCAAAGGCCAAGCCACCGCCAAGAGGAATATGCCCTCCAACGATACCGTAGCCACCCCAGAAATGCTTCTCCACATTGGCAAAGTGCATCGATCCACCCTTGCCTTTGGAGCATCCTGTGGCCTTTCCAAATAATTCAGCCATGCCTTGTCGCGCGGAAACTCCTCTCACAAGACCCCAACCATGGTCACGATAGGCCGTGATGATGTCATCATCGTCCTTTAAAGCAGCGGTCGTTCCTGTTGAGACAGCCTCTTGGCCAATGTAGAGGTGCAAAAATCCACCAAACTTGCCTTTCTGATACATTTGCATCGCACGTTCTTCGAATCGGCGCTGAAGAACCATGCTCTCAAACATCTCAAGAAGTTGACCTTTTTTGAGTCCTAACTTTGCAGGCGTAGCGGTTGTGGGTTCGGGCAGATCCACCGCTTTTTCATAGAGCGACGCCCCTTTTTTGCCCGATTTTTTGGGGGCGGCCAACTCTTCGGCTGCCTTCCCAACTGGAGTAAAAATAGCTTCTTTTGTCATCGGCTTTGTTCACTTAATTTGGCTTCGAAGATACGGTTTTTTGGCGGGATTCCACCGGTGGAGTACGTCGCACTCGTGGAGCCCGCTACCCCAGCAGTTCCTTTAACTGATCACCCGCCTTTGCCACGAGCTCGTCCATTCCATCTGGATTTTTTCCCCCTGCCGTTGCAAGATTTGGCTGACCGCCACCTCCACCCCCAACCAGAACGGCTAAACCTTTCACCCATGTGCCTGCATGACCTCCACGTTGAATCACATCGTCCGTCATTGCTGCCATGAGGGCTACTTTTCCTTGATCAGTATCATGAGAAACCAGCACAATGGCTAAGCCGGCTGGCTTCTGGCGCAAGGCCTCATACCCCATTTGTTT
>JAQCBZ010000017.1 GCA_027621355.1 Bacteroidota bacterium | reverse complement strand
TGGTAGACACGCTATCTTGAGGGGGTAGTGCTGGCAACGGCGTGCTGGTTCGAATCCAGTCCAGGGCACTTTAAAAACCACATAAGTCACTGATTCTATTGCACTTATATGATTCATAGGGGGTGGTTGTAAAACACTTGTAAAACAAACTCCGTCTCTATAACTCATTAGGTACATCAGCACCTGCAGCCCTAAGGCGACCTATCTGGTGCTGTAATTGTATTGCCTCCCTGTACGTATCATTGGTGCCTAAACAACCGGTAATCTCGTCAATCGCTTCTTCAAAGCGTAAAGACCAAGGTTTTTCGCTGGAGCCAGACGTTGACCGCGAGATATAGGCTAGTACAATTAGTAGTTCATAATATTGCAGTCTCTTGCCTCGAACTCGTATATGGGGCGCATACTGATCTAGATCCTTCATATACATCATTATTTTTTGGAGTATGTAGTGGGGTACCGTAGGGATATTCATATCAAGGGATACTAAGAAATAAAAATTATCTCGACAGATAAACGAGCTTTTTTTGCGATCTGGGTTAATTTGGGATCCTTATGCTCTTGACCCTGGACATAAATCCTGGGAAATGCATCTGGACAGGGCATCTGTAATACGTACTCAAACTCATCTAACGTAATTAGTCCATTCTGATAGGCATGTTCAAAGCGCTTGAGTATGGGAGATTTTTGGCGTTCTAGGGCCATTAATCTATTTACTTGATGTATTGCTGCGGAGGATAGACGTAAAAAAGTCATTGTCTCCTTCGGTGGTCTTGGCAATGGGCCAAAGCAATTTAATCAACCCTCAGGGGTAACGTACTTTGACAGAATTGTATATGTAGCTGATAAGGGAAATAACCGAATCGTTCGGTATAAGTTGTCCAGTGATTTTGAGTAGCTAGAGTTCGTGAAGGCCCACCGAATCTATTTTATCAGTGTCATGGCCTTGGTCTGGGAAAAAGAACCTGCATTCAAATTATAATAATAGATGCCACTTGGAAGCCCAGAGCCGTCAAAGGGTATAGTATGCACCCCTGATCTTAGGCGCTCACTCACTAACAATTGAATCTCCTGCCCCAATGCGTTGTAGATAGTTACAGTCACATGGTCAGTTACAGGTAGTGTGAATGTGATTTGGGTGACTGGATTAAATGGGTTTGGGAAATTATTATGCAAGCCATAGTCAGCGGGTATTTCGGGCAAATCTTCCGTTGACACGACCTCCCCATTTTGGGTGCGAATCGAATGCATCGAATAAGGCGAAACAGTCATGCGAAAACCATTGCTAAATTGCACCTCCTGTGGCGTCGACTCTACATTGTAAGCGGCATAGGTTGTGTCATGAGTCTCATGGATAAAAACAGAATAGAGGGGAGTGGAAGCCGATAATACGGTATCTGGACGCCCCAATGCTTTAAGATTATACAACCAATGCATGGTGTGTGCTCTAGATTCCCCATCGAAAGGAGTATAATTGGGATCTGACAGGTATAGGGACAATGCTCGATCCGCATCCGAAAGCGCCAAATACTGCCACATCACATCCTTCCAAATCGTTGGCAATCCGCCTCGTTCGGCTACAATTTCTTCGAAATTTTCCACAACATAATCAGGGTGTCTCCCTAAATAAAGCGAGCCACTATGGATTGGTAAGAAGTTAATGCCATGGATGAATTCTGGTTCGGCGCCAAACCATGTAGCATGGACACCCTTTCCACCCCACACCATTCCAATGGCTTTGTGTGGGTATGATTGCGGAAATACAGCGTTATGTACGTCAAACCAGTATTGCTCAATCGCCATCATTTCATTTGTATGGAGAAAAATACCAAGATCACGGATCTCATCTTGTTTTGTCATGGCACCCCACAGAAATGCAGCAGTGGCAAAATTCATAGATTCAGAGCTGGATTCTTGATTATTGCCATCACCAAAATCACCATGCCCAGCTGCCCATGAATGCCCTGCATAGGCGTCATATGATCGTAAAAAAGGGAAGCGTTCATCCTCTCGCTCCCAATTATTTGCATCCTTGATAAGCAAATTAATCATTCCGCCCCATTGATCCTGCGAGGCCCATGATGAATCATATTGAGCAATGGTTGCAGCCGCCCGAATCGCATAACTAGAATGGAAATGGTGGTCATTAATCTCTCGGTCTGCTCCATATCCTGAAGGGTATCCTGTCAGCACATTCCAGTCGGCATTGTATGAATACTCTTGCGCCCCACCCACAGTTAACCAATCCTCAAGTCTGGTTTTGAGCTTTGCCAACAGTTGATCCCGCTCAGCCCTGGCATCTAATTGTTCAGCAATGTGAATTACCTCCACAACTCTTCCCATTGCCTTACCATTTGCATATGTAGGGCCTGGGCCGAGTGGCTCAGATGCCACTTGTTTCACGCGTTCGAGTAGCAACTCGCGGTTGTAATCCCCCACATCTGGTATTGTGGGTAAGATTCCTTGAAACTTTAATTGAGTGGTGAATTGATTGCCCTCAAATAACCTCATTGTGCCTCTTGGAGATGCATATGTGGTTGATAAAGTAGGTTCCTGTATGTGTTGCCATTGATGTCTATACAGTGCAGAAAGGACTTCGTTTTTAAAGCCATGGGTACTATCCATTAATTGAGTTTCGTAGCTGTAGGTAGTGGTTAACAACGAAGTAGCTGGCTCGTAGGTCCAGCTCACTTTAGTATTTGTAACAAAAGCATAGGCGTAGGTTCGGAAATACTGCAATGTGCTTTCTGAGTTATCTGGTAGCAGTGCAATGGATAAATACCCATCACCATTGAGGGAAGATGTTTGTGAGGCGTCACCCGTCCAGCCAGATCCTGCTGGGGCGAATACTCCGTAATGACGACCCTCTACTGTGATGCCAAGTACTTCATCTACATTGTACCAAATCGTTGGAGAGGAGGAGAAATCTAGCTTGGCCTCCCCTCCGGTAATATTGACGTAAACAAACGGTAATCCATGGCCAAATGTCGCCCTCATCTGTGCTCCTTCGTCTTTCCAAAGGGCTGTTGCTGTCCAATCTCCATACGCATCAGCAACGGTTTGGGCTGCATTCATCCCCTCAATTCCAACGGTTATTTGTGGAGCGTATGGATACACATAGTCACTCGCCGCTAAGACATGAGTTGGGGAATGCCCGATTTCCAAGCCCTGAGATACAGCTTTCACATTCAGTGGGTGTGCATGTAAAACATTTGTATAAGGATTGTTAAAAAAAGGAAATATTAAACTGCTCCAAAAATCATTCGTTTGTACAGGCTGTGAAAATGTGGGTGAAATTTTTGGAAGCACATTCTCACCATTTGCTTTTTGAGGGCCAATTGCACCAATGGGTAGTTGTGTGGAGTAACTTCCTGCGCCAACACTCACGACTTGTGCCTGACCCTGAATTGGATTAATAAATAGATATGGAGTCCAACATATCATCAATAGTGTCGTGCGGGTCCAGTAAAAAAAACGTCGTCTGACCAAAGATAGAATGGGCTAATTTGTAAGGAGCATGGATATGTATGCTAAATGATGTTGCGATCTTAGCTCAACGTAATATACACCACTTGATAGAGAAGTCCCGTCAAACTCAACTTGATACTCACCTCTCGCCCTGGTGGTGAAATTGGTAGACACGCTATCTTGAGGGGGTAGTGCTGGCAACGGCGTGCTGGTTCGAATCCAGTCCAGGGCACATTCAATTATTATAACTGATTGATTGTCAGTTATTTACACTTCCTTATAGTGACATAGGGAAACAGTAGGGAAACATTTTTGGAATACCTACCCCTCAGCCAACAATGAAAGTAGAGTAGCGTTCAACGTTCAATTGCCTAGGCTCTTGAACATTGAACACGGGGGTAGACTCTCAAACATACTGATTATTAAGCGTGGATAAACATTTCGGATAATGGCCTTGTTTGTAACTAAGGTCACATTTATTGACGCGCATTTGGAATATCCTTTATAACCAAACACCAAACAGATGATTTCAAATGCGCTACATACCCCTCCTCTTACTTTCAATCATGCTATCTAGCTGCGCTTCTCAGAGCGACACTACAATAGAAAAGACGTCATTAGCTTCTAGCAATGCTGAGATGGCTCAACTCTTTATGGACAACTTGGTCACAGATCAAGAGGTTGCCAAAAGCCTGTTACACCAAGACTTTTCCTTTGCTTGGATGGGTACACCCACTATCAGCTACAGCAATCCTGTAATTGTTGGTGAGAAAGAGTGGAATAGAGACGATTTATTCGATGTGTACTTTCCTGAAGTTGTAGGAACATTGCTTCCTAATGGCATAACATTGACGACTGTTGATGTTGTCGCTGACGAAGATGGCGTGGCAATTGTTCAGGTAGGTGAATCCGTAGGTCGATTAGGTGAGGAGTTTAACAATACCTATGTCTGGATTTTTAAAATGAAAGACGGCCTCATTCACTCCTTAAGAGAGTACAATTCTGATCTACTTGTTGCGACTCGACTGTATGATTATGAAATCGTCCAATGACTCTTAAACAACAAAACTAAATCCCGTAATAATGTTAAAAAAGCAACTTTCAATCCTAGCAATAACTCTCCTCCTAACATCCCTATCATTTGCTCAAAATGGTATGTACCTAGCCTATGAATTCCAAGCAAAAACTGGCTCTGAGAGTACTATAGCTCAACTATTAACAACCTACCACAATGAAGTAGGAGCGTACAAATCCGGCGGCTTTGATGTGACTAGATTTGATTTAAACGGACCAGACGAAGGAACTCACAGAGTGCTTATTTATGGAGATATGGACAATTTCGGCCTTGAGAATCAGTCCACAATGATTGGGCTGCAGTTCGAGCTACTTCAGGAAAAACTGAACGATCATATTGAGAAAGGTACAAGGTCTGAGGGTGGTTACTTGTTAGCGGAAAATGGTAATGGATTTGATGGCTATCCATACCGTGCAGAGTGGAGATTGAATGTATCCGATCCTGCAACTTACGCTGCGTCATTTGTAAAGTTTATGAACTCAAATGAGGTGCTTTCGATCATGAATGAAAGACCACTTGAACTTGGCAGTGTGGCAGGAGGAATGACTGGGGAAACTCATTGGGTTTATGCCGGTTTTGAGAATATTATTGACTACATGATGACCATGCAAGCTATCTATGCTTCTGATGCATTTATGCTTCATCAAGAAGAAGCCAGTGGCATTTTTACTCTCATGCGTGAATTCACAGAAACTAATCTGGCTACCTTCAAATAGTCTCTAGTTGTACCAGCTTTGTGATATTATGTTTCAAGAGCAATAGAGCTCCCCTGAAACGTGGGGAGCTCTTTTCTTGTTTCAAGGATATGATTTGGCAGCATACCTATATCACTGTATTACGCCCATTATGGGCTTGGGCACTACTTGTTTTATTCACTTTGTTGCTAGCTCAAGCCTGCAATAACAACGTAGGTACGGAGGATGTTGACCCACTCGCTGAGGGCGATCGTCGATTTATCCGTCAAGGCGATACGACGCGCGAGTATTTGCTACAAGTTCCCGACACCTACATCGTAACGGAGCCTGCACCCCTAATCCTCAACCTGCATGGCTACGGCGGCAATGCAGAGGATTATCGAGAGTATGTGGGTGGTGAAACAGGATTACAACTCCTGGCCGATCAACGCGAGTTCTTTATAGCCTATCCTCAGGCTTATATACAAGAGGGAAAGGGGGATCGATACTGGCAACCTGGCGATAATGGTGAGCAGGATATTGCCCTTAATGATATCTACTACATTGAGCGGCTCCTCGCGGACATTCAGGCCGAATATAATATAGATCAGGAACAGATCTTTGCGCTCGGGTTTTCCAATGGCGGGATGATGGCTTATAGTTTGGGGTGCAATCGCGGGGATGTGTTTGCGGCCGTTGGTGGCATGGCTACGACGATGATCCCTGAGGAATGCAACAAAAACCACACCCCGTCCATTATCGCGTTTCATGGGACCGATGACAGTGTTTTACCCTATGAAGGAAATGCAGCTTGGCAAGCTGTTCCCGACGTGATGGAGTTCTGGGTCGATCACAATGGGTTGTCATCACAAGATCTGCAATCCACGACCTACGATGAAGGGGCGGTTCGTCACGATGTCTACCCAGGCGAGGATGCTTCGGTCGAGCTCTACACGATCGAAGGGGGTGGTCACGTCTGGTTTAGCAAGAACATCAACGGTCGCTCACCCAATGAAATTCTGTGGGATTTCTTGGAAGATATCCGCCTTTGATTGCCAGCCCTACCCCTTGGCTACACTCATAAACGCTATCAACGCTTTATCTACTTCAACCACAGACTGCTCTATTGCATCTTTGATGAGCGAAACCCGTAGTGAGTCGAGGTCATTGCTATCAAATGGGGAGGGTGTCCCACCATAACCTGAGGTTTGCTTCTCTTTATACTTGGATTTGGTGATTTCAAACTGATCGCTAAAGCGTTCGCCTGCATACTCTGCATTGACCTGTACCGTGACAATCGCGCTGGTAAACTCCGTAGTTCCTGTTTTGAGCGTCCCATCATTTGGATCGGCAATATTCTCATTGATACGCACACTCAGCAAAATCACTTCAAGTTCCATGGATTCGGTTGCTTCTGCATTGAACGAACTTGCTACATACGACTCCCATTGCTCAGAAAATACGCCATTCGCGGCCACAGTGTAGGTTTGATTGCCTCCATTATCGAGCTCAAGTGGCACGAGTGTTGCATTGACTGCGGTCTCCTTCATGACAAATGAAGAGGATGCACAACCGCTAAAAACGAGTGCTAGAAGGAAGAAAAGTGAAGTTTTCAGAGACATATGTTGAATAAATGTCGGGTGGTGGGTTGAGTAGGTCTAACGCTTCGATGCCTTCATGTAACGGCTGAATTTGCAACAGCGTATCTAATCGACGCTTTTTACAAAATAGTAAGTCTTTCGCTTAGACATTCAAAGCGTACGGGAATCATGCCCACATGATCTCCGTCCATTTCGAGGTCCGCTTGTTGGCTTGGGTCATATTCTGAGGTGCTACGGACATCTCGACTTATACGAATGTCTACATGACGTCCTCGAAAGGTTCTTACCCCAGGATGAGTCAAAGGCCTTCCCTTTTTTAGATTGAAAAGCTGTTTCGCAAAATCCAATAGCCCAAAAGAAGGAAGGACAATGACATCTAGCAGCCCATCCGTTACACTTGCATGAGGCGCCACACATAGCCCGTGGCCGAAATAGCGACCATTGGCCACAACAGCATTGCTTACTTCGCCTTCCCACTGATCCTTGTCAACTGTGATGGCACAATGAATCGGGCGGAAAGAACCAATGGTTGAGGCAATCGCAGCATAATAGCGAAGCATTGATCCTAGCCAAGACGGCATCGTTTCTCTACGCTTCACCGCTTGACTACCCATGCCAACGTCGGCAATGTTGAGAAAAAATTGCTCCTTGGGTGCGCCATGTTCATCCATAAACCTAGCATATCCGAGGTCGATGTGACGTAGTTGGGTCTCCTTGTTGGATCGCTCATCGGTTCCCTGATCACTTTGGAGCTGCTCACACAATGATGCAATTCCTGTCGGACCTTGTAACGATTTTACAAAATCATTTCCACTTCCAGCAGGGACAAAACCGACCTTGATTTGTTTCACAAACGCCCAATCAATTCGCGATTTAAGAGGTAAAGAAGAAGAGCCTGGAGCTTGGTAATATTGACACAGACCGTTGATACACTCATTAAACCACCCATCCCCTCCTATAAACACGAGCGTATCACTTCCCTGGTCGAGGGCTGCTTGACATAGCTGGACACCTTGGTTGGGACCTGTCGATGCAAAAATCTTAATCTCAACCCCATCACACAATTCCTGTATGCGTCCTCCCTTTCGGATGGCTTTTTGTTTTTGACCATGGACGAGTAAGGCAACGTTCATATCTTTCGTTCAGAATAGCAGTTACGCACAATACTAATTTATCCAATCTCAATCGATGGTGAATAACCGCAAGCGCCCTACAGAACAAGTTTACAGTGACTACACCCCAGAGGATTTTGAGGTATGGACGCTTTTATACAATCGTCAAATGGATTTTTTGATAGATAAAGTAGCCGATGAATTCATCGAAGCCATTGAAAGGGTGGGGTTCAATCCAAAGGAGATTCCCAACTTTGAGAAAGTGAACCAGCGTCTCGGGGCATCCACGGGATGGAAGATAAAAACCGTGCCAAATATTGCCGAAGCCGATGTGTTTTTCGAAAATCTCGCCAACAAAACGTTTACCGCAACCTGTTGGCTTCGATCCATGGATGAAATCGACTACTTAGAGGAGCCTGACATGTTCCATGACGTGTTTGCACATACCCCTCTACTTAGCAACAAAGCCTACACAGATTTTTTTCAAGCCATGGGGGTGATTGCCCTTGATGTCATCGATGACCCCGCAAAGGTGAAGATGTTGCAGCGACTCTATTGGTTTACGATAGAATTTGGCCTGATTCAGCGAGGAGAAGACCTCAAAATTTATGGTGCGGGCATTATCTCATCAAGGGGAGAGTCAGAACATGCATTATCGAGCGCATCTGAGAAACGAGCCTACGATGTCGAGCAAATCATGGCGCATGACTTCCGGACCGACATTATTCAGGACACCTACTATGTGATTGAGTCGTTTGACGAACTCACCTCATCTTTGCCGCGCATCAAGGAGTTGGTCGCTTGATCGGGACAGTTGCTTGATCGGGGCGGTCGCGCAACTGTGTCGGTCGCTTGATCTAAAAATCGCGATCTATTTTTGGGTAGCGAGAGAAATTACCCATTCCGTCATAGTCTACGGCATCAGGCACCTTGGTTTTTGGCTTTTTGGGCGTCTCTTCTTTGTAGGATAATGCAATGCCTATCAAAAGCATGGCAAACATCGCTGCACCCAGGACTAAAATTGTAATATTCATACGTTTAAATGCAGGTTGGCATATTGGTAGTTAACGGAGACTCGCGTAGATATCGTTCAAATGGTACATTCCCACTAGACTCTTGCCAAGACATTCACATGCTATGATTGTAAACCAATTCTTTCGTCCACTTTTTCGCCCGAACTTTTGTTTAATACATCGATCAGCCATGATATCAGGCTGTTTTATCCTGTTCTTAGCCTGGCCGCCTCATCTCATTAGCGCCCAACACATTCCCGACATCCTACCTATGCGAGATCGAGCCGAAGTCATCGATCAATGGCTAGAATACCGTCTCGACCACGTTGTGCCCGAGCTCATGGAACGAGAGGGCCTTGATATGTGGGTCCTTGTAGCACGAGAGTATAATGAAGACCCGGTGTTGCTCACCATGCTTCCTGCAACATGGCAATCCTCAAGGCGTACGACAATCCTAGTGTTTTTTCACCCTGGACCAGGAGAACCGGTCGAACGATTTGCAGTTGCTCGCTACAACATTGGATTTTTTGATTCTCAATGGGACCCAGAAATCCAACCTGATCAATGGGCACGTTTTGCAGAGCTCGTGGCCGAGAGGGACCCTGCAAAGATTGGGGTGAATATATCAGAGCATTGGGCCCAAGGAGATGGGATAAGCCATACGGATTACACCCATTTGATGGAGTCCTTGCCTGAATCCTACCAACAACGTGTAGTCTCTGCAGAGCATCTCTCGGTGGGGTGGTTAGAGACCCGAACGACCGAAGAAATGACCACCTATCGTCAGATTAATCGGATTGCTCACTCCATTATCGAGGAAGGATTTTCGGAGGCTGCCATTACCCCAGGAGTCACTACAACGGAGGACATGCGGTGGTGGTTTCGGCAGCGGATTCGCGATCGAGGCCTGACGGCTTGGTTTCATCCAAGTGTTCAGGTGTTTCGGGCGGATCAAGCCCCTCATGATGGGGATTATTCCTCAGGCGTGGCAGCAAATGTGATCCAACCTGGAGACGTGATTCATGTCGATTTTGGGATTACCTATCTACGACTAAACACCGATACCCAGCGTAATGCTTATGTGCTTCGACCTGGAGAAACTGCACCACCCCAAGGGCTCATCGACGCGTTAGCCACGGGGAATCGTTTACAAGACATTTTGACCCAGCAGTTTCGTGTCGGCGCGACAGGAAATGAAATTTTACTGGCGGCGTTGGAACAAGCAGAATCAGAAGGGATTAACGCAACCATTTATACACACCCGATCGGATATTACGGTCACGGAGCAGGCCCTATGATTGGGTTGTGGGATCGACAAGAAGGTGTTCCTGTACGTGGAGACTACCCGATGTATGCCAATACAGCGTATTCCATTGAATTGAACGCTGAAGTGATGGTGCCAGAATGGGGAAAACCCATCCGAATGATGCTTGAGGAGGACGCCTTTTTTGATGGGAAGTCAGTCGAGTATATCGATGGCCGTGCAATGGAGTTTTATCTGGTGCCGCGGCCCTGAAAAGGGTGGCGCACTTGAGACAAGTTCATTCTTCTAAACTTGTGTTCACATCCATAGAAATATGAAGTACTCTAATGACGAGTATACTTTCACCGTTTTGGACCTGATAAAAAATGATATGTTTGCCGAATTGAAATCCTCTAAGCCGCTCAATTACTATATCATAGGAGCGGCCTAGCATTGGGTATTTGGATATGTACTCACAAGTTGAAATAAACTCATGATAATATTTATCAGCTTGTTCTTCGCCCCACTTGAGACGAGTGTACGCCCATATGTTCCTCAAATCATCTTCCGCCTTTCTAGTAACTACAAATGGGGTCACATCTCTTCTTGTTTTTTCAATTCTTGTAAAAAGCTCGTTTTGTCAAAATCATCTGAGACACCACTTTCCAAGCCTTCAGCTATTGCAGCACGCAACGCGGTGACCCTTGCCTCTTGCTCTTCAAGCAATCTCAATCCCGCACGAACGACCTCACTGGCATTTTGATAACGTCCTTCAGAGATTCTTTCTCTAATGAACTCATCAAAATGTTGCCCTATTGATATAGATGTATTTTTACCCATAACCTTACAATTACCAATTTTTGGTATAAAGTAACGGGTCTTGATCTTAGCATCAAGCCAAGCAGCAATGGAATTGCAACTTCACTTCATTATATTCGTAGAGAACAACGTGTCAACGGCTTTTGCTGGGCTTTCACGCCACGGCAACCAGCCATTTCAATGAGCAATCTATACCCTATGAAAACTTTTCGAATCAAGGATTGGGCAGTTCTGTCTATAACTGCCCTGCTACTATCCCTTCTTACGCTCCCCGCAACAGCCCAAAATCTCGAGGAATTTGAGCAAAATGTGACAGAGTTCACACTAGATAACGGTCTACATGTGATTGTGATTGAGCGTGATGTCGCCCCGGTTGCCTCCTTTTTGACCTATGTGAATGTGGGTGGCGTTGACGAGCCTGTGGGCAACACAGGCATTGCCCATATTTTTGAGCACATGGCCTTTAAAGGGACCCATGACATTGGCACAACCGATTGGGAGGCAGAGCAAGAAGCCATTAATGCTACCGAAGAAGCCTATCAAGCGTGGCTTGCAGCCAAAAAAGATGGAGCTAGCGAAAGTGAGCTAGAGCCCCTCTGGACAGCTTTTACCGAGGCCCAAGAGGAGGCCAAAACCTATGTGGTGAACAATGAATTTTCTCAAATTATCGAGCAAAGTGGTGGTACGGGCCTGAATGCATTCACCAGCTCCGATGAGACGGCCTACTTTTATAGTCTGCCTCAGAACAAAGCCGAGTTGTGGTTCAATTTAGAGTCGGCTCGCTTCCGCAATCCTGTGTTTCGTGAGTTTTATGTCGAGAAAGATGTCGTGAAGGAGGAGCGCCGGATGCTAACAGATTCCAGCCCGCTGGGTCGTCTGATTGAAATGTTTCTTTACGAAGCTTATGATGTGCACCCCTATCGCAACCCTGTCGTCGGGTGGGCAGAAGACATCACAGCGACGACCATTACCGATGCCAAAGCATTCTATGAGACCTACTATGTCCCTTCCAATATGACGATTGCGATTGCTGGAGATGTCGATCCTGATGAAATGAAGCGGTTGGCTGAACTCTATTTTGGGGGCTTTGAGGCCGGTGAACCGGTACCTGAGCCCGGCAAAGTGGAGCCAAAACAGACAGAGGAAGGCCGCTTTACGATGGAAGACGCCTCTCAACCTGTCTGGCTTGCCGGATATCACACCGTAAGCAATGATCATCCAGATTTTGCCGCATTATCGTTGCTAGAAGACATTGTTTCCGTGGGTCGGACTTCACGCTTGTACAAAAAGCTTGTGGAAGAGACTCAAATGGCCTTGGCGGTTCAAGCCTTGAATGGTTTTCCTGGGACAAGGTATCCATCGTTGTTTGTCACCTTTGCGGTGCCAAATCAGGGGGTTGATGTGATGGATATTGAGGCGATGATTGATGAGGAAATTGCCTTGGTTCAAGCGGGTGATATCACTCAAGAAGAGTTAGACCGCGTGCTAACCAACCGTCGGGCGAATATTGTCCGAGGATTGAATTCCAATAGTGGGCTTGCCCTTCAAGCGGCAACGGCCCATGCTCAGCAAGGATCTTGGAAAGAGATTTTTACTCAGCTGGACGATTTAGAAGCGGTCACGCTAGATGACCTACAACGCGTTGCCAACACCTATCTCGTGAAAGAGAATCGTACGGTTGGTATGATCCAAAACACTACAACTGCCGACGCACAATGAAATTGACGACACAGAATTTGACGATGAAATTAACGACACAAAACACTTTTCGAGCCATCGCATTTGCACTGACCCTTGGCCTGTTTGGGCTTTCAAACCCAGCCCTTGCACAGCAAGCCTCACTCCCTGCGTGGGATGAGATAGATTATCCCGAGCTCAAGAGCTTTGCCAAGCCTGAGGTGGAGAGTTTCACCCTCGACAATGGCATGGAGTTCTACCTCATCGAGGATACGGAGCTCCCTTTAATTACACTTGGTGTGACGGTGCGTACGGGTGGCATCCTTGATCCAGCCGATAAAACGGGCCTAACCAACATATTGGGAGATGTGATTCGATCTGGAGGGTCCCAAAATTATCCCGCAGATGAGCTTAATCAACTCCTGGAAACCAAAGCTGCCTCTATTGAAACCTTTGGTGGATTTACCTCGATGGGCGCGTCGATGAGTCTGCTCAAAGAGGACTTTGATGAACTCCTGCCAGTTTTTGTTGATGTGGTGCAAAATCCACGTCTGCCAGAGGACAAAATTGACCTAGCCAAAACGCAGTACAAAAGCTCCGTTTCACGACGTAATGATGACCAAGCAAGCATCGCCAACCGAGAATTTGAGCGACTCATTTATGGTGAGAACAGCCCTTATGGTCGCATGATGGAATACGAAACCATCGACGCGGTGACTCGCGAAGATTTGGTGCAGCGTCATGAGGAAGCGTTCAAAGGGTCCAACATGTTGGTCGGCATCGTGGGGGATTTCGATAAAGAAGAGATGCAGGCAAAATTAGAGCATGCCTTTGGAGCACTTCCTGCCGGGTCGGCGATTTCGCTGTTGCCACCAGAGATTGATTATGACTTTAAATCCACCGTCAATTTGGTGGATAAGCCCGACGTGAATCAAAGTTATGTGTTAATGGGCCACATCGGTGGACTTCGCAGCAACCCAGACTACGCCGCGCTTCAGGTGATGAACCAGGTACTTAGTGGTGGGTCTTCGGGCCGGTTGTTTCAGGTCGTGCGGACCGATCTTGGACTGGCTTATGCCGTCTTTGGTGCTTACACGAGTGGTACCCTGTATGAAGGACCATTTTACACTGGGGTAATGACCAAGAGCTCCACGACCGCCGAGGCGATTGATGCAATTCGTGCGGAGGTAGAGCGCATTCAAGCCGAGCCTGTGTCTGATGAAGAGCTTCAAAAAACGAAGGATCAGTTCCTCAATAGCTTGGTATTTCGCTACGATTCTCGTGCCAAAGTACTCAATCAACGTCTGAGTAATGAGTACGCAGGGCTTCCTCAGGACGCATTTGACCAGCTGATTGAAGAGATTAAGGCCGTCAGTATCGAGGATGTGCAACGGGTCGCCAAAGAGTATCTTCGCCCTGGTGCCCTACAGATTTTAGTGGTTGGGAATGCGGAAGAACTAGGGGATCAACTTGAGAAGTATGGCGAGGTGAACCAAATCGATATTACCATCCCAACGCCAAGTGATGATACCGCCGAGTCCACAGAGTCTGGCGACGCAGCTGGGGGTGCCGAATGGTTTGGCCGCATGACACAGGCGATTTTGCCAGGCGGTGGCATTCAAGGAGCGCTGACGACCAAGGCAACCACCGAAGTCCAGACACCTCAAGGGCCTATGGAATTACCCGTCACTAATACGATTGATCTCGACGCCATGACGGTCACCTCTGGCATTGAAACACCAGCAGGAAACATGACGATTGAAATCACAGAAAATAGTGGCTCACAAAGTTTCGGCGCTCAGTCTATGCCAATGTCTGCCGAGCAAGTGGATCAGGCGTGGCAAGAGCTGTATGCCTCACCCACCTGGATGGCCTTGTATGCCGACAGCTACACTGCGGAGTATCTTGGGGAGACAGAAGAAGGATTGATCCGACTTCGCGTGTCTGCCGACATGATGAATGCCATCGTGGAGGTTCACCTCGACCCAGAAACCGCGCTTCCTGTGATGACATCCATGCGTACGTTTAATGCGCAAGTTGGCGCGAATGTCACGACCGAAAGTGATTACAGCGATTGGAAGGAAGTCGAGGGTGTCTTACAGGCATATGTGCGCGAAACGAGAGTCGAAGGCAACCTCCAATCGTCAACCGTGCTCCAGAGTCATTCGGTTGAATAAGATGAGATTATTCAACGAACCATTTTCAACAGGATATTATTGGTCTCTCGGCTTTGTCCTTACGTTTACCTTCGCTCTATTCCAGCCCGAGATCGTTCATGCACAAGAGACAAGCGCTTTGGAGTCTGCCACCATGCAGCCGTCTAGTGCCAACGGTGCCACCACCCAAGAGCTTGATGCCTACTGGGATGAGCTTAGCAGGACTGTGGATGCGGGTGATTTTGAAGGCTACAAAGTGCTCTATCATGCAGATGCAGTGATGGTCAATGAGATTTCAGGGTCTACGTATCCGATTGGGGCTGCATTTGCAGGCTGGAAGGCGGGGTTTGATGACACCAAAGCCGGTGACATGGACGCTGAGGTAACGTTTCGATTTTCAAATCGATTCATTGACGACACAACTGCATTTGAAACTGGGATTTTTCGATATGTGGCTCATCCTGTCGGAGAAGAACCCTCTGTGAGTCTTATCCACTTCGATGCGCTGACGATCAAACAGGACGGTTCGTGGGTCATGATGATGGAGCGTCAAATCTCCATCGCAACCCAGCAAGAATGGGACGCGCTGGATAAATAAACCCAGCGCTTTGATCCCTATTCATGAGCTTTGAGCGAATCATTCCCAGTCAACAGACTCTGGACGATCATGTTTCCAGTAAAGCTTGTCAAATGGTTTTTGGATTGGATACACTTGATCTAACGAATTCGCATCATACAAACGACCATTCATCATGACGTGGGAAATCTTATTGGTATTACGCAAGTCGACCAATGGATCTTCCTCAAGTATCACCAGGTCTGCAAGCTTCCCAACTTCAATTGAACCCAAATCACCATCTAGACCAAGAGCCTCTGCGCCAATGAGCGTGGCTATTTCTAGGGCCTCATGGTTTTCTAAACCTCCAGATGCCATAGCCCAAAGTTCCCAATGAAATCCAAGGCCTTGTAGCTGACCATGACTTCCTACACCCTGTAGTACTCCTGCGTCATGCATTTTATTAGTTTTGATTGCGTGACGGGGAAAGACCATCTCATCATCGCGTGCCCAGAACCCTCTACGACGCGTAGATGATGCTAGGACATCCCAAGGGGTAAATGTCGCTAGTTTAACGTCATCATAAGGATTTTCACGGCTGTAAAAATATTCTTCACCCCATGGCCCACCATAGGCTACAAGCATGGTGGGTGTAATCGCCATTTTGGTAAAGGCAGTCGTTTGGATGAAGTCATTATATACATCAGTAATGGGAATATTATGCTCATGACCTGGGTAGCCATCAATCAACTGAGTGTAATTCAGGCGAATGTCGAGCGCTCCCTCCGTGGTGGGCATAAGTTGTTGCTCATGCGAAGCTTGAATAATCCACTGACGATGTTTTCGGTTACCAACGCGATACATCTTAATTGTCTTCGTATCAAAGTACTCGCTGTATTGACGCAGCACCTCCCTCGTATGATCAAGACTCTTGAGGTTGTATCCCCAATATCCTACACCAGGCCCTGTAGAATAAATTCTAGGACCTATCATGTCTCAAGCCTGAACCATATCCCCATAACTCAGCACATCTGTTGTTCCTGTTTGAGGATCTCTGGTTGTCGTTACACCATAAGCAAGATTTGCAGCATAACTCCACTCTTGATCTTTATGTAGCATGCTAGTAGAACGTAAGTGCGCATGTGTATCAACAAATCCAGGGACAACAGACTTTCCTTCAAGATCTACAATCGTGGCTCCATCGGGTATCTCCACATTACTCATCGGCCCAACAGCTACGATTCGACGAGTCTCAATCACGATAACCCCGTTTTCAAATACCTCGTCACCTTTCATGGTG
The DNA here is from genome assembly GCA_027621355.1 of Bacteroidota bacterium. Lineage (GTDB taxonomy): Bacteria > Bacteroidota > Rhodothermia > Balneolales > Balneolaceae > UBA8296. The sequence continues at coordinate 9,621 of JAQCBZ010000017.1, read as the reverse complement.
ATCACGTGTGCATTCGTTAGGGCGATGATACCTTCAGGAATATCCTGCTCATAGGGTACCATAACTTTAATTTCTTGAGCAGAATAGGATGGCTCATCCTCTGTAGTGGATTCTTCGTCTTCAGCATCAGCATTTTCGGCTTCAGGAGATGTGGATTCGCTGGCATCACTCTCTTTTTTAGCCTGCTTGAGACTATCTTCAAACATTTGTGATGCCTTTAAGTCGTACACAAAGTGCCCCTTCCCTAGGGACCAGTGAACATGTTCTGAGTCTCCACTCCAGCGAGGAAATTCCCCACCAAGAGTCGTTAATTTTTTTGCTGGAAAGGCGGCATTTTCAGGATTTTTCACCGAAATCGTCACAACCTCACCTACTCTAGGCACATAGGCTGTATATATTTCATTATTAACTTGTGCCAAGACTTGAGATCCATCAGGAGAATAGAACAGTACACTTGCCTCACTTGCTGGTGTAGGTGAATAGGTTCCATAGGTAGAAATTCCTGTGATTTTCACATGCTCCTTTTTATCTGTTCCATCCCAACGAACAGAAACTAATTGACCATCATTATCACTTAGATAGATTCGATCATCTTCGTGAATGAAGTGAGGAAATCGATGGCCGGCAACATCCATAATATATGTTGAGGTGCCGCCCTCAATTGAGATCCAATGATATTCATCCATTGCTGAGTAAGCAGCACCTCGACTACTCGATTCAGCAAAATCATAATAACTTCCTGTAGCTACAATAATGCGATTACCATCCGATGAAACGGCCGGTGTAGCATAAAATGCTGCCTTTTGGGTCAATTGCACTGGACGAATGCGTCTAGCATTTGGATTGACTTTATAGACATGTCCGCCTTCTTGTTGATCCCACGTTACATATACAAGCTGCTCACCATCTGGTGACCAGGTTGGCATTGCTTCTGTGACATCCATCTGGGTGAACCGCTTTGGTTCGCCATTAGGCAAATCCATCACATAGAGTTTATTCATAGCTGTAAAAGCAAGCTGTGTCCCATCAGGTGAGGGTGTAGCATCGCGAATTTGAGTTGCATATTGAACAGGATCATCAGAAATAGGGTACTTAAATGTCATATCTGGGCCCAATTCAAGCGTTACGTCTGCTTCGAATGGAATCTGTGTTGGTTCCCCCCCCTCAATAGGCACTCTCCAGAACCCACCTTTTTGGAAAAAGACAAGATGTTCACTGTCAGGTGTGAAACTCATCCCTGGATAGACGCCTAACGTAGCCTGCGACTCTTGGTCATCTCGCTGTACGGGGTACACGAGCCATGATTCTTCACCGGTATCCATATTGCGACGAACGAGTCCTGTTTCGGTCTCAAATCGAGTACCATAGACCATATATTTACCATCTGGTGACATTGTGGGTGTAAATGCGGACCCATACCTAGACAGCATCGTACTATTTTCTCCCGTTTCTAGATTGTACATCCCGATAGTATATTGAGGGAATTGAGCATTATAATTCCATCCACCGGAGCGACGTGAGTAATAGATTTTATCGCCTTCAGCACTAAATTCTGGATCAATCGCCTTTAGATTGCTTGGCTCATCCACAACCGCGGCCCCTTGTCCACCATCTCGGTGCATGATATGTAGCTTGAAATTGCGACGCCCTTTGGCCACAACAAATAGGTCTCCATTGGGTGACCAATCCCCATTTATCATCCCTTCATCATTGGATTGGGTCATTTGAGTCGTTTCATTTGTTTCAACATCAAGAATCCACGCATTCTCAGAACCCGAACGATCAGACATAAACAAAATTCTGGATCCATCAGGTGAATATGTTGGATGTGCATCAAAGGCCATTCCTTGAGTCAATGGCATCGCTTTTCCACCATCAATTGGCATCGTGTAAAGATCCCCCATTAAATCAAAGACGATGGTAGAACCATCGGGGCTTATATCTAAAGACATCCACGTCCCTTCAGTTGTTGTGAATGAAATCTGACGTGCCGGGTCTAAGGGTAAGTCCTCATTATGCTTTGGAAGAGTAGAGTCGGAGGCAGCGTTTCTCTCATCTGCTTCGGCATCCATTAGACTTATGGAGGTTGCAGCTATCGTAACTTGATAATGAGCCACTACAAGTAGTAGGATCATTAAGACTTGACAGCACGACTGTGTAGATTTTTTGATAAAGGGATTCAACATCCTGATAGAGGTTAATGAAGTGTAGATGTTGAATTAACAAGAACTTTTGGTTATTCGCAAAAGCTAAACCAAAGATGCGTTTTGCAATCTGTTGCCTATCACACGACTTGTGAATAACTTGCACCTATGCAATCAAATCAGACTACATCATCGAACACGTCGTGGAACTCGCGTAAATCTGCAATGACCAACATCAAACTGTTGGGCTTTATTCTATTGCTCAGCGGATGTGCAACACTGTTTACTGGAACTGATGATGATATTCGTTTTGAGTCTGATCCTGCAGGTGCCATGGTCTTTATTAATGGTCTTGAAAAAGGGACCACTCCAACGACCGTCAGTGTGAAGCGTTCGATCAACGACGTGAATATCGCGCTCCAACTGGATGGGTATGAGACTCGCCAGTTTGTTCTGGAGAAAGAGTTCAACAAAGCGAGTTTTTTCAACCTGTTTAATGTTTTGTTTTGGGCAGTCGATGCTGTTTCAGGATCCTTGATGAAGCATGCCCCTCAGTATTATGAAATTACCTTGAGACCAAATGGTGTCGTGCAACAATCCGAGGATGTGGATCTATATGATGCGAATACGCTAGCTACCCTTGAGAACGGTGCACTGATCTTACCGTCGAGTTCCAAACGAACGCTGGCCATCATCGACGGAATGCCTGGTTACACCGTCGTTTTTAAGCGAAAATAAGGTCTTAGCTTCTTGAGTGGCTTGCCTGTGGCAGCACACCATACTCTCACGAACGTCCTTTGAGCATTTTTTGATGACGAAAAGCCTTTTTGGCATCCCGAACAGAGGACACCACAATCCATGAGCCAAGCGGTACGACAATCACCCATAATGGGTTAGCAGCCCACGCCCCCGCGAAGTCACCTTGCACCAAGCACACGCCAGCACGTGTAAGACCACACCCAGGACATTCTCGACCAAGAAGAGAGTCCAACACACAAGGAATACCCATCGTCCATCCAAAAGAGGCGTTGAGTATCACAGAGATCCCGAGGTACCCAAACACAAGGGCATAAGGCCATTCTCGTCGAAGCCAAAACCAAAAGAATTTCATAGCTAGGGGGTTATATTCCCTCTTTTACGAAAATCGACGCCGCAAGTTCCTGATGGAGCTCGAGTCTGCGGCCATTATTCGGGAGCTCGATGGTGACCGATGACGGCGAACGATCCACCACATCTATGCGAACCCCGGGCCGAACACCCCAGTCTGCACATTGGCGTAAAAATTCCCCATCTTCGTCGGATACCGCTGCAATGGTCATCGCCCCTTCACCCACATGTGTCTTGTCAAGGGATGGATATCGTTGCCCTCTCATCTCAAGATCAGCCGTTGGAATTGGATCCCCATGCGGATCATGGCTAGGAAAACCCAACATCGCATCCATTTTGGATTCTACAGCCTCACTCAACACATGCTCCCAACGCTCGGCCTCTTCATGGACCTGATCCCAAGGTAAGCCGATGATTTTGTGTAAAAAGGTTTCGATAAGGCGATGGTGGCGAAGAATCTCTACTGCGATCAGGTGCCCTGTGGGTGTGAGTCGGGTGCCATAATAGGGTTGGTTCTCAACTAGCTTCATCGATTCCAACTTTTTGATCATCTTGGTGACCGACGCCGGTTTAACATCAAGCGCATCGGCGATTTTCTGATTGGGAACAGCCTCTCGATCTCCAACTTTTAGAATGCATTTGAGATAATCTTCTGCCGCATGGCTTAATACCTCACCATCCACAATACGTTGGTGGTTGGTAGGCTCGAAATCGGAGTCTCTTTGGGATGCAGGCATGATGAAATATCTACAATTTTTGGATTCTTCGCTTGATGTCGCTCGGTACCGACCGGCAGCATGCCTGAGAGCGTGAGCGCCAGACCACCCCATTAGTGAAGCCCAATCCATGTCCGTATCTTTATGGCCGTGAAAAACTACCTCGATTTCATCTTTCGGGAGCGGCGAATCTTGGTCTTTGGGGCATCGCTTACCTTCTTCTCTAGCTTTGGGCAAACGTTTTTGTTTTCCCTTTTCGTCCCCTTTTTTCTGGACGAATTTTCACTCACAAATGGCACCTTCGGGTCTCTATACTCACTAGCCACCCTATCAAGCGCTGCTCTTTTGCCTGTGGCTGGCCAATGGATTGATCGCATTCCAGTGAAACATTACAGCACCGCTGTGGCACTCATTCTAGCCCTGGCAAGTTTGATTATGGCCAATAGTTGGGGCCTTGCGACACTATTTTTGGCCATTTTCTTGCTCCGGTTGGCAGGGCAGGGGCTCAGTGGCCACACCGCGGATACCACCATGGCCAAAGTTTATGATCGAGAAAGGGGGAAGGCATTATCCATTTCTAGCCTAGGGTACCCTATCGCAGAAGGGATTATGCCGTTGATGGTCGCGGCCCTCACAACGTTTATGTATTGGCGTAATCTGTGGCTGTTGTTTGCCTTCACACTTGCCCTGTTTGTGGCGCCCGCGTATTTCCGGTTGATTCGGAAGCACCCTGTGAATGAAGAGGCCGCGCGGCGCGGGGAGCAAGAGCGACAGGAGCGAAAAGCCCAAGGTCGCCGTTGGGTGAATCCTTTTGAATACCTTGCCTACCTCAAAGATCGACGCATGATTTATGTCTTGCCGGCAGCCCTTGTCCCACCCTTTTGGGTAACCGGTTTCTTTTTGTATCAAGTCTCCTTTGGGCCAGAGTACGGTTGGAAAGCGACCACCATCGCCACGGCATTTATTGGCTTTGCCATCGCAAGGGTCATTGCTGCCATTGCCATTGGTCCCTTGATTGACAGGTTTTCGGCTCGCCAAATCTTCCCCTTTTACTTACTCCCTTTAATGATCAGCTTTTTGATTCCCGTAGTGGTCCCTGGGGCTTGGTCTGTATATCCTTATCTCTTCTTAATGGGTGTTTTGATGGGTATGGCCAATCCGTTGAAATCCGCCTTGTGGGCAGAAATGTATGGCGTGGATAATATTGGCCAGGTACGAAGTGTTTTTGCCTCATTAATGGTCTTTGGTACTGCATTGAGTCCTTTTATTATGGGGTTTTTGTTGGACACACGATTCTCTGTGGATCTGATTTTTGGAATGGCTGTCGTAACCTGTGTGTTGGCTATGATATTATCCTTCCAAACCATGAAACATGGATTTTGCCAAAGCGATTATGAAACATCGTAGTAGATTATGAAACGTATGAAAGCCTATTCCCGACGAATCACCCTTGGTCTAGGAGCACTCATCTCCTTGATCACCCTTACTGTGGCCATTGCTACGACCCCAACATCAAAGAGCACTGTTATGACAGCCGAAACTCCTCGCACAAGCACCCCTTCAAACCCCAACCTGGACACGGAAGTTGCCATTCTAGGGGCTGGATGTTTTTGGTGCGTCGAAGCCATTTATGAAGAACTTCAGGGAACCGTAAGTGTTGAATCGGGCTACACAGGTGGGCACGTCAAAGATCCAACCTACAAGCAAGTTGTCACAGGGCAAACAGGTCATGCTGAAGTAGTACGCCTAGAATATGACCCAAGCATAATCAGCTTTGAAGAGGTACTCATTGTGTTTTATCACACGCATGATCCGACTACTCTGAATCGACAGGGAGCCGATGTAGGAACACAGTATCGATCAGCCATTTTTTACGCCAATGATGAGCAAAAACAGATTGCGGAAAAAGTGACCGCCGATATTACCGCTGAAAAGCTGTGGGATGACCCGATTGTGACAGAAATCACGCCACTAGATGTGTATTATCCGGCCGAGAACTACCACCAGGATTATTATGAAAACAATCCTAATGCTCCGTATTGCACGTTTGTCATTGCACCGAAGCTAGCCAAGTTCCGCAAGGAGTTTAAGCATCTGCTAAAGTCCTCCTAAGAAGAGGGCGTTTGCAACCATAAGTTTGGATTCTTCCCAAAAGCCTCTGAATAGGGGATTTATAGGCATATAAATAATCTCTCCTCGCCCTAGTGATTCTCGACCCATCGCCATAGATCCTTCAAAAGCTTGCTTTGCATCCGACCCAATAAATCCACTCATATGAGATGATGGGTCAATCACCCCAACTGTTCCTGAGGTTAATGGTTCGTAGGGTTGATTCGAGATATTCATCACGTACATGGATGACTCATACCCAAACGCGAGAGGGTGGGTATCGTCTAGGCGAATTTTATAGACGGAACCTGGATTGAAGGAAGAAACTCTTGCGCGAGCTTGGTCTGCATAAGGCGTCTCTAACGGTTCAGGGGTGCCCTCGGAGTCGCTTGGTTGCGTCTCTTTTGAAGATATTCCAAATACTTCTGTTCGCTCCAATGCACGAAGACTTGATCCAATAGCGAGTATACGTCCACCTTGGCGAACCCAGTCTTGCACCGCTTGGAGTTGGGATTCATCAATGCCAGCATACCCCCCTGAGGGCATCACCAAGACATCGAGCTCCTGCAATGCTTGAGTCGATAGATTATCACCAGGGATGAGTGTGGCAGGGTAGCCAAGTTGCTCATCCATAAAGTGCCAAACCTCTCCCAAGGATAGTGAGGATGTTGCCTCCTTGGAAACAACACCTACATTGGGAGCCATCACAAGCTCCATGGAATTCGCACCAAAATCGGACCCTGTGGTTACAGCCCCCGAAGAGGTTGCATACACTGTACGGCTATGGATTTTTGCGAGAGCTTGAAGCGTGGAATCAAATGCCTCAGCCATGGCAGGGTTTGCCTCGCGAGTGATGACTAAGGTTCCACGATCAAACGAGTCCTCTCCTATTGTAAAGGGTTTCATAGCGACCTGAACGTGCCCTTTTTGTTCAAACCAGTCACCCAAAAATCGAGCATCTTGCAGCGATGTCCATGGTAAGAGATAGGCATACGGACGGCCTGTTGGCTCTAATGGGCTTTGGAGTTTTTGGGAGCGTGTGGCAGGTCCCTCTTGAACGACGTTCAATTGATACTCAGGCGCATAATCGTCGGCTTGTTGCACTTGTTCCAAAGATAATGCTGTAGACACTGCATACGCCTGAAGCCCATATCGATAAGGTATTTCCCACGATGTAATATCATACGTCATGGAGTCTGAAAGCTCGGGTCGTGGATCAAACAACACAGACACAAGCTGACCTTTGGGCTGAACAGCGGGAATAACAAGATCCTCCGATGACACCCGAACCCTTGTCTTCGACCCTTGGGCATAATCATAGCCCTCCAACGGACGGCTTGCATCGGCTAAACCATAGGTTATGCCTTGAAAATCTAGAAATGAGGTAAGAGCATGGAGTTTATCTTGCCCTTGACCATGAGGAATCACGTAGGCACCATACACCCCATGAGGTTCGCTCATAGTTGATTGATAATGTTTGGCAAACTCCGCCACAACTTGCTCGGCATTCTGTGCAACCGCTTTGATCGTTGCAAGCCCTGAGCTGTGGTGGTGTAGGAGTCGATCGGCTAACGTCAGCTCCCCTCCTTGTGGTAAAGAAATAGCCAAGCCAGCGTATCCCCCACCCGCTTGTTCATACGTCATCCCAATGGATCCGTTAAACGTTGGCCACGTATCCCCATAGCTTGGATAGAAGAGATCAAATACCTCACGAGTAAAGTACTGCCATCCATTTTGGTCAAACACCTCCATGTTGTAGGTCCCAATGATTTGTTGAAACTCACGTTGCCATTCGGTAATGGCAGGATGGTACGGCTCGGCCGCAGGGGCAAAATAATACGGAGAGGTGAAGCCCTGTTCATGAAAGTCAACGTGGACATGTGGCATCCATTGGTGATAGGCAGCGATTCGATGACGTGACTCTTGCTGAATACCCCATGCCCAGTCACGATTCAAATCAAAAAGATAGTGGTTGGCTCGACCCCGTGGCCACGGTTGATTATGCTCTTGTGCATAGCCATTTGGATTGGGCTGGCTCCCTGTATATTGAGTCACAAACGAAACATATCGGTCTCGCCCATCTGGGTTAAGCATTGGATCCATTATAATGACAGAGTTCTCCAGCCATGACAGGGTTTCGGCATCCGTATGACTCGCAAGCTCATAGAGTGTCATCATCGCAGCTTCAGAGCTAGAGGCTTCGTCACCGTGAACGTTATAACTAAGCCACGTGATCGCTTTTTGATTGTCAGAAGGCTCACCCGTCATCTGACCACTAAGGATTAAATTGTTGGTGCGGATTTCCTCCAATTGCTGATGATTCTCAACAGAGGTTACCACAACATACACAAGGTCTCGACCCTCGTACGTCGATCCATAAACCTTGTACGTGACACGATCCGACAGCGTGGCCACCTCTTCAAAGTAGCCTATCACCTTGTGGTGTGGCGTAAATTTTTGACCCAACTCATATCCTAAGTATTCGCTTGGTTTTGGAAGTCCAGATGTCTGGCCTACCACAAGGGCAGGAGAACATAACGCAAGTACTGCTATCAGAAGGCCCCATCTAGCGGGGGTGCGAGAGGAAAGGTCAATCATAATTTGAGCGTAATAACTAGTTAAAACCTTGCATATGACCTAGTCATTGCAGCGATGCAGGGCTTGGTAGGTATAGGTGTAAGTGTTAATGGCCTATGTGTTTGACACAGAAGCCATGTCCATATTAACCATTCCACCCCATTCAGCCAATTTTACCGATCTAGCCAATTTTAACTGTGCCCTAAAATCCCACTCGAATCGTGGTCATCACATGGCGTTCGGCTTGAGGATACACATAGTTGAAATACTGAGCCTCCCCACCGGCGATAAATCCAAAGGTGTATCCATTCGCGACATAGGTCTTATTGAATACGTTGGCAATACGAACCGTTAGCTTGAGCTCATCAAAGCCCAGCCGTTGTGCCCATGAAGCGCTGGAGGCGTCACCTGTGAATTGTAGATTGGTTACAATATAAGGGTCAATTGAGCGACTTTCGGTCCCCGTATTGTCGAGGTATTGTCTCGATACCCACTTGGTCTCCGCCAGCGTCGTCCAATTTTTCCATGTCCATCGCACCTGTTGAGCCACAATACCAGCGGGTGAGAATGCAATCGGCGTTGTCCCATGCTCGACTCTTGACACACCTCCAACGTCATAATTATCGAGTGATTCCACATAATCGCGAATGGTATGGCTGGCTGCTGTTGCCGACACGTCCCATGTGAACGATTGCGTGGGCTGCCATTGAGCCGAGAGCTCCACTCCCATGCGGTCACTAAGGGGGACATTCTCGCGGACATATTCGCCAACGTCGTTTACGGCTCCATTAAGAACCAGCTGGTCGCGATAATGCATCCAAAATCCATTGACTTGCATTCGCCACGCATCAAATTGGTGGTCCAAGCCAAGCTCGGTGTTGAAAAGTCGCTCCGGAGTGGGGCGCTTTGAGGCGGGTGAATTCACCAAATCGTTGCGGCTCGGTTCTTTGGAAGCCACGGCAAACGAA